>PUMT01000031.1 GCA_003551495.1 Bacteroidota bacterium
GTCAAATCCTTTTTCTGTTTTCATATCAATTTTGCATTAATCGATTTTATGCAAAATTGAAAAAATAATATTCATGTTATTTTGTGTGGGCTACAAAAAATCTTTAAAAACCCGCCCACATGGGGCTTCATACGTACAAACAAGGTTAATCAAACTAATATTCAATGAGTTATTATAGTATGTCAATTAAGTTCACTTCTTTTTGTCGTATGAATTTCAAATCTGATTAAGAAACTCAAAGAGCATTTGTTTACATTTGAAATCGACCAAAGGTCAAACCCCCATGTTTGTTTAACTCTTTTTGTCTGCCGAAGGCTGATGGGGCTTTCCTTCAAACTATTTTACCTGATATTTTTTTAATTTCATATTGATATTCAGGTATCAGAATGCTATATTTATAGTTTCTTGAACTGGATATTTTTATTGCAATGGAAATTGAAAAAATCCTGGGCAGGCATTCCCCTTTACAGGAGAATCTGCTCAACATACTGCACGATGTGCAGGATGCTCACCCCCGGAAATACCTGCCTGAGCCTCATATAAGGAAGGTTGCAGAATACCTTGATACAAACCTTGCTCAGTTGTATGGTGTTGTAAAATACTACACCATGTTTTCCACGGAACCCAGGGCCAGGTATATTATAAGGATCTGCCGTTCTCCCGTCTGTCATATTATGGATGGCAAAACCCTGCCGGAACTTCTTGAAAAGGTTCTGGGAACAGGGATCAACGAGCCAACCCCTGACGGTCTTTTCTATGTTGAATACTCGGAGTGCCTGGGTATATGCAGTATTGCACCCGCCATGATGGTTGGGGATCAGATTTATGGCCAGCTTACCGAAAAAGGGATTGAAAAGTTAATTTCCCTGATAAGGGACGAAGAAAACCAAAAAGGTTGATCATGGCAGAAGAAAACAGAATAGTACTGAGGAATACCGGAAAAATTGATCCGGAAAACATTGAAGATTATATATCTGCAGGTGGCTATGAAGCTTTCAAAAAAGCTGCCGGAATAAAGCCCACAGAAATAATCGACGAGATAATCGAATCCGGCCTCCGGGGAAGGGGAGGGGCTGGTTTTTCGACCGGACTGAAGGAGAGGTTTACCAGCGAAGCATGTTTAAGATGTGACGACCGTTTCATTATTTGCAATGCGGATGAAGGCGAACCTGGCACATTCAAGGACAGGATCATAATTGAGAATGACCCTCACATTTTTCTCGAAGGTATGCTTATTGCAGCCCGCGCAATTCTTGCTACGAGGGGATATGTCTATATCAGGGGAGAGTATTCGCTTTCAATAAGAAGGCTTGAAAAAGCCATTGAAGATATGAGGAAGAAGGGAATCCTTGGTGTTAAATTTCCCGGAAATGAAGTCCCTTTCGATATAGAGATTAAAAAAGGGGCTGGTTCTTACCTGTGCGGTGAAGAGCTTACACTCCTGGAATCGCTTGAGGGGAAAAGGGGTTACCCACGTATAAAACCACCGTTCCCTGCCGAAAAGGGCTTATGGGGGGCTCCTACACTTGTAAACAACGTTGAGACTTTTGCCTGTTTGCCATCAATCATTTCCAACGGCCAGGAGTGGTACAGGTCATTTGGCACTGAAAAATCACCCGGAACAAAGATATTCACCATAAGCGGCAAGGTTAAAAACCCGGGCTATTATGAAGTGGAGATGGGTACTACCCTGAGGACGCTGATATTCGGTTTTGCGGGAGGAATGACTGAAGGAAGCCGCTTTAAGTCAGCTTTGCTTGGAGGGGCTGCCGGGACATTCGCTGACAGCTCGGTACTGGATTACAGTCTGGAATACGACAGTTTCAGGGAGATGGGTATTACACTCGGGTCAGGTGCGATAATTGTAATGGATGAGAGTGTTGAAATAGCCGATATGCTTAACTCCATACTCCGTTTCTTTGAACATGAATCATGCGGAAAATGTGTTCCCTGCAGGGCAGGGTCAAGGCAACTGCTGCTTACAATGCAGGAGATTATGAACGGGAAAAGCGGGAACGGCGGGGCGGTCAAAAGACTGGTTGAGCAGGCCGAATTTATGGAGAAAACTTCACTTTGCCCCCTGGGTCAATCACATATACTTCCAATCAGAAGTGCAGTCCGTTTTTTCCCTGATTTGAAATAAAAAAAATGAAAAAAGAAATCACAATAAGTATAGACGGCAGATCGATTAAGACTGTCAAAGGAGAAAACCTCCTCCAGGTTGCCCGTTTAAATGGTATAATGATCCCCGGACTTTGCTTTCACCCGAAAATTTCACCAACCGGGGCATGCCGGCTTTGTCTGTGCAAGATAGAGGGGATGAAAGGTCTTATAGCTTCATGTGCCGTAAAGGTGACTGAAGGTATGATGGTTACGGCTTTTGACGAAGAGCTGGAAGAATCAAGGAGGATTATGCTCGATTACCTGTTGTCAGAGCATAATGAGGAATACAGTCCGTGCTATGAAGATGAATTCAGGGATTTGAAAATTAAATACGGACTTGAAGATCCGTCATTACGCAGATTCACCCCGGTTTGGAAGGAGCTTGATTATCCCGTTGACGACAGTTCTCCTGTTCTTACCTACGACGCATCAAAATGTATAAAGTGCTTCAGGTGTATAAAAGCATGTGATGAGGTTCAGGGAAAGAATGTACTATCGTTTACCAACAGGGGTATGACCTCTTATATTGTTGCAGGTCTTGAAAACTGGAAGGATTCGGAATGCGACGGCTGCGGCGAGTGTATCCAGTTGTGTCCCACAGGTGCAATTGTGGAAAAGCCTCACAGGGATAAAGTTGATCTTTCAAAGGTTGAAAAAAATGTTGTTACCACATGTCCCTATTGCGGTGTTGGATGCCAGATTGAACTGCTGGTATCAAACGGGAGGATCGTGCGTTCAAACGGTGTGGAAGGGGTCCCGCCGAATGACGGGAGGCTGTGCGTCAAGGGCAGGTTCGGATATGATTTTGTTCACAGCAGCGAAAGGCTTACAACACCGCTTGTGAAAAAGAACGGAAAGTTTGAAAAGGTCTCCTGGGATGAGGCTCTTGATCTTGTAGCTGAAAAGTTTAAAGAAATAATTGCAAAATACGGAAACAGTGCATTGGCCGGCTATTCCTCGGCCAAATGCACAAATGAAGAGAATTACCTTTTCCAGAAGTTTGTCAGGGTAGTATTTGGGAACAATAATGTTGACTATTGCACCAGACTGTGCCACGCTTCAACTGTAGTTGCAATGCTTCGATCCATTGGAGACGGTGCGGGCAGCAATTCAATAGAAGACTATGTAAAAGCCGGGTGTATAATGGTAACCGGTAACAATATGATAGAAACACACCCTGTTACTGCTACGTTCGTAAAGGAGGGAAAGAGGAGGGGAGCCAGGCTGGTTGTGATTGATCCCAAATGGACGCCACTTGTAAAATACGCAGATATCTGGCTTCAGCCCCGTCTAGGGACTGATGTGGCATTGCTGAACGGGATGATACACGTTGTGATAAGGGAAGGTTTGACAGATACCGGATTTATCGAAAAAAGGATTGAAGGCGGGATTGATATCTTTGAAAAGCTTAAGGAACTGACCTCAGGTTATACCCCGGAGCTGACCGAAAAGATAACATCTGTACCGGCAAAGAAAATTGAGAAAGCGGCAATTGCTTTTGCAAAGTCCCGTAGATCCCTGGTTGCTACCGGAATGGGACTAAGTCAACAGGTTACCGGCACAAACAACGTGTTTGCCCTGATCAACCTTCTTCTGATAACCGGACACTTAGGAAAGGAGGGCTCCGGGATCAATCCCCCAAGGGGACAAAACAATGTACAGGGTGCTTCGGATGTGGGTACCTCCCCCCTGACATATCCCGGATATATACCTGTGGGTAATGAAGAAAACAGGCGAAGAGTGGCCGGTATCTGGGGGGTACCATTTGAATCGCTTTCGGCTGAAGCCGGACTGACAACGGTTGAGATAATGCAGGCTGCATACAAGGGAGAGATAAAGGGAATGTATATTATGGGAGAGAATCCAATGCTGACCGACCCTAACCTGAACCACACCGAAGAGGCGATTAAAAAACTTGACTTCCTGGTTGTACAGGATATCTTTCATACTGAAACAACCAGATATGCCGATGTAATTCTTCCAGCAGCTTCATTTGCCGAGAAGAACGGCACATTTGTAAATAGTGACAGGCGTGTCTTAAGGGTGAGGAAAGCAGTTGACATGCCCGGGGAAGCCTGGCAGGACTGGAAAATAATCCTCGATATAGCACGCAGGATGGGCAAGAACATTGGAAGGTACAGTGATGAATCAGAGATATTTGACGAGATTGCCAAAGTAACCCCCATGATGTCGGGTATTTCCTATAAAAGAATTGAAAAGAAAGGAATACAGTGGCCATGTCCTGACAGGGATCATCCGGGAACGCCTACCCTTTTTCTCGAAAAATTCAACACCCCCTCGGGAAAAGCCAGGCTCAATCTGGTTGAGTATGCCGTACAGGAAGAAAGAGCTGACAGTGAATACCCGTTCATACTGAACACCGGCAGGATACTTTACCAGTATCATTCGGCTACCATGTCGAGACGGAATAAAGTATTGACCGATTTTGCAAATGAGAGCTACTTGCTGATGCATCCTTCAGATGCATCAAAAACAGGTTTTGGCGACGGGCAGAAAGTAAGGGTTTCTTCCAGAAGGGGAGAACTAGAAACTGTTCTGCGTATAAGCAGTGAAGTTGCAGCAGGTGAGCTGTTTATGCCCTTCCATTACAGTGAGTCACCAGTGAACAGGCTGACAAGGGATGAACTCGACCCTCATTCGCGTATTGCACCCTTCAAACTTTCTGCCTGCAAAGTTGAGAAAATCTGAACAGTCCGGTAACCTCCCGTAAATAATTACACCTGAAAAAAAATGCCCGCCGGTTCTTAACGGCGGGCTGTGTAAAAAGTACTATAA
>PUMT01000098.1 GCA_003551495.1 Bacteroidota bacterium
CTATGGGATACTGGTGAAACAACTCAAAATATCAGCGAACTGGAAGCCGGAACATACACGGTAACGGTAACAGACAACAACGGGTGCCAGACAACAGCCGAAGCAACCATAGAAGAACCGGGTGAGCTGTTAGCTACGGCCACTCCTGTCCATATCGAGTGCTACGGGGAAAATGACGGAAGCATTTCCCTGGAAGTTACTGGAGGAACAGAACCATACTCATTCCTATGGGATACAGGTGAAACAACTCAAGATATCAGCAACCTTGAAGCCGGAACTTACACAGTAACAGTAACTGATAACAACGGGTGTCAGGCAACAGCCGAAGCTACCATTGAGGAACCCGTCGAGCTGGTTGCAACGGCAACTCCTCATCACATCAGTTGCTACGGGGAGAATGACGGAAGCATTTCCCTGGAAGTTACTGGAGGAACAGAACCATACTCATTCCTGTGGGATACAGGTGAAACAGCTCAGAACCCGGAGGATCTCGGACAGGGGGTATATTCTGTAACGGTAACCGACGACAATGGATGCCAGACAACAGCTGAGGCTACAGTTAAGGAACCGGATCAGATTTTTATAAGCTTCAGCGCCCCTGCAATAAAGACCTGTTACGGTGATCCAGGCAAGATTATTCTTGATGCTGAAGGCGGTATGGGAAATCTTGTTTACTCAATATCAGAGATACAATGGCTTCCGGGAGAATTCCAGGAGTCAGGCACTTTCGATAACCTGGCAGGCGACACTCCTTATTACGGCTTCGTTATGGATGAGGAAACAGGCTGTATTGCTTATGCCAACAACGGAAACAGTATTACGATAAGCCAGCCCACTGAAATTCTTTATATAATATCCGAAGTCACCGATGTAACAGGCTGCAGCTACGATAACAATGGTGAAATCAGGATTTCCCAGCCAAATGGCGGAAGTTCGCCTTATTCCTATTATATTAACGGGGATTCCAATGAAGGCTCAAGAATTTTTTCCGGACTGCCCGCTGGTACTCATCTGATCGAAGTGATAGACTCCAGGGGATGCATCAAGCCTGAAGAGGTTGAAGTTGATGGCCCGGAGCCCCTTCTGATAGAAGAGGTTATAGTAACCGATATTACCTCATGTTACGGTGATGAAACAGGTGAAATTGAAATTATTGCCGGCGGAGGCACCGGTTCGCTTGAATATGCACTGAATGAAGGTGAATTCGGGACTTCAAATATTTTCACTTCTCTGCCGGCCGGTAATTATCTTGTTTCTGCAAGGGATGCGAACCTCTGCATTGCTGACACAGAAGCAGTTATTAAAGAGCCCGGGCCGATGCTTATAGAAGCTGAAAAAACTGAAATATCATGTTACGGCAGCGCGGACGGCACCATCACAATAAGCGTGGAAGGCGGAAGTGAACCTTATGAGTATTCAATTGACAACGGTGAAACATACCAGGGGGAAGGAGTTTTTACCGGACTTGCAGCCGGAGTTTATGAATTAAAAGTAAGTGATTCGGGTGGATGTACTCAAACAGGCGGAACTTTAACCGTTGGCGAACCGGATCAGGTAATTATTGAAAACGAAACGTGGACAAACGATAAAAGTTGCCCCGGAACCGGAATTCATACCGGAACAATTACCATTGAAGCATCCGGGGGCACCGGCACTTTACACTATTCAATTGACGGAGGCGATTCTTTTACATCTAACGACGGCAGTTTTACGGATTTGCCGGAAGGCACATATATTATTAAGGTAAAAGACGACAACAATTGCACAGTAACGGGAAGCACCATAGAATTGAGCAACGAAACAGAACCTGTTTCCGTGGAAACCATTTCTGTTACTAACGCAAGCTGTAATAACCACACTGATGATGGTGAAATTATTATTGAAGTTACCGGGGGGTCCGGCAATTACGATTTCCTCTGGTCCAACGGTGCAACAACCCGGGATCTTACGGATGCTGCAGCAGGTGATTACCATCTGACAATTAGCGATGACATAGGTTGTGAATATGAATATTTTGCAACAATCGGATATGAAAGTTACATAGAAGTCCTGGTTGATTACGAAACACCGGTTTGCCCCGGGGAAAGCACTACACTCAATGCGCAGGTTATAGCCGATAATCCCGTTGCCGAATGGTCGTGGACATCTTCATCAGGCGTTGAGATTGACCCGGTTGAAAATCCGGTTGTCACACATTCTGAGGAAACCACATATACAGTCATGGCAACCGATGAAAACGGCTGCTATGATGAGTATTCGTTTGTTGTTGAGGTTCATCCCTTAGAGGGGATATCAGCCGGAAGCGATACAACAGTTTACCCGGGTTCAGCAGTAATACTTACTGCAACAGGCGGGGATTTCGAATCTTACAGCTGGACGCCGTCAACCGGACTAAGTGTAACAGATCAGCAGGAAACTACTGCATCTGTATCCGAACCAATAATGTATTATGTGACAGGGACAACTGCTTATGGATGTACAGAAACCGATTCAGTATTCATCGATATTCTCAATCCGGTAAAACCTGTATCAGGCTTCACTCCCAACAACGACGGCACAAACGATGTCTGGGTCATTGAAAATGCTGATGAATTCCCTGACATAGAAGTTGAAGTATATAACCGCTACGGACAGAGGGTTTTTTACTCAAGGGGATATACTGATGATAAAAGGTGGGACGGAACATTTAACGGAAGAGACTTACCGGTCGGAACATATTATTATGTGATTAATGTAAATGACGGTGCCGGAACGAAACCTATAACCGGCCCGGTAACTATTGTAAGGTAAATTTAAAAACTGAAAATTAAAAGGTATGTATATATTTCTTTACAGGGAAGTCCGTGCAATCTTCACAATGTCGCAAAGGACATCTTCTGCCGGAATTTTTCGGTTGAGAAAGGTCCTTTTGGTAACGGTTCTGTGTATTTTAACGGTTTTTGCAGCTGAAAGTCAGCAAATACCTCATTTTACACAGTATATGTTCAATGACTATGTAGTAAATCCTGCCGTTGCAGGTACACACGCCTATTATCAGGTCAGACTGAACAGTCGTCTTCAGTGGGTTGGAATAACCGATGCGCCCCAGACAAACAGTCTCAGTGTTTATGGCCCGCATACAACAAAAGATATGGGCTTCGGAGGGCATCTCTACACAGATGTTGCAGGCCCGACAAGCCGTAACGGAATATACGGCACATATGCTTACAATATAGCTTTGAACAACGATATACGCCTTTCAATGGGAGCTTCAGCAGGAATTATTCAAAGCAAAATTGATGGCACAAGGATTACTTTTTATGAACCGGATAACCTTCAAACGCTCGAATCTGTCGTATCCACCTTTGTTCCCGATGCATCTGTCGGAATATACATGTATGCCCCCAATTTTTATGCAGGATTTTCAGCACACCAGCTTTTTAACAATAAACTCAATTATTACGAAAACGGTACCGGATTAAACAGGCTGAGAACCCATTTTTATCTTACCGGTGGTTATACCTATGCTGTTAACAGGGATTTTATCATAGAGCCTTCAGTAATACTAAAGGGCACAATGCCTGTACCTCTCCAGGTTGATCTCAGCCTCAGAACATATTACAGGGAAATGATATGGATGGGTGCAGCATTCAGAAGCCGTGATGCAGCATCGGTACTGATAGGCTATATACATGATGAGAAATTCTATTTTGGCTATTCTTACGATATCAGCTTCTCCGGGATCAGGAATCATAATTCGGGCACACACGAAATAATGCTTGGTATGCGTTTTAACCCTATCAAAAACTAGGTAACACCCAGGTATTATGAGCCGAATTTTTTTCATTCTTTTTCTAGCCCTGCTTGCCACCGCCTGCTCTACAAATCCGAAGGGACCCAGGGGGAAGGATATAATTCCTCCTGAAGAACTAATTGATTTACTTGCCGACCTGCACTATTATGACGGTATTATTACCCACCATAATGATATGATAGATAACAGGGACAGTGACTCAATTGATCTTTATGCCGAAATATTCAGTAAACACGGGGTGGACAGGTTTCAGTTCGAAAAATCTATGAATTATTATGCATTCGATCCTGCAAATTTTGAGCGGATGTATGAACAGGTCGTTGAAATACTTAACAGGCGGCAAACTGAATTGTCAGCAGTGACAATGGATGACCCGGAAATTGCAGAGCCAGAAAATATCTGGGACATGAAAAGGAACTGGAGTTTCCCTGATGACGGGGCAAACGAACTCATCTATTTTGACTTGCCGGTTGAAGGGCCGGGTGTATACACTTTTTCAGCCCAGATCAGAATGCAACCACACGATTTTTCTGAAAATCCACGTGTTACACTTTGGTTTTGGTATGATGACGGATCAGAAGATGGATTCAGGATTTATTTTGATGAAAAGAGTATAATTAAAGACGGAAGATTAAGAAATTACACCCTTACAAAAGAACTTGCCGACACCAGTTTTACCAGGCTGCAGGGAAAAGTTCTGAATCACAGCAATCCTGATTCAATCTGGGAAAAGAATGCTGATGTGTACAATATAAAGCTGGAATATCAGGAACTTGATATCTCCGATATTAACTGAATAAGAATTGGATTTGCTGCCGGCCTGTCATTTTATTTTCTCTTTTCTTTTTCCCTGATGCTTGAAATTGCATCCCTGTCATATTTAAGTATATGATTTTCGAACCAGTTTTTCAAAAATTCGTACATATCCTCACACACATTTTCTTTGCCTTTTCTGAAATCTTCCTGAAACTTTATTACCCTTTCAATAAAATTATTGTGGCTCTCTTTATGACGGGAAAAATGAGGATAACCAAATTCCTTCAGATATATTTCCTCATTTACCAGGTGATTTTCTGCATAATACACAAGGGAAAAAAATATGTCAGATATCTCCTCCCTGCCGGGCTTTCCGGATATTACCCGGTGAA
>PUMT01000204.1 GCA_003551495.1 Bacteroidota bacterium
CAAAGCACCAGGGTTTAATGTTTTGAGATCATTGAACCCGCGCATATGGATACGGCCATCCCCCGGCAGGAATCGTCCGAAAGACAAGTGCAGTTAAAAAAGTTGAGGTGCAAAAAAAATGGGGTTAAAGCCACCTCCTCTCCGAAGGTGGGCAGCCTGGATTTAGCGCATTTTTTTACTAAAAAGGATTCTATTTATCATTTAGAAGCTCTATGCTTTTCTGAAGCGTTTTGTCAATATTCTTAATGATCGGGTAAAACCCTTCGTTGTCTATGATGTTGCGTGCTATATATGCTTTAATCCTTGTATGAATTATATTACCTGAGATTTCGATCTGTTCTTCATTCCGGCTGACACCTTCCCTTTCTGCAAAGCTTACGAATTGCTCCATCAGTCCCTGATTGTCAAGATGCCGGTTGATCTCATCTGCCTTGCTGAAACGGCTGAGACTCTCCCTGTTCCTGTCAGAATAATCCAGTGCAAAACGGTAAACCAGTCCGGCCCTTGTAATGTCTGCAAAATATTCGGTAATACCGGATTTGTCCCTTGGGACAAATACATCGGGCATGATACCGCCCCCGCCGTAAACAATTCTTCCTCCCGGGGTGACGAACTTAAGTGAATCGGCAAACTTAATTGAGTCCTGATAATCGAACTCCCCGTGCATGAACCGTTCGTCCAGGTCTCTGAAATATTCCTGCATCCCGTTCTCGTATGGTTTTTGAATGCTCCTGCCTGTGGGAGTATAGTATCTTGCAACAGTAAGGCGCAGCGCCGATCCGTCAGGCAGCATTGCCGGCTCCTGCACCAGTCCTTTCCCGAAAGAGCGCCTCCCCACAATAGTGCCACGGTCGTTATCCTGTATGGCACCTGCCAGGATTTCACTTGCTGATGCACTCCATTCATCAATTATTACCAGAACTTCAGTGTTGAGGTTTACACCCCTTGAAGTAGCCACAATCTCCCTCCTGGGCATCGCCCTGCCTTCAGTGTAAACAATAAGTGTTCCCTCTTCCAGGAACTGGTCAGCTATATTGGTTGCAGGATCCATATATCCGCCGCTGTTTCCCCTCAGGTCAATTATCAGCTTGCGCATTCCTTTCTCCTTAAGTTTTTCAACAGCCTCTACATACTCCCTGAAGGTTGTCCTGGCAAACTGGCTTATCTTGATATAACCGGTTTCGTCATTTATCATATAAGAAACATCCAGACTGTAAAGCGGTATTTCATCCCTTTTGATGGTAAAATCTATCAGTCCGGGAAAGTTAGGGCGGGCAACGCTTACGTCAACATCTGTGCCTTTAGGGCCGCGAAGGCGGCTGACAATCTTTTCGTCTTCCATGCTAACGCCTGCAATTACTGTATCGTTGATCTTTACTATCCGGTCACCCGGCAGAATTCCAATACGTTCCGACGGACCGCCGGGGATGGTCTGGATAACAACTACAGTGTCATTGAGCATGTTGAACTGAATACCTATCCCTTCAAACCTGCCCTCCAGGGGCTCGGTTACTTCCTGAAGATCACTGGCAGGTATATATATTGAATGCGGGTCGAGATTGTCAAGTATCGAGGGGATTGTTTTTTCTACAATTTCATCAACATCAACTGTATCAACATATTTTTCCTCAATAAAACTGAGAATGCTTGATATCTTGTCGTGCCCGGTCTGAATGACAAAAGGCTTTCTCGATTCAACATTTACAAGATTTACCCCTATCAACATTCCAAGTATCAGAACCAGGGCCAGAATAAGGGGCATATAACTGCCGGCATTACCAAATTTGAACCGCATATGCTATTTATAATTGAATTTGTACAACTTCTATACCTGCTCGTTTTAATAGATTGAACCCGTCATTACTGTGGTATTTATCTGAAAAAACTACCCGTCTTATACCCGACTGAATTATAAGTTTTGAGCATTCAATACATGGGGCTGCGGTTATATATAACGTTGAGTTTTCGCTGCTATTATTTGATTTTGCCACCTTTGATATGGCGTTGGCTTCGGCGTGGAGTACATAAGGCTTGGTCCTGCCGGTTTCATCCTCGCAGACATTTTCAAAGCCGGCCGGCGTTCCGTTATATCCGTCGGATATGATCATCTTGCCTTTGACAATGAGTGCACCGACTTTTCTTCTTTCACAATATGAATTATCTGCCCATATCCTTGCCATTTGAAGATAACGCCGGTCAAAATCATTCTGTTTCTCACCGTATGGCTTTATCAGCTCATTTTCTGACATATCCGGATTTAGTTTGTGGATTTTATCAATCCACAAAGATAACAAATCGGTTTGATTATTTGCCTTTTACCTAAACTTAAGAGGTTGCCGGCATAATCCGGAAGAGCCGCCTTACAGGCGCAGATCTCATTTCCACCCCTTTTTTGCATAATAGTCGAATAATTATAACTTTGCCTGTTTTATCCCGCATCCCTGTTAATCAGGGGAAAGGGAGTATTTATCTTATTATATCTGAGATGGCTGGGAAAAAAGGATTACCCGGAATATTGATCGTTTTGCTGGCACTGTTTTCATCATGTGAAAACGAGTGCTTCCACAAGCCCCTTTCTATGTTGAATGCCGATTTCTTTACAATAGATGAAGGAGAGGAAGGTGAGGTAACCGTAGATGATGTATCTGTTTTTGCAATCGGAAGGGAGGATACACTGTTATACGACAGCGCATCTGTCAGGAGGATATCAATGCCCCTTGACCCGAATTCAGATATAACAGCCTTTGTTTTACTGTTTGGGGATATTGCAGACACTCTCACATTTCACCATACGGCGGCTCCCTATTTTTATTCATATGAATGTGGATTTGTGCTCCATTTCGATGTAAGCAGTTTTGAACATACCACAAACATAATCGATTCGTTGAAACTTGAAAGGCCGGAAATAACACACAAATATGAGAAACACCTTAAAATATATCTTTAGTGTTCTGCTCTTGTTTCCTGTTGCAGCTTTTTGCCAGCCGGCCGAATTAAGCAGGGGGCTCCGTATCGGATTTGACCTGAGCAGCGCAGCAATTTCCGCCATTGAAGGGGAGGGGGTTGAAGCCGGGTTTACGGCTGATATGAATTTTAAAGAAAGTTATTTTGCGGTAGCTGACCTGGGTTATGTTAACCGTGTAAAAAAGGGGCCCGGTTATGAAATATCGCAGGATGCACTTTATTTCCGGGCTGGTGCAGACTACAATTTTTACGAAAGGGATAACGATGTAATTGCATTCGGATTACGTTACGGGTTATCAACTTTCAGGCATAAAGGCGATAAGGTGGTGGTAGAAAATCCTTTATGGGGTAACTATACAGGTGAAATGTCCGGAAACAATCTCGGGGCACAGTGGATCGAAGCTGTTTTTTCTCTTAAAACGGAATTGTCCGGCAATATCTTTTTGGGCTGGTCGCTTAGAGGGAAGGTAATGTTAAGCAGTAAAAGTGACGAAAATATGGAAGAATGGCATATACCCGGATACGGTATGAGCGGTAATCCCAGCACCCTGGGCGTTAATTTTTACATTTTTTACAGGATTCCTTTTTAAATTTTTTTTGCAGGAAAAAAAAATCTTATATCTTTGCACACCGAATAAACACAAAATGGTCCGTTCGTCTAGTGGTTAGGACGCCAGGTTTTCATCCTGGTAACAGGGGTTCGATTCCCCTACGGACTGCAAAATATTCAACATTTCAATAATTAACAGAGAATGGCAAATCATCCGTCAGCGGCAAAAAGGAACAGGCAGAGCCAGAAGAGAAGGCTCAGCAACAAGTATTATGCAAGAACAACAAGGAATGCCGTAAAAAAGCTTCGCTCGGTAACTGAGAAGGAAGAAGCAAAAGAGCTTTATCCAAAAGTTGTATCGATGCTTGACAGGCTTGCAAAGAAAAACATCATTCACAAGAATAAGGCCGCAAACCTTAAGTCAGGACTCTCCAGAAAGGTTAATGCCCTTTAAGGTGAATTATTGATTTGTTAGTTAGTGAATATCACCTCCCTTTTAGGGAGGTTTTTTTGTTCAATTTTTCTTAACTTGGGGTAAATAATTTCTGCCCCATGGAAAATCCGAAAAAGTTACGCATCAGGGAGTGGGCTGAAAGTGACAGGCCCCGTGAGAAACTTCTGGCCAACGGTGCTTCATCCCTCAGTGATGCTGAACTCCTGGCAATCCTTATAGCATCAGGGAATAAAAAAGAGACTGCAGTAGAGCTTTCTCAGCGAATCCTTAACAAGGCAGGCAACAGCCTGAATGAAATGGGCAAGTGGTCTGTAAGGGAATTCTCAAGTTTTAACGGGATAGGTTCGGCCAAGGCTATTACCATAGCAGCTGCGCTTGAGCTTGGCCGCCGGAGGCAGCAAACGGGAAATAATCTTAAGCCCAAAATCACAACGAGCCGGGAGGTTTACGAAATATTTCAGCCCCTGCTGTGCGATCTCCTTTATGAGGAATTCTGGATAATGCTCCTTAACCGGTCGAACAGGGTTATTGAGCGTATCCGTGTGAGTCAGGGCGGTATTGCAGGGACAGTCACCGATATCAGGATAATACTGAAGCACGCGGTACTGCACTCGGCCTCTTCAATAATTGTATGTCACAACCATCCCTCGGGCAACCTGCAGCCGAGCAGGTCTGACCGGAAAATTACCGAAAAGCTTGTTGCGGCAGCCGACCTTATGGAGATAAAGGTGCTCGACCATATAATCATAAGCGATCACTCCTATCTGAGCTTTGCCGACGAGGGGATGATCTGAAACGGTGCACTAAAGATAAGTCCCTTACAAACCGGTTATTTCAAATCATCAGTTTCCCATAGCTTAACTTCCAGGGGGTCTTTACATTCACGTAAAAGTTGTGAAACGGTTTTTCCGTTTACGGGGTGTACCAGTTTGGGTGCAATTTCATTAAGCGGTTCAAGTACAAACC
>PUMT01000228.1 GCA_003551495.1 Bacteroidota bacterium
GCTTTGCGTGCTTCACCCAGTGATATACCGGAGCCTATGAGAAAAAGGGCAGCCACCAGGCCCCTTCTGCCCAGCCAGTGAATATTTGAATACAGGCTATCGAATTGCGGCAGAAGATATGCTATAATTATTGCCAGCATGAAAAAAAGTATAAACCACGGCAGCTTTACGGGTTTGTTGATACTTTTTTTACCGAACAATCCTATTGCCAATGTCAGGGGGATTATCCACAGTGTCCTGATCAGTTTGACCGTGGTGCTAATCTCAAGAGCTTCCTTTCCGTAAATTGCACCAGCCCCCACAACAGAACTTGTATCATGTATGGCAATAGCAGCCCAGTATCCGAAAAACTCCTGTGAAAGCCCCAGGTAATTCCCAATCATAGGGAAGATCAGAAGTGATACCGAATTCAGGATAAAAACAATTGCCATTGCAATTGATATCTGGTGGCTTTTTGCTTCAATTACAGGTGCTATTGCAGCAATAGCACTTCCCCCGCAAATAGCAGTGCCGGAAGATATAAGCAGTCCGGTTTTTCGATCGGTTTTTAAAAGCATGCCGATCAGCAAACCTGTTGAAATTACAAACAAAACCGCTGCACCTGTAATAATAAAACCGGATTTAGAGGCGCCTATGACCTGGGACACATTCATTCCAAACCCTGTGAGTACAATTGAGGTTTTCAAAACCACGGAAGAATACCCGGATAAAAGCGAATCCCTTATTCCGGCAAGTGAAAGGGTAATTCCTGCAGCCATAGCAATCACCGGTGACATGAACGGAAGGAAGCATGCCATAAGTACTGCAACAAAAACTATTCTGCTTGTTTTTAATCCTACTGCTATTGCCATTGACCGGAAAATCAGCTTCAACTTTAACAAAAATAACAGTATTTTGCAATATATTCGTGAATCGCACATTAGTACGGGGCAGACAAAATAATGTCGAAAAATCATAGAGGACATTGTCATTGAAGCTCTAAAACTGATGTATCAGTCAGGCACAATTAAAAAATTGTCAGATATGGAGGCATAATATAATCTTTTGCTTCAGAAGTTCAATTATGCAAAAACCTCTCAACAATTAAATGCTGAGAGATTTTTTTAAAAGTTTGGTATTACCTGATTAATTTCTCTTTTACTTCAGGAAATGGGGGAATATTCCGGTAATGACATTTGCCCAGAACCACCCCTTCCTTCATCAAAACCAGTCCGGGATTGGACCTTATGATAGTTTTTAGTTCAATTGGATCGCTTTGATAGAAGTCAAAAGGTGTTTCATACTCATCCCGGAAGCTGTGTATATAGCTGAACGATGAACCTGTTAAAGCAATGAAGTTATGACCATCGTTTTGGGCGTTCAATGCAAACTCGTTGATTTTGGCTGTAAACGAACGGGTATTGGTGGAGCGCAATTCATATGCTACAAGTAAGAACTGGTAACCGGGGTTTTCAATAAAATATTCAGTGAAATCGTTCCCCAACTCGTCGTTTATTTCAAAATTGCTTATTTCAGCCTCTTTGTAAGGTTGAATAATTTCACGCCGCTGTTCGACATAATCCCACTTTTCGACCCATTCAGGATCATCCCATGGATAATTATCTGCAGGGTACTCCTCTTTTTCGCCGGTCTCCTTATTTTCAAATATAAGGTATATATCTGCAATCTCTTCTGTCGGAATAACAAGCTCTGTAACGTCATTACCAGTTTTCCACGGTCTGAAATCAATTATCGGCAGATTTCGCAGGCAGTAGAATGAAAGCCACAGAACGAAAACCGTAATTCCTGCGGCTAACCACCAGTCTTTTTTTTCAGACCACAATGGCGGGATCTTTTTTCTTCTTATAAAAATTATTATCGCTGCAGCCAGAAGAATCACGTTTTTATAAAATGTTTCCCAGTTGCTTATTATCCAAGCATCCCCAAAACACCCGCAGTCCGGTACAGGGTCTGTAAGTGCAATATAGAAGGTCAGGGGGGTGAAAAAAGCCATAAACAAAAGTCCACCCCATGCACTTATTCTCATTTTAATTCCCAGCAATATTGCAAAACCTACTACAAACTCCAGTGTGTTTAACAATACGGCAAGGGGCAGAGCAAGAGGGAAAAGTGATTCCATTCCGAATGCCAGAAAGTAGTCTTCAAACTTATATGTGCTGCCCAGAGGGTCAATAGCCTTAGTGAATCCTGCAAAGATGAAGGCGGCTCCGAATATAATCCGTGATATCCAGATTAATATTTTAATAGTCATAAAAATTATATCTAAAAAAATTGGTAATCAGACCTGTTCCAGTCAGGTAATCCTATATTTTCAAATTAATCAAAATTAATATAAAACAGTTTACAGGAAGGCAGAGAGTTCCAATCTGTTATAAAACATTAACCAGGTTATTCCGGTAATTCAGGGATTACTCCTCACCCTGTTCAACCCTGCCGGTTATTCTGAGTACTTTCTGCCCTCCGGGATCATTGGATGATACTATAACCGATCTGTTAATATTATGTGGCCTGGGAACAAGGCGGAATGAGACTTTAATAATGCCCATTTCACCCGGATTAAGGGGTTCTTCGGGGTACTCAACAACCCTGGTGCCGCAACATGCCCTGACATTTGAAAGTAAAAGAGGGGCATTACCTTTGTTTTCAAATTCAATATCCAGGTTTACTTCCTCAACACTGGAAATATAGATGGTATCAAGTTCAAGGCGATTGTTTTCCGCCTTGTATTCGAATACAGGGCTCTCAGCTTTTTCTTCCTGCGAAAAAGCTTCGTTAGCAAAAGTGCTTAAAGTAAATAACCCTATTAAAAAAATACTGAATAAACTACTGCTTCTTTTCATTATTGATTAATATTTATTGATTAGAAAATGGTTTGCTGGAAAAAGACATTATTCTATTGAAATTTGATTTATTTTGTCAGCCGGTAGTTTGCCAAAAAAATCAATGAAAAGGTGCCAGGCTTTTTCCCAGTTTTCACGATTGATGCAGTATTTTATATACGGAGCTTTAATCTCCCCCTGGATCAAACCGGCATATTTTAATTCTTTCAGATGCTGGGATAAAGTCGAACGACCCACTTTAAGCTCTTTTACAATATCTCCGCTGTAACAGCAACTGTTCATTCCTGAAAGTTTTTTCATAATATACACCCTTACAGGATGGCTCATAGCTTTTGCAAACCTCGATATTTCTGCTATTTCTTCATTGAATACGGAATCTTCTTGCATATTGCAATATTTATTTAGTAATTACGCAAAATAACGAAATGAATCTCCAAAAAAAAACGTATCTTGATTTATGTAATTCAATCATGGTTTAACATTAGTTCAGCCTGATTTATATAACTAGCAATAATTAATACGGTAATTATTAAGTATTGTTACGCAAAAATCGGAAAAATAATATAAAAATGTTTAACAAAAAACTCATGATCATGGAAAAGACAGCTTTTGGTTTTATCGGTGGAGGAAGAATAACCAGGATATTTCTCCAGGCATTCAGTAATAAAAATGTTGAATTAGTTAATACAGTAGTTTATGATACAAGTAATGAAATACTGGAAAAATTAAAAAAACAGTTTCGGGATATTGAAATTAAAGATTCTCCGGACTCTGTTTTTAAACAAAAAATTGTTTTTATTGCTGTTCATCCCCCTGTTATAATGGAAACCCTGGAAAAGATGAAACCGTTTCTTACCGGTGAAACAGTGGTGGTATCACTTGCTCCCAAAATCACTGTTGAAAAGATTTCCGGAAAGTTGAATACCCGAAATATAATCCGCATGATCCCCAATGCAACTTCTATTATCAATGAAGGTTACAATCCTGTATGTTTTGCACCCGGGTTTAAAGAGGATAAAGTGAAATTAACAGAACTATTCAAATCACTTGGTAACACATTTGAGGTTGCAGAAGAAAAACTTGAAGCTTATGCAATTATTTCAGCAATGTTGCCGACATATTTCTGGTTTCAGTTGAAAACTGTTGCTGATTTGGGTACCGGGATGGGACTTGATAAATCAGAAGCAAATAAAGCTGTATATGAAACATTGATAGCTTCACTTAACACTATGTTCAAATCTGGTTTGAATTCTGAAGAAGTAATAGATCTTATTCCTGTAAAACCAATCGGAGAGTATGAAGAATATATTTCAGGGCTATTAAAAGAAAAATTATTGACTCTCTTTGATAAAATAAAACCTTAGTTTATCAGGGCTGCTAAGAATTTTTCTATTCAGAACGGGTTATCTGAAAAACACATTCTGATTTTTGTTAACCTGTCGGGAATTATTTGACGTAAAATTACGTTATTTAAAATATATGACGTATTTTTGCGTCAAATTACGAATTTATATTAGTCCAAAAAAAGTTATGGCATGGCAATAAACAAGTTAGAATTGTTCGAAGAGGGACTGCGTAGAAATGCAGCCTTGTTCAAGGCGCTTGGGCATCCGGCAAGACTTGCTGTGCTGAAGTATCTTGCAGGGATAAAAACATGCATTTGCGGAGATATCTCCAATGAACTTCCTCTTAGCCGGACAACAGTTAATCAGCATCTTAAGGAACTTAAAAAGGTAGGGTTGATAAAAGGAGAAGTTGAAGGTGTAAAGACCAATTATTGTATAAATCCGGAAAAAGTTGAATGGCTGGAAAAAACACTAACATCATTTATTGAAGAGATAAAAACCAGTTCCGGGATTATTAAAACAGAAGACGATTGTTGTTGATATCAGAAAAGTTGAAACGTGGGCTGGTAAATATGCTAATTTCCAGTCAGCTAAAAAGAAAACTTTTAAAAATGGATATATGAATTCCCCATGATTCTGAAGACTCACAAAAAGACATGTATAAATGTGGGGAATCCATGGGATTGAAAAGCTAAAGTTCAAAGTCTTGATTTGCGAAAATA
>PUMT01000271.1 GCA_003551495.1 Bacteroidota bacterium
ACCCTTACCGATCTGCTGAGAGGGCCTGAAGGACTTGGAGGAATGTTCGACAATGAAGATATTCCTGCAGTGCCCGGATTTCTCGATCCGTATCCTCATACAGGAGAGCCCTATTTCAGCGGAGGTTATATAACAAGGGTCCATGGTTCAAGGGACGGGGGCAATATTGATGCTATCCAGATTGAATGTCACAGGGATGTGCGCTTCACTACAAGTGCACGACTGGAGTTTGCAGAAGGGCTTGTAAATGCGGTTTTTGCCTTTATGGATGAAAACTATTTTTCAGATTTTTCAAGCAACCCCTCCGGAGTGACGGCTGATGCTGTCAAAAACAGTATCAGGAATCCTGATCATGTTCTGCTGAATGATTACACAGCAACCCGCCTCAATCCGGTTGAACGGTTTTTTGACCGCCTGAGCCGGAATGCAGCAGCAGAATAAGTGACAGGGTTAAAACCGGCCGGACCCCGGCAGGAAAAACCTCACTTAAAACTCCAGAAACAGTCCGGCAACAATTACATTTATTATGGTGAAGTTGTAAACCTCTTCAACATCTGCGCCACCTTCCAGTAACCTGTATCCGGCTTTAAAAGATGTGAGGTCTGTAACAGGTATTTTTGCTCCCACGTTAATATCAAATGCCCTTCCGGGGCCTCCTGCCAGTCCATCACCCTGCAGGAAAACCGACCATTGCGGAAAATCATATTTTGCAAAAATATTCAGCAAGGGAACGAAGCCGAGGTCATCCTTCTTGTCAGTCAGATTTTCTGTACTCAGTTTGATCCTTGCATCCCTTATCTTGGCAGTAAACCCAAGCCCGAAAGTCCAGTTGTCCCTCAACACCAGATCCCTTCTGTAGGTAATACGATAGCTGTTAAATTTGTAGAGTGCATCGATAAATTCCTCTTCAGGGAAAAGGGTGCCCTGGTAAATAATATCGTATGGAGGGATCCCGGCATAATTAACGGTAAGAGGTGCATAAAGGAGGAACAGGTGGTTCCTTTCCGAAAAATTGAGTCCGACCCTGACCCTGAAAGGGATTACCGGCCCTTCAATATCAAAATCCCTATTGAGGTCAAAATCAGTTCCGGTTGAACTGGGAATCCTAACCTCGTTGTACCCCTGGAAAGCAAAACCGGCATCAAGGTCAACACTCCATTTAACCTGAGTTACGGCTGCAACAGAAAAAGAGAATAATAATGCAGAAAAAAACAGTTTTTTCATCATTTCTTTTTTTAAGATAGTTTATGCTGGTATAAAACAGTTCATTTTGGCCATGATCAAAACCGGCGTAATCAGCAATTTATGCAAGTTATATATTTTTTTTTCACAAAATTACAATCAACCACACTATCATCCCGCGAAGAGGCAGAGTTAAGCATGATCCAGGCTGCACACCATTAGCTATTGATACAGAAGTCTCCGGGCAAATGACCGCCGGAAAATGAGAGCCGGTGAAGGACAGTTTTTTTGAAATGAGTAATTGGTATTAAAAAAAAAATTTGTGATTATTAAATGGATTTCATATTTTTATTTGCATTAAAAGCATTTCTCAATTCTTTTTATTAATCCAATCCGCATATAGTTTTTTCAAAAAAACCATTTCTGAAATCAAAACAATAATACTGATAACCAATATTACCATTCAATAAAACATGAAAATGAAAGATAGATCATCGTGTACTCCCCCCAGCAATCCCTGGCAGGCAAAAAGAGATATTATTAAGATGAATCTCCTTAAAAAAATAATATGGTTGAATCTGGGGACTCTTGCGATACTGCTATCGGTCCAGGGATGCAAAAAAGATGACACTGCAGAACTGCCTTCAGTAATCACTGACGAAGTGACAGACATTACAGAAAATTCTGCAAAAGGCGGCGGCAACCTGACCTCTGACGGAGGTGCAAATATCACGTCAGGGGGACTGGTCTGGAGCGAAAATAAGTATCCTACAATTCATCAAAATGAGGGGATTACAGATGACGGAACAGGCAGAGGTCAGTTTGAAAGTGATATCACTGAATTGTCACCACGCACATCATATTATGTGCGTGCTTATGCAACAAACAGTGAAGGTACAGCATATGGTAATATGGTTGAATTTACTACCAATTCATTAGCAATTCCGGGAAGCGGGGTAACCGATATAGACGGTAATGAATATAATACGGTAATAATCGGGAATCAGGAGTGGATGGCAGAGAACCTGCGGACTACGAAATATGCAGACGGAACAGAAATCCCTTTTGGATTATCTGATTCTGAATGGGAAAATACAACAGAGGGAGCATATTCGGTTTACCCACACGAAAATGTTGAGGGAATATATTCTGAAGAGCAGATGGTTAATGCCTACGGCAAGCTTTATAACTGGTATGCAGTGGATGATGAACGGGGACTTTGTCCGGCCGGCTGGCATGTCTCAACCGAAGATGACTGGAATGAACTGTTGGAATACCTTGAAGAAGAACACGGCATACCGAATACAAACACCTATGGGGGGGCAGCCAATGTTTTAAAAGCAGCACGGCAGATTGACCATCCCTGGGACGGTAACCATGCAACATATGAGCATCCGCGATGGGATAACCTGACCTTCCTCTATTATACACCTTACGGAACAGATGATTTCGGTTTTTCGGCATTTCCCGCCGGTTCACGTTCTGAAGTCGGCAGTTACGGTTATGGACATATAGGTTCTGTGGGAAGATGGTGGACGAGCACCTTAGATCAGGATAACTGGAATGAATCGACAATCTATGTGGCTATAAGATATAACAGGGCACATGTTGAAATTAATCGCTATTTAAAACGACCGGGTTATTCCGTTCGCTGCATCAGGAATGAAGAATAATCTTCCAATTATATTTGCACTGCTAATGAACCCGTAAAAAGGAATGAATATTAAATCAGTAAAATAGTTTTCATAACTCAGTTTATTATGAAATACAAAATTATCTCAATTATCACCAGTTTTTCTGCAGTTGCCTCTTTTTTGTTAATACAAGGCTGTGAAAAAGATGATACGGTTAAGATATTATCCGCCATTTCCACTGAAGAAGTAGCTCAGATTAGCTTTACTTCGGCAAAATCAGGAGGAGAGATTCCAGAAGATGAAAATTCTGAAGTTCTGGTAAGGGGCGTAGTGTGGAGCCAGAACAAATATCCGACCATTTATCAAAATGAAGGGATTACTGATGATGGAGAAGGTCACGGCAAATTTGAAAGCAAACTAAGTGAAATGTTGCCAGACACAAAGTACTATGTAAGAGCTTATGCTGTAAAAAGTCGTGAAACAGAGTACGGTAATATGGTTGATTTTACTACTGAATCACGCTTAAAACCGGGTGAAGGTGTTACAGATATTGATGGAAATGAATACAAAACAGTATTTATTAACAATCGCGAATGGATGGCTGAAAATCTGAGGACAACAAGATATGCAGACGGAACTGTTATCCCGGGTGGATTACCGGATGCCGACCTTCAGGATCCAAATGAAGGTGCTTTTGGAGTTTATCCTTTTGAATCCGTTAGCGGCCTTAATTCGGAAGAAGAGGTTGTTGAATCTTACGGAAAGCTTTACAACTGGCATGCAGTGGATGATGAAAGAAGCCTGTGCCCTGCTGGATGGTACGTGCCCACCAATGATGAATGGACCGGACTGCTGCAATACCTGCAAGATGTTCACGGGGTAATTAATTACCAACATGAACTTTACGGATTTGGAAATGTTCTGAAAAAAGCCCGTCAGGTTGAACATCCGTGGGGTGGAGAGCATGCTACAGAAGAGCATCCCCGGTGGGATTCACCGCAAAATACGACTTATTACGGAAAACATCACGGAACTGATGATTTTGGTTTTTCAGCACTTCCCGGCGGCTATCTGAGCAGACTCGGTAATTTCGAATGGATCGGCAGACGCGGTTTATGGTGGACTTCAAACAACTCTTCCAATATTGAAGCCTACTCAAGAGGAATTCATCATAGCGACAGCCACATCTATAATTCAAGATACAGAATGGTATCAGCCTTATCTGTACGTTGTATAAGGAATCCTGAATAACCTCCGGATTTTCAGCTTATTAGCCGGCAATAACATAATTCTTTTTCCATAATTTAAATTTATTTCATCATGAAAAAAATCTCAATCTTCCTGATCCTTGCTGCAGGCATATTATTTATCATTATCCCGGGCTGTGATAAAGATGACGCTCACGAAGATGCCGTTTACACTCTTGCTCTTTCAGCGAATCCTTCTCAATACGGTGATGTTCAGGGAGCCGGCGAGTATGAAGCCGGAGAAATAGTTACTTTAACAGCTACACCTGGCCAGGGGTATGATCTTCTTTACTGGACAAATGAAGCTGGAGACACACTAAGCTGGGAAGCAGATTTCGAATACACAATGCCGGCAGAAAATATTACCCTTTTTGCCATTTTTATCTTAGCCGATGGGACTAAAGGTACAGTTACAGACTATGGAGGGAATGTTTATCAGACAGTTTACATAGGAGGAGTTGAATGGCTGGCAGAAAACCTGCGAACAACAAAATATGCAAATGGCGATGAGATCCCCGGGGGGTTGTCTGACACTGAATGGGCAAACACAACGATGGGAGCATATGGAATTTACACTTACGGGGATGTTGAAGGTATTGATTCAGATGAGCAGATGGTTGATGCATACGGTAAATTATACAACTGGTATGCAGTAGATGATGGAAGAGGCCTTTGTCCATCAGGATGGCATGTCCCTTCTGAAGAGGAATGGACTGCTATGGAGAATTACCTTATATATTCACATGGTTATACAAATGAATTTGATGACCCGGAAGCAATCGGGAACGTTTTGAAAGCTGCCCGACAAGTTGGTCATGAGTGGGGAGGGGAACATGATACTGAAGAGCATCCGAGATGGAAATATGCTATTTCAGAGACCTCAACTGGCATGGATGTGTTTGGATTTTCTCTTTTCCCTGCCGGAAGAAGACATTATAATGGAGGTTTTTTCGATCTGGGAAGTCAGGCACAATTATGGCTTTCAACAGAAAACACACCTGAGTTTTCAGAAGTCCGTACAGTATTAACCAGTTTGGGGTTTATCAGTAAGTCCGGTTATTTAAAAGGCAACGGCTATTCTGTACGCTGCATAAAAAGCAGTAATTAATCAAAATAAAGAAGAGAATAAATATTTAAATGCAAAAGCCGCTGAAGTCCATCAGCGGCTTTTGCTGCAGTTGACCGACCAGGACTCGAACCTGGACAGGCAGAACCAAAATCTGCAGTGCTACCATTACACCATCGGTCAATGCCATTTTAAATGACCGTGCAAAATTAACAAAAAAATAAAAGATACAAAAACTTCACCCTTTTCAGTTGTTTGGCCAGGTGTTTTGATTTGACTCAGCTATCACATTCAGGAGGTTTTCAGGGATCAAATATTTTTTTGGTTAACGAAGTCTTTCCCTTAAAATATTCTCAACTTCTTCCGCATCGGGATTGACAGCCAGAATAACTCCTTCGGAATCGATCAGAAACATTGCCCCGGAGCCGGTTATATTGTATTTGCTCCATACATTGTGTTTGTCATCAAGATCGATAAGCGACTTCCAGGGATACCCATCTGTTTCCATGGCAATTTCAAATGCATCTGTATTGTTAAATTCGCGGGCAACAGCGATCACATCAAACCCTTTTTCATTGTATTGCTGGTAAAGGGGTATTATACTTTTACTGCGTGTCCTGCAGGGAGAACACCATGAAGCCCAGAAGTCCAGCAATGTTACCTCTCCCTCAATAAGTTCTGAAACACTTAGCGTTTCACCCTCAATTGTCTGAGCTGAAAAATCAATATACTCATTGCCCGGCAGGGCAATTTTCATTCCTTTCAACCTGTTGGCTATTTCTTCGGTATAGGGATGGTCAGGATAATCAGCCTGATATTTTTGAAATATTTCATCAACAATAACAGGATCAAGATATTCATGGTACTGAGAAAATTTGAAAAATTCGAAAAGCTGTGAATAGGAAAAAATATCATCACCTGCCTTTATGAATTCCATTCTCCGGTTAAACGACGCCTGGTTAAGGGAATCAATTTTATCGTAATAAACTGCAGCTTCAGGTGTAAACGCCTGGCCACTATCCATCAATTCATTTCGTTTACTGATAATATCAGAACGCTCCTGGTTGGTTTCGGCCTGACCAAACTTTTCGCCATATTCCAGGAACTTGTCCGTGTAACGCTTACCCTCCTTTTCAAGTGAATCCAACGATTCAAATAAGCGGTTGAATTCCGGAGCATAAAGTTCTTCACTTTTTTTGTTGAACTCCGCCATTTTATCGTTTAAACTGCCTCCGGATATTATATTTTTTTCAAACTCCTCTGCCGGATGAAGGGTGAATTCAGTAATGCTGCTGTCGGGGAAAAAAAAGACAGGCCTCATAGCACCTCTTCGGTATTCATCCTGGAATATGAACAAATATTTTTTTATGTGCTCAACTTCCAGCTCATATTCGAAGCTGTTGTTTTCAATTGGAATTTTGGTGCCCATCCTGATATCTTCAGTGTCTTTTATCAGGATAATGGTATCGCTCTCGCGGTCAACCACGGTGCCTTTCAATGTGGAAGTGATCTTCTGCGCCGCCAATGCTGCTGGCATCAGGCAAAGGGAAACAATCAGCGCTGACTTGAATAAATGCTTCATTTGGAATATTTTTTGGTTTGGGACATATTATTAAAGAGTACTATTTCAGATCAGAAAAACCTTTTGAGGTTATTAATAACTAATTGAGCTTTTTGCAGCCGGGGCAGTTCATTTTCCACCGGGGCAACATACCGGTCCCCGAAGTTATCATGTAGCAGTTTGTAAATATCCTTACAGCCAATTGACCCTAAATCGTCTTTAATTTTTTCTATATCATTCGCGCCAATATACCCTAAATCATTTTTTGCTAATCGGTTTTAAACAGTTCATCAACTTTTTGGTAAAAATCATCTCCTTCCCCCCTGAAACGGCCAATGATAGTTCTGTCTGCATCAAGTATGAACTTTGTAGGGTATGCCTCAACTCCGTACATAACGGAAACATCTCTTTCAATGTCGTCATCGTTAAACAGCTGCATCCAAATATCTGTTCCGTGCTCCTCAACAGTTTCCCTCCATCTCTCATCCTGGTCATTGCATGCAACAGAAATAAACTCCACTATCTCAGAGTACTTCTCATAGTATTCTTTCATCCTGGGCAATCCTTGCAGACAGTGCCCGCACCAGCTTCCCCAAAAATGAAGCACAATAAAATCTCTGCCGATATCGGCCAGCGACACTTGCTTTCCTTCTATTGATTCAAGCATAAAGCCCGGCGCCTCAGCCCCTTCCGTAACCACTTCCCGGGCCTCTTCCACCATTGTGCGCTTCCTGAAGTCAGTCAGCCGTTTTTCCAGTCCGGGTTTAAATATACCCTCTATTATATCATCCTCCAGGTGCTGATAATACTTATTCAGTGTATCAAGCGGTTGCCTCAGCATTAAATAAGCTGAGAGTTCGCTGCCGGGGTTCTCCAGGATATATCCGATTTGTTTTTCCCTTTGGAATTCCCACACTTCACTCCTTTTGCTGAAATATTCATTTATCATCTCCCTGGGAGCGCCTTCTGCGATCAATGAATCAATCTTAAATTCAATTAAAACAGCTTTCGATACCTCTTCAATATAATCCCGCCTGAGTCTGCTAAATTCTTCATTAATCGCTGACCCTTCAGCATAGTAATCAAGGTAAAGATCTTTTAGCTCTCCTTCTACATAAATATTGTCCCCGGGTTTTATAAAAAGTTCCAGGGTTTTTTCCACTGGATGAAGTTGCCTGCTATGCATCTCAACAGCACCTTTCATGGGGAAGAACATCACAACTACGGGCTCATCATAATCGATGTCATAGAAAAAACTGCCGTTAACTGCATAAACCGTATCTCTTCCCGGTTCGTCGGAGACAAAAAGATTGCTCATTGTCATATATTCAATAATGATAGTGTCATCTCCGATTTCCTTTATGTGAGCTTCAACATTATGGCGCGGGGTGCATGAGAAAACAAATCCTGCCAGTAAAACAAAGATTGAGAGGTTTCTGAATGATTTCATAATCTTTTTTAGGGAATTAAAAATTGAACAATCTGGTTGTTATTAATTACTGTCAATTAAATTCCAAATTTGCCAGCCTGTGCAGGAAGATTACTTTTTCAGTTTAACTCCGCTTCATCATAAAGTTTTAGCCCTTCTGAAGTCATTGTCCACTTTTTACCCGTCATATCTCTGATCCTCACCCTGTCTGCTGTCCTTGCCGATGTAATTATCCTGTCCATTTTCTCATCAATATAGATCGACTTACCCTCAGGTATCCTTAAAGTTAAGTTAACCGTAGAAAAATTCCAACTATAACCTTCAGAAATTTTGAAGTATGGGTCCAGAACAAGTGTGGAGTCCTGTTGATGCCAACTGTAAATAATGTTCCCGGCATTACGGTCTGACTGGAATCCTGAAGGGCCCCTGGCTTGCCGTCGGACTGCAAGTTCGATATCGTCAGACCTGCTTTGCCTGATGCTCATCTGGACGCCGCCGTAAAAACTGTCATCCATTTTTCCAATGAAGAACCCCCTGAATGGCTCATCAAAGGAGAAGTAACGGCGGAATCCCGTCATATCGACGTCATCACCCTTACGAAGATAAAGGGTTTCAGCCGGCAGTTCCTCAAAGAGATAACTGTCAGATAGCGTCGAATATGAAGTGTACTTTCTCACCTCCATTGCTCCGAATGTTAGAAGCATTACCAGACTGATTATCCAGATAAGGAGGGCAGCAACTCCAATGCCGCGGTCTTTTGCCCTAAAGTTGAAAATAAGTTTTATCCCCCCGTAGATCAGTGCAACAAGGGGAATTGTGACAGTCAGGAACAGGCTTAATGCCAAAATGAATGCGGGTATTGGCCCGGTAACGGTTTGCAGCAGGGTACTGAACGGAAAAACTATTCCTTCAAAGGAGGTTATGGGGAAGATAGCTGACTTGAAGAAGAATGCACCCAGAAAAGCCATTAACACAGAAAAGCCAGTCAGGATAAAAGCGAACCCGATTATGATGAGAAGGATCTTCAATGCAACCAGCACTATTTTACCCAGTACGGAGAATACTTCATTCACTGCACCTGTTGATCTGCGGTAGGTATCACTCTCCTTCATCTTTTTGAAATTGTTTTTCACCCCCTCATACTCCTCTTTTACCTTCTTCTCGATATTGGAGATATTGACATCTTCACCTTTCATTTCGAGCTTTTGTGCAATGGTAGTTGCTTTTGGAATGGCAATCCACAGCACTATGTATACAAGTGCCCATACCCCGTGGCCAACTATAAGGAGTATAATAAATAAAATCCTCAGTATTACAGGATCGATGCCGAGATATGATCCGAGACCTCCGCATACGCCTCCCAGTACGGAGTTATCAGGATCACGGTACAGCCTCCTGTTTCTTCGTGGTGGTTTTTCAGCAGAAGCCCGGGTCTCTTCTTCAGCCTCTTCAGTTTCTTCGGCAAAATCGGCCGGATCACCCATTACGGAAACTACCTCTTCCACATCTGAAAGCGTAATAACCTGTTTGTATTGCTTTAACCTGTCCTGAAGCAGTTCGGCAATTCGTGCTTCAATATCCTGGACTACCTCCTTGCCTCCTTCCCTGGTTTCAAAATAGGCGGCGACACTCTTAAGGTAACTGTGGAGCTTTTCATAGGCATCTTCATCTATGTGAAAGATCACACCGCTGATGTTGATTTTGATAGCTTTCTTCATTTTGGTTTATTTTTTTGTTACTGGCCTTTGACTGTTAATCGATTCTACTGCATTAATCAGCTCCTCCCATGAGTTGTCGAGCTCTTCAAGGAACTGCTGCCCTTTTTCAGTGAGCGTATAGTATTTCCTGGGCGGACCCTGGGTCGATTCCTCCCAGCGGTAGCTTAGTAGTCCGGCATTCTTCTGCCGGGTCAGCAACGGATAAAGAGTGCCTTCAACTACTATCATTCTGGATTCCTTCAGCTCATTAATAATATCCGATGCATACGCATCATTCTTTGCCAGGATCGACAAGATGCAGTATTCAAGGACTCCTTTCCTCATCTGCGCTTTTGTGTTTTCAAGGTTCATCTTATTAAAATTAAGTTATACTTTTGTCTCAATAAATTGTATAATGGATTTTTCAAACCAGGCTCCCGGAAGAATTCCCGTGACCAAACCTGCTACTTTCGGAATTTCCCCCTAACTCTCACAAATTCATCGCGAACTGATCCGGCAATACTGGAAATGGTTACCGGCTCACCCTTCATCTGCATTTTTTCAAGTCTGGTTTCTGCGGGAGGAATTACAATCCACAGCAATAGATAGATAAGGACCCCGGTTCCAATTCCAAAAAGTGCCAATACCACCATTGCAATCCTTACCCAAACAACATCCACCGACATGTATGCTGCGAGTCCGCTGCAAACTCCGCCAAGAACGCGGTTATCGATATCCCTGAACATCCTTCTTGGTGAATACCTGTAAGCTGATCCACTGTTCCGGCTCTCTTCTTTCTCCCCGGCAATAAATGAGGGCTCTCCAAGTATCTCCTTTATCTTATCCACATCAGCCGGGGTTATTACCCTGGACTGCTCCGGGTCGGCTTCAATCAGCAATTCGGCTATACGTGCCTCAATGTCACTGATTATCTCTTCGCCTCCTTCACCCCCGGCAAAATGCCTGCGGGTCAAATCAAGGTAACCCTTCATCTGAAGATACGCTTCACTGTCAAAAGTGAAAAGGGTTCCCCCAATACTCACATCAATTGTTTCTTTCATCTTTTAGGTTTTAATAATACCTGTTATTACATACTTGTTTTATATCGCAAAGATATATAATTATTTTATTACTATGCAATACATGGTACTAAATTTTTTAAAATTTTTTCCGTGAGGCCTCCGGGATGCATTAGTTCATATTTTATCCTCCCCTATTTTTGTCCTATATTTACTGATCTGTTTAGTAAAAAAAACCGGGGATATGGCAGAAGGCACAATCAGAAAAATGAAAACAGAAAACGCAGGTGTTGTTAATTATTATCTGCCTGTGGGTGACGAGAGGATATTCATGAATGAATTGATCGGGAAGGGGATAAAAATGGTTTTCTTAAATGAAATACATTGCATTGGTTGCGGACGTATTACCAGCAGATCCTTTGCACAGGGCTACTGCTACCCCTGCCTGCTGAACTCACCCGAAACTTCAGAATGCATAATCCATCCTGAAAAATGCATGGCACACGAAGGTGTTTCACGGGATATGGAGTGGTCCAGGGAACATTGCCTGCAAGACCATGTAGTTTATCTTGCCGATACCACAGGATTAAAAGTTGGAGTGACCCGGTTATCACAAATACCCACCAGGTGGATGGACCAGGGTGCAACCAAAGCTGTTCGCATTGCACGTACACCTAACAGATACCTTGCAGGCCGGATTGAAGTGGAATTAAAAAAAATTTTTGCAGATAAGACCAACTGGCGGAATATGCTGGTCAACAAAAATACCGGAGTAATTGACCTAATTGAGGAAAAAGAGAGGGCAAGGGAAGTATTTCCTTTTGAATTCAGGCAATATTTTGATGAAAACAGTGAAATAACCAATATAACATATCCGGTAGATCATTACCCTGTGAAAGTTAAACCGGTTTCATTTGATAAAATGCTGGAAATATCGGGAGTGCTAACCGGTATTAAAGGGCAGTACATGATCTTTGAAAACGGAAATGTCCTTAACATCAGGAAACATAACGGATATATGTTGTCCTTTCAATTTTAATATGGAATGGGTTTAAAAAAAATTATGAAAATTTGGAAAAAATCTTTACTTTTATTCCTCTTTCATGCAATAAAGCAACATACAAATTCCTAACCAAACCATAATCTGATTGATTAACTCATTTACATCAAATTCAGGTATTCCGGCAAAAATCAGGTTCAGCTATCCTGAAAGAATTATTCTATTTGATAAAATTTCCGATATAAAATCAAAATAATCTAATGTTTAAAACTACCAATCCATGAACATGAAAAAATTTCCTTTAAGAAACATTCCCCGAAGAAAGTTTCTTGAAATGAGTATGAAGGGGGGATTATTGGTGGCAGCTACTCCCACTTTGCTCTCCCAGCTTGTATCATGCAAGGAGGTCGCCCGTCCTGCAATTGACGTTGATAAGGACATGTTGTCAAAAGTTATCAGGAAAGCACTGGAAAGGGGCGGTGATTTTGCAGATGTTTACCTTGAAAACCGTATTTCAAGGGAGATTTCAATGGAAGAATCAATTTTCAACAGGGGGGTATATGGTGTAAGCCAGGGAGCAGGTGTAAGGGTAATATCCGGAAACAAAACCGGCTACGCCTACACTGATGAGATAAATGAAGAAAACCTTTTGAGAGCTGCTGAAGTTGCCTCTTATGTAGCCAGGAACAGTCAGACCATCACACCGGTTGACATTGCCCCGGCCAAAAGGGATTCTTATGTAACGGTATTACAACCCCTTGAGGCAATAGCAGATTCGAAACGGATAGAGATTATGGAAAGGGCTAATCAGGCTGCACTAGATTATGACTCCCGAATCAGAATGGCAAGTATAAGCTATTATGATCAGGTGAGAAGCCGGGTTATTGCTAACAGTGAAGGGTTATATCTCAGTGATGAGTTGCCTCTTCTGATGTTTGTGGTTTCCACACTTGGCCAGGAAGGCAGTAACCGCCATATGGGCCGTGACAGGCTGAGCCACCATTCCGGCTTCGAAATGTTTGAAAAAACAACGCCCGAAGAAGTTGCCAGAACGGCAGCAAGAGAATCAGTTGATATGCTTGTTGCAGAAGATTCACCTGCCGGAACAATGGATGTTGTTATGGAAAACGGCTGGGGAGGCGTGCTGGTGCATGAAGCTGTAGGGCACCCGCTGGAAGCTGACAATATTGCAAGGGGAATTGGCGCTTTTACAGGCAAAGTTGGGCAGAAGGTTGCGGCCGATTGCTTCACTATGGTTGATGATGGCACTATTCCGAATGAAAGGGGTACCATAAATTTCGACGATGAAGGGACTCCCGCACAAAAGAACGTGCTGATTGAAAACGGGATGCTGAAGGGGTATATGACCGATATATTAAGCGCCAAGCAGCTGGATATGAAAAGGACAGGGAATGGCAGAAGACAATCGTACCGCAATATGCCCATTCCGAGGATGACAAACACATTTATCCAGAAAGGAGATGACAAGCCGGAAGATATACTTGCCTCAACAAAAAGCGGACTCTACGTTCAGAGTCTCAGCGGAGGAAGTGTAAACTCCGTAACAGGAGTATTTAACTTCACCTGCCGCGAAGCATATATTATTGAAAACGGGAAGAAAACCACGCCTGTAAGGGGGGCAACTTTGATAGGTTCCTGCATAGATGTTGTTACCAATATCGATGCCGTTGGTGACGATCTGGATTTTGGTCCGGGCAACTGCGGAAAAGGAGGACAAACGGCAGAAGTATCGGTGGGACAGCCCACAGTCAGGATCAGAGGTATCAATGTAGGAGGAAGCAGGGCTTAATGTTAACCTAAAAAAGAGAAAATAATGAACTATAAAGAACTAACAGAAAGATTGGTAAACCAATGTCTCCGCCTTGGCGCAGACGCAGCCGAAGTTTATCTCCAAAGCAGCCGAAGCCTGTCAATCAGAATACGCAATGGTGACATTGAAACAGTACAGGAATCTGCCCCCATGGGCATCGGTTTCAGGGTTATTGTTGATAACCGCCTTGGCTTCAGCCATTGTAACGATTTCTCTGACCGCTCGCTAACCAACACAATTGAAAGGGCGATTGCTTTTGCCAGGCTTACTTCACCTGATGATAATAATATTTTGCCCGGAGACAAAGGATATACTGATATTGAATGACTTTTTGACCCTGAAATTCAGAATATCCCTATGGACAAAAAGATTGATATGGCATTGGAGGTGGAAGAGCTTGCCATGAAAGATGAGCGTATAACTCACAGCTCAGGTTCAGGTTTCGGTGAAAGGGAAACAGAAGTTTTTATTTCAAACTCCAATGGAGTTTCAAAAAGCTACAAGTCAGGTTCATGTTCAATTAGTGTAGGCGTAGTGGCTCAAAAAGGCGATCAAAGAACCACAGGAAGCGAATCCAGTTCAAAGCGTTTTTTCGCAGAGCTTGACCCTCTTCCGGAAATAGCCGAAACAGCCGCGCAAAGGGCATGGGAAATGCTTGACCCAAAGCCGGTAAGGACTCAAAGGGCCAGTGTAATATTTGACACAAGAGTTTCCTCAAGGTTAATAGGAGGCATAACCAGCGCCCTGAACGGCCTTCGCGTGTTGCAGGGGGCAAGTTTCCTGGGTGACTCGATGGATAAACAATTTGCATCAGATCTGATAACCATAATTGACGACGGTACCAGGCCCAGAATACTGGGAAGCAGTCCATTTGACGGTGAAGGCGTGCCTACTGCAAGGAGAACACTTGTTGAAAACGGTGTTGTAAGGAACTTTTACTACAATACTTATGCAGCTTCAAGGGCAGGTGTTGAAAGTACTGGAAATGCTTCCAGAGGAGGCTATACACGTGTGCCAGGAATCGGAACTCACAATATTCTTGTACCCGGGGGAGAATATACACCAGAACAAATTATTTCCCAAACCAGGAGAGGTTTGCTGCTAAATAGTATAACCGGATCCGGACTCAGCTCCGTTACCGGTAATTTCAGTGGCGGAGCCGCAGGTTTCTGGATTGAGAACGGACGCATTCAGCATCCTGTAAGGGGATTGACGATTGCAGGAAATGCTGAAGAGGTGCTTTACGGAATTGATATGCTCGGAGATGACACTGACATGAGCCGTTCAACTGTTGTGCCGACCTTCAGGGTAAGGGAGATGCAAATCGGAGGTGTATGATCCGGACATTTTAAGTAATTACTGTTTTTTTCAATTACTCTTAACCAAATGCGCCGGTTTAAACCGGCGCATTTTTTAATATATTATTTTCGCTGACACACATCAAAGTGAACATCATCCGGCTGCCTGTTGTTCTATTTTCCTGTAGCAGCTGAATAATATTTTTTTAATGTTTCCAGTTCCTTACGCCTGTCCATATATGGATAATAATCCAGCCACAACCTGTTTTTATCAGTCAGCTTCATATATATCTCCTGCTTGTCAATATTGACTGAAAGTTCTTCAATTTCCAGGTAGTTTGCGCCAATATATAGTGATTTGGGGAATTTTCTGAATCTGATAATTAAGCCCAGATCACTCATGGATGTTCTGATCTTAACATTGCCCGTTTTTAAAAAATTATCAATTTCTTCCATCCCCTTTTTATACTTGACAGATTTCAGGTCAGCACCGCGTCCTGAAGGTTTGTAAAGTTTCTTTTTCAGATCGCTCCTTTTCAAAATAAATCTTCCCCTGTAATTCCAGTATCTGTTCATCTGGTGTTTGGCAGTCCCGTTACCCTTTATCCTGGCCTTTGACCAGTAACCGGCAGCTTTTTCAAAATCCCCCTTTTTGAGCTCAATATTTCCCAGAAAAAGATAGACTTTCCCCAAACGGAATCCTGTATCCCTTAGTTTTTCAAAATCCTTCTCAGATTCATCAAGCAGGCCGGAGTGATAATAAGCCATTGCACGCACTTCCCTGCATTTATTGTTTTCGGGATCAATCTCAATAGCCTTTGATGCAAAATCTATGCTGAGAGGATACCTGCCGGATATGTATAGTTCATTAGCCGTTACTCCCAGCCTGGCAGATTGTTTTCGTGGCGGCAAGTTTTGATCAATATCAAGCGTAAGTTCTTTTTTCCCGAGTAACCCTATAACTGAAAGCGTAATACCCGGGAAGGCAAAAGCAACCCACGACCATCTCACTGAACGGCGATTCTGACGTCTTGCAATCCTGGCGACCCAATTGGCTGCAAATAACCTTACTATTAAGGATAAAATGGCAAGCCAGCTCACAATTTTCATCCACTGTTCTGTATCCTCATAAGTTTCTCTTGCAAGAGCTCCTGAGCCAATAAACAAGGCGGTTATGACAAGTATAACAAGACCTGCTATGAATGCAGGAATTTCACGTTTATATGATGTTTCGTGCTTAGGTTCAGAGATATATTCATTCATCTTCATATTTGGATTATAAATATCAGCAATTAGTCAACTCAATTTATATATCTATCAAAAATAGCAACTTAACCGGGTTTACCTATGTCAATTATTTGTAATTTTATTGAATAAAACTATTATTAATTAGTCTAAATAGGCAAATAATATTATTCATTAACCTAAATCCAATTAATATGAACCTAAAAAAACTTTTGATTATCCTTCCGCTAATAGGACTTTTTTTTGCTTCCTGCGAGAAGGAAGACGCTTTTCTTGATGACCAAAATTTGAAAAGAGGTGGTCCTCCTTCCCATGCAAATGCAGGCGGTAATGACAGTGGTACCACATCTGACAATAACAATGCAAACAATGATTTTAACGGTGAAACACCCTTAATTGCCGGACAGCATTATGAAGTTGGCACCGTAAAAGTTGAATTCGACAATGGAAATATAATTGTTACTTATGAAACAAAAGATGGTTGGTTTATTACCGAAACCCATCTCCATATTAGTGAAGACGAAAATGATTTTCCTACAAACACCCCGGGAAACCCAATGATCGGACTCTTTAAGTATGGCAATGATCATGAATTTAAAGAAGTGGATAATAACAAGGTAATATACACTATTCCCTGGGACGCCAGCTGCTTTTACATTGCTGCCCATGCAGTGGTTGTAAATACATCAGAAGAGGGAGATTTTATTAACCTGGAAGCCTTTGCTGCCAGCCTGCCGGAAACTGCTACCATAAGTATCGAGTATCCATATTCAGGCGGCCCGGCTTATTTCCCGGAAGTTGATGTAACAAACGCCGATTTTCTTAATGGAAAATACCTTGGATGGTGTATAAATACCGATCAGATTATTCTAGATAATGAGAATTATCACGGCACACGTGTATATTCAAGCTATGATGAAGACATTCCGATTTATAAAGCAGATTTTTTAATGAAATTAAACTGGATTATAAATGAGAATTTTGTCGGCAAAGATGCTGGTGAGGAGCTCGGCAAATACACCTACGGTGATGTACAGATAGCCATATGGACTCTTTTCCATGAAATAGTATTTCATGAGGAATATACTTTGGAAGACTGGTTAAAGGATCTAAGGGGATATGGAACTGATCCATTAAATCCCACATATATAGGGGATAAGTATATTGGTCCTGAATATGAGAAGAACAGAAATAGAATTAAAGAAATCCTGAATCAGGCAGATGAGATAACTGACTTTGTCCCTGAATGCGGGGGTGTTATTGCGATAGTTTTAATTGATGACGATCATCAGGACCTTATCATAGAATATCCATTCCCTTGTTATCAGGATGAAACCGCCTGGGGCCAAGGTTGTCGTTTTGTTGAAAGAGGAAACTGGGCTATGTATTTTAAGGTATGCCTGTAATTCTGCTTTCCGACTGGATCAGATAATAAAAAAGCCTGCGGCCGTCACCGCGGGTTTTTTTTGTTCCCCCGTAACATTAATGTGAAGCGAGAGAGAAATGTTTTTAATCTGCGAACAAACGGAAATCTTGAATAGATTGTAAAGCGAAGCCGTGTTGAAAAAAAGGAAAGGGGGTTGTTAAAAGCAATAACCAGTTTATAATATGGTTTTTGTTTTACGTTCCATCGCAACAGCCATTCATAGTCGGTAAAAAAGTTTATGACATCATACTTTCCGGTTGAAAAAATATTTTCAATCATTTTCTCCGTGAGAACACTTCCCGGTGAATGGGAACGGTATTCTTCATCATAACCTGTCTTGTATATAAATGCTGACCGGCCAAAAGATATGGTCAGGTACCCGGCAATTCTTTTATTATCAACATTCAGAAAATACCATTCCAGCCATTCTCTTTTAACCATATTATGGACCAATTCCTCAAAAAAACTCCAGAAATTATATTTAATAGTTGCACCCTTCTTACCTTTCCATCCGGATTTCTCTATACCAGCAAAACTAAGCAGATTTTCCCGGGCATCACTTCCGTCATTAATTGCAGTGACTGAAAAATTGCCGAGTTCTTTTAATGAGTTGCCGGATCTTCTGAGGTTTCCGATTAATTTTTTTGAAAGCCTTTTTTTATAATCCTGAAAGCTACCTTCAACCGGAATTATTGATACAAATTTGTTTGGATAGTAACATGAATATATCCCATGAATACCTCCTGCAAGTATGCCGAACGTAGTGGAGTTGTATGAAATCTGATTCATTGTTAATCTAATAACTTTCGGGCGCATGTTGTTCAAATAATCTGCGAACAATTGAATTGCCTTTTTACCATATTTTTCCTTAAACAAAAAATCAACCGCCATGGTATGTGCATCGTTCGGGGTTCGCAATAATAAATACTTGTTCCAAAAGAGCTTGTATTCTTTGGTCAAAAGTGGCAGCACTCCCACAAGGTCATCATTATCAAAAGCAAAAAGGCAAAACCATGATTCGTCTTTCTTTACCATGGTTCTAAAATATGCAGTAATCCAGGCATGTGACATAACCGGATGCTGCCTTTGAGCATTCAGGGCAAGCAGGTCCCATGAATCAGCATACTTGTCAAGCTGTTCGAAACTATTAACTAATTCTACCTTAAGTCCAGAATTTATTTCTTTTGTCTGCTTTATTGTGATCACAAGATGAAATGCTAAATAATAACTAATCCAAATATACTGATTTGATATTATATGAAGTAATGATCATGCTCCATATTTTTAAGTCCCAGAGAAAATTTGATTTACTGTCGAGCAGTAATTTTTGTTTTCAATAGTGAAAAGGATAAAAATTTTGAAAAAAATCCTTCTGGAACAGTTTATCGCCAGAATTTAAATTTATTGTTTTAATTTTGCATTTAAGTATTAACTAATTCATTTAAAAATGCTGAACAAATTATTTGGGCTAACAGTAATACTAGTCCTGCTTGCTTCATGTAACTCCAGATCTGCAGAAACTGAAGCAACCGCTGATGATGTTTTAGAAACTTCCATTCCAGCTCTTTTTGAAGATCCCATGGCTTTTGATGGCAAAAATGTTAAACTTGAAGGGATAATATCGCACGTTTGTCGCACCAGTGGTGACAAAATGAGAATTATGCAGGATGGATCGGATCTGACCGTACAAATCATGCTTGGCAATTTTACCGGCCGGTTCGATACAGATTCCGAGGGAATGAGGATAGAGATAGAGGGGAAAGTTGAAACAGAGGTCACAAACATAGATGAGTTGTCTGAGCTTCAGGATGAAGAATGTGAAAACACAATTGAGGCAATTAAAGCAATGAAGGAACTTGGTCTGGACCCCAATATAAGGCCGTTTAT
>PUMT01000205.1 GCA_003551495.1 Bacteroidota bacterium
ACAGACGGACGCTTTTCAGGGGGGACTTCGGGACTTTCAATAGGTCATATTTCACCGGAGGCGGCTGCAGGTGGGAGCATTGCATTGATAGAAACGGGTGACCCCATAGTTATTGATATCCCGCGAAGGCGAATAAATGCTGAAGTCCCCGACGAGACTTTTGAAAAACGAAGGATGAAGGAACTTTCCAGGAACGGCGATGCTTTCCGGCCTGAAAAAAGAGAAAGGGAAGTTTCGACCTCTCTTAAGGCATATGCCGCAATGGTATCATCCGCTGACAAAGGAGCAATACGGATATTACCCGAATGCAGCAACAGCAATGAAAATGCCTGCCGGGAAGAAATAAAAATAGAACTCTTAAGCAAACTATAAACCCCGGTATTGCGGAATTTATAAAATATGGTAGCTAACGGCAATTCCAACCGTAACTACCGAAGCCATTACCATAAGTTTGATAAGGATATTCAGGCTGGGACCCGACGTGTCCTTGAAGGGATCGCCAACGGTATCACCTATTATGGAAGCCTTGTGTGACTCGGAGCCTTTGCCGCCGAAGTTTCCTTCTTCAACATACTTTTTGGCATTATCCCATGCCCCTCCGGCATTTGCCATAAATATTGCCATTGCAAAACCGCTTGATATAGTCCCTACCAGAAGTCCGGTTATACCGGGAACACCAAATATCAGTCCCACAGCTACCGGAATAAGCAATGCGATCAATGAAGGAATCATCATCTCCTTTTGCGCCCCTTTTGTTGAGATCTCGACACATCTGGCATAGTCCGGCTCAGCTTTCCCCTCCATTATACCGGGGATGCTTTTGAATTGTCTGCGGACTTCATCCACCATTTTTCTGGCAGCACGGCCAACGGCATTCATCGTCAAGCCGCTGAAAAGGAATACCGACATAACACCAAGCAGCACCCCAACGATAACACGCGGATTCATAAGGTGTATCTCGTAATGTTCCACAAAATCGATAAACTCAGCTTCAATTGCAGGAATTCCGTTAATCAGCTCCATGGGTTTGTCAAGGAATTTCACAAACATCATTCTCACCTCTTCAAAATATGAAGCAAGCAGTGCAAGTGCTGTTAAAGCGGCACTACCGATGGCAAAACCCTTACCGGTAGCTGCAGTTGTATTTCCGAGTGCATCAAGAGCGTCAGTGCGTTTACGTACATCACTTCCCAGTCCGCTCATCTCTGCATTTCCGCCTGCATTGTCGGCTATAGGACCGTAAGCGTCTGTCGCAAGAGTTATCCCCAGGGTGGAAAGGAGACCTACAGCAGAAACACCTATTCCGTAAAGCCCGGTATTCAAATTCTCTATGCTGAAAGTGAATCCTGCTGAAAAGAAGTATGCAAAGGTAATTGCAACTACAATTATGGCGAGCGGTACAGCAGCGGAAATAAGTCCTGTCCCCACACCACTGATAATAACGGTAGCAGGGCCCGTAGCGCTTGATTCGGCAATCTTTTGGGTCGGGCGGTATGCTGACGCGGTAAAATACTCAGTTGACTGGCCTATTGCTATCCCCGCAAGCAGTCCGACAATGACCGACCCCCATATACCGAGAAAGTTGGGCAAGCCGAGTACATAAAGAATAATTAATGAAAAAACAACAATTAGTCCGGCACTCATATTGACACCAAATCCAAGAGACTTCAGAAGCTGTTTTTGTGTTGCCCCCTCTTTTGTCCTTACCATAAACACCCCTGCAATAGACAAAAGGGTGCCTATTGCAGCTATAAGCATTGGTGCAATTACGGCGTTAACCTGTACCTCCAGACCGTGAGCCTGAAATGCAGCTGCACCCAGAAGGGCTGAAGCAAGTATGGAGGCGGCAAAAGATTCAAACAGGTCAGCTCCCATTCCTGCAACATCACCAACATTGTCTCCTACATTATCAGCTATGGTGGCGGGATTCCTCGGATCATCCTCAGGTATGTCGGCCTCTATCTTGCCTACCAGGTCAGCTCCCACATCTGCTGCTTTGGTATATATACCTCCTCCCACACGGGCAAAAAGAGCCTGCGTAGAAGCTCCCATCCCGAAAGTAAGCATTATCGCCGTTATTGACATCAGCTTGAAACCGTCGCCTGTTTCAGGAAGTACCAGGTTGAGCACAATGAACCATGCAGAAATATCAACCAGTACCAGTCCCACAACAACAAGTCCCATTACAGCCCCGCTCCTGAATGCCAGCCTCAGTCCGCCATCAAGTGATTGACGACAGGCATTTGCTACCCTTCCGGAAGCATACGTCGCAGCCTTCATGCCGAAAAAACCTGCAAGCCCTGAAAAGAATCCACCGGAAATAAAGGCAAACGGCACCCATTTATTCTGAACACCCAGTCCATAGGCCAGAAATGAAAAAATTACAGTTATAACAATAAAGACTATTATAACTATTTTGTACTGCTGCCTCAGATATGCAGATGCACCCCTGCGTACATGAGAGGCAATCTTTTTCATCATGTCGGTACCTTCATCATACCGGAGCATCTGCTTGAAGAACAAATAAGAAAATGCAAGTGCAAAAAGAGCGCTTAACGGGACTAACCAAAATAGCAAAGGCATATCAAACTCTCCTGTTTTTATTTTTTAAAAAAGATTAATAATACTTTCAGTCTGAGACAAATAAAAAAATTACAACTTGATCAACATCAGGCTTATTATCAATAATGTCTGAAGCATGATTAAATTCTATTCCGGGAAAACCGGAATTTCAGTTCAAGTTTTTTAAAATAAAGCTGCCCCCCATATATCCTCAGCAAATATATATCAAATTAAGATCTTTATAAAGTCGTTGAAATAAAAAAACATATCTGTTGAACAGAACAGGTTAATTAATTATCGTGAAGATTCTGTCCGGTAAAGGGTTTATCTGGCATACCCTTTATACACCGGATAGCATGAAATTAATGCATACGTACAAACAAGGTTAATCAAACTAATATTCAATGAGTTATTATAGTATGTCAATTAAGTTCATTTCTTTTTGCCGCATGAATTTCAAATCTGATTAAGAAACTCAAAGAGCATTTGTTTACATTTGAAATCGACCAAAGGTCAAACCCCCATGTTTGTTCATATCATTTTGTCTGCCAAAGGCTGATGGGGCTTTCATCTTTCAAGTAATTTTGCAAAATGTATCCAGAAATTCCTGTGAAAATTTTCACCTTTTTCACCAGGATAAAGCTCCATATAAGAGGCAGTTGCTTCTTCCCCCGGCCTGTATGCAAATTTCCTGTCCTCATCGAATATTGTTATGGATTCGGGGTGAAACTGAACTCCGATAACATTGGGATATCTTTTATGTTCAATTGCTTCCACCACTTTCCCGTCCATGCTCCAGGCCGTAACATAAAGATCCTTGCCAGTGTCATCAACTGCCTGGTGATGAGAAGTCCTTACATAAGGAGGATAAGTATCATCACCCATTATAGCTGACATATGCGTACCTTCCTCGATCATAATCCTGTGGAACGGATAGGCACCGAGGTCATGATCAATCTGGTGAATTGTAGTATAATCCCTGTGCTGGTTGTCCGGGTCCATCCTTAATACATCTTCAACCGTAATTTTGCCGTATATCTCTGTAGGTATATCCTGGATAAGTGTGCCACCGGCAGCTACATTGATTGTTTGCATTCCAAGGCAAAGACCCAATACCGGCAACTCCGGATTTTCTTCAAGCAGGGGGGTGAAGTCTTCTTCCTGGTATCCTCCGATCAGGTGATACAGGAAGGAAAGTTCAAGATAATGCCTGTAGGGAGTCCTTATTGCAGTCAGCAGGTTCAGGTCACGTCTGTATATTGAAGGAGGAATATCAGCTCCCCCAAAAAATATAATCCCTGCTGCTCCCTGAAATATTTCCTGAAAGGTAGTTGAAAAGTCATTCTCAGTAAAAAGTTCTCCGGCATCACCCGGACCATCAATTCCCAGAAGCTTTACATGGCCCAGACCTTCCTCTTCCAGAAAATTTTCCGTTTGTGAAAAATTATAAGAGGATTTTTCATTATAAACACCCAAAACCGGCATGTCGGAGTTAACCGGAAGTATGCCGTTTGATGTAAGGTATGTCCAGATCCTTACATTGTTAATTGTAGGATACATTAGAACCATATACTTTTCATCCTCTTCAAAACGGGTTTCGGGCCTTTCCTCGCAACCGTAATTAATGGTTACGGTAAACAGGACCAGTAAAATTGATAATTGTTTAAGCCTGAGATTCATATCTTTTAATGTTAGTTTTAATTATATGGTTAATAGGTCAGTCGCCATAAATGAAAAGTGCCGGCAGGCAGTACTGATTGGACATAGTTTTGCCCCCGGAACTAGAACATACAGTTATCAACGGCAATTATAGCAAATATTTCTGAGAATGTACTCCGGGGAAGAGAAATAAAAAAACCTTTTTTTTTAACTTTTTTTTTAATTTTTTTGCTTTTGTTAGCTATTTTTTGCTATATTGAGCTTGAAAAAGGATCCTTTTGTGTTGAGAAACTGTTTTTGCCCTTGCCTGTAAAGGCAAATTAGTATTTTGTTCGTCCTTAATTATGCTCTGCCCTTTTTAAGGGACTGTAACTATTGTGAAATTGCTGCTTTGCCAATGACCGTAAAGGGATAAATCTAAAGTAACAAACCAATCTCAATTATCTGTAAATATTATCAATCTTTATTGTAATAGCTGGAATTCAGTATCCGGCCTGTTATTTAATTATAAAGATCTGAAAATTCAAAACTGCTCCTGAAAATAAGTATTCTGTTACAAGTCCGCTATTGCCGGACTTTTTGATACAATCAATCTTTCAATTTATTAACACCAAAAATCTTGTTTTTATGAAAAAACTGTTGTTTA
>PUMT01000038.1 GCA_003551495.1 Bacteroidota bacterium
ACATACTGTAAAGGGAAGATTGTCCGGCACCATTCGTTACCCTTACACTGATAAAGTACCTTCCTTCATGATCAAGTTGCAGTCCCCTTATTGTAGTTGCCATACTCCTTGTAACAGTTGATCCCCCGGCACCTGTCCCGGAGGTAACACCAACCGCTTCAGTCCATTCAACTATATCGGTATCACCGGAGGCCGTTCCAAGTGCATACTCAAACTTATGTATATCTGAGTGTTCGTCGTGAGCTGTTATGACAAGCTCGATTTTATACGGATCACTTGTAAAATAGACCGTTTGCAATGAAGGCGAAACTATTCCGGCATCAATTTCGCCTGAACCTGTTGAAGTGCCTGAAACATAGCCTGCAGATTCAATTCTCCTGTATGGCAACTCAACTGTCGGAACGGAAGGAGGAGGAATATCTTCATGAAGCTGCTCGCCTCCCTGGGAGCTTTCGCCTCCAGCATCAATTTTAAGGTTTACAGAAGTTGAGCGGATAGTTGTATTGCCGCCGCTTCCCCTTGCCCTTATCATTATGTTGTAAGTATTTTCACTTGATGTCAGCCTGGAAGGTGATACCAGGTCGATTGCACTTTTCCAGGTATAATGACTGATTGACTCCTTAAGTCCTGCTGAAGTAAACTGTCCGGGCAATCGACCCCTTGCCGTGGATTCAATAAAATAGCTTGTTTCTGCAATCCGGTCCGGATGCTCCGCCTGCCAGCTAATATCAGCCCAGTTCATGGTATAAAGGAACAAAGGATCGCCAGGATTAATAACTAAACTTGTTATTACAGGAGGTTCAAGCATTTGTGCTATCTCATCCCTCAACTGCTGCATTGAGGCTTCCACATCATCACCTGCTGAAGAGCCTCCCGGTGTCAAACCTTCCGGTCCCGGAGATATGGCAGAAGCAAGTGGCCGGTCATCAGTCTGCAGGGATCTTTGTGCTGAAGCTGCAAACTCTGCTTTTCCTTCAATCTCCTCCCTCAATAACAGGTAATCCTCTATCATACCGTAAAGAATTGCGGTAATCTCTGCTTTCATTGTATACAGCAGGTCGAGAGAAGCGGTAAATGAAGCATGCATTTCTACCAGCGGTGGGAATATTTCATTAAACCTATCATCGGTTTCAACGATCAGCTGCTCAGCAGCCTGTGCATGATGCTCATCTGATTCAAATTCATATATGCCAAGCCAGTAGTAAACACGGGATATGTAGGTTGAATAGAATTTTTTCACCGATTCAACCGCCTCTGTATATTTTTCAGACATATAATTGAAGTTGCGCGTTGATGGAAGCAGCAGGCTTTGAAACTGCTGTGCCGGCTGATTATAAGATGAATTATACATATCTGACGGACCCGAAGGGAAATAGCTCTCACCCGGACTCTGCTGAATATGATCATCTATTGGAGTATCAAGAACGGGGGAAACCATGTTATCGAAACCGGGGCCCAGAACACTTCTGCATATTGAGGCTATGTTCCGGGCGGCTTCGCTGTCGGCATGTATCATCAACTCCAGCTCCCTGAGGTTCAGAAGCGTAGCAGCAATAGCCTCCTCATATATATCAAGTTGCTCGTTAATATTTTCGATATAGTTTTCCAGGTCAGCCTCATTCCTTTCTGCAACAGACTGGTCAACAACTATTGAAGGATTCTCATCCACTACCAGCGAGTCATCCCCCCCTTCAATTACGCCCCTTGAAAGTGTAAGCGGATTTTCGAGCTCACCCACCAGTAGTTCTGTATGCTGACGAATTCCTTCCGTATGGTCAATAGTGCTCTGCAGCCTTTCAGTAACATCTCCTTCCAGGCTCATCACATATTCAATATTTTGGTTCATCTGGTTCCTTCTCTCCTCAACGATCCTGTAATCGCTTATCTTAAGGTCAAGTTCAGCCATAAGCTCTTCAATATACTTTGCCTCTTCAAGTGCATTAATGGCATCAGCAACATCTGCTGCAGCCTGTTCGGCAGCTTCACGCAACCTTTCAGCCTGGCTCCTTGCCTCATTGATCTTAGCTTCAAATTCCGGACTTGTTCCCCGTCCGCCCTGCCATCCTGCCGAACTGTATGATGCCCAGGCTGAAACGGCACCGTCCCAAAGTATCAGGTTAACATTTACCTCCCCCTGAGCATAAAGAAGTCTTTCCCCTTCGTAACTTAAAAGCGCCCCAAACAGGTGTCCTTCAATGCTTGCCCCGCCTGCCGATACCATAGCCGAAATTTTACCGTAGGCGCCCATATTTGCTTCCTGCCTCAGATACCAGACAGATGCTTCAAGCGAGCCTTCAAGTGAAATAAAACTTGTCTCAAACCCTGCACTTATCTCCAGGTCTGCCAGCAATCCGTCATTACAAACAATGAAATCAGATTTTGTATTAATTATGAAGAAATCGATGTCTGTTTCACCGTAAACTGCCCATACAGGACCGGGCCTGGCAAAGAAACCAATCTCGCCTCCGCCGTGAAGTGCAGGACTATAATCTATATTGAGGCTGCACAGCCCCTGCACCATAGGATTGTCTCCATATTCAACTCCGAGGTACATATACGATTTCAGCCTCTCGCCCTGGTAAAACAGCTCAGCATCAACATGAAGGGAAGTAGCCTGATTTGTTATCTCCATAAAGAAATCGCCGTCAACAAAATATTCCCTTTCCCCTATGATCCCCACACCTGCATAGAGGAAGGCTGCAAAACGCACTCCATGCGAGAATTGCGGGTGTTTCAGGTACTCCAGTCCCGCAACCGTCCTTACAGTTGTGAAATCCTCCCTTTCCGGATTGTAATAGAAACCTCCTCCCAAACCCTTGAGGGTAACTATTCCGGGTATAACAGGTATGCCGGGATCAACATCAGCTTTTACAAACAGTCCAAAGCTCAGTTCATTGGAACTGGTTCTGGCGATCTTGCCTGCAACACCAATATTTACACCAGTATCGTCAAAACCGAACTGTCCTGTTCCTGCCACACTAAGGCTTCTGCCCCCGATTGTATGATATGTCATACTAACATCAATATGGGCAGCGGGTATGGTAATGTGGGCTTGATCCACATTGAGTGATATACCCTCCGATGTCCGGTAAATGAGTATCCTCTCAACGCCTCCTCCCCACATATCCTTTCCTTCGCCATTGCTGCCGTTACCGTTGTCATCCTGTTCACCGTTAAGTGATATGGATGCATTTTCAACAAGCAGGTACTCCAGGACTTCTACCTCTCTTGTTGCGGGATTGTCAGGGTCAGGTTCCCCGTTGCCGTTGCCGGCAACATCATCCTCAAATATCGTAAGTATGTAGGGGTCACTTTCACTGAAACTGTCATATTCAAAGTTTCCAAGAGAAAGGTTTACAACATTCATAAGCGTTGCTGAGAGTCCGCCATCACCAATGAACCTGCCGCGTTCTTTTATTCCCTGTGCATATATCTGAAATCCTTCAAATTCAGCTGATCCCGAAAGGGCAGGCACATTTATACCTGCCTTTCCGCCAACTTCAACCACAAAAGACTCCTCTTCTTCCGGCATTACGACAGTTCTGACCTCAACGCTGAAGAAACCCGCACTGAACCCGAAAAGCTTCTCATTGCCGGAAAATTGTTCCGTTATGTGCCATGAAAGTCCGTCATCATAATTATACCTTAGCCCGTGCCTTCTATCTTCCTTTATATTGGTCGATTCCCCGAACTTTATTATTTTGGGTTCTCCGGTATCCTCAGGATCATCAGAATGTATCTCAAGCTCTGCCGATGCGTAGAAAGTTGTATTTCTAACCTGCTGAAAATCGAGGTCCAGATCGGCTGCAGTTACCGAGAAGGTTGCCACTTCACCAAGATTTACTGACGGCCTCTCCTGCTCCTCAAAAGTGAAACCGATATCTTCAACCTCCACATCAACAGTATGGCGGTCAGTTTGAGTAATAGAAACGGAAAAGGGAGATGACGGTGCTGCAAACGGCTCAGGAAGGGTAGCATCTCCGCCTATAAGAAGCTGCATTCGATCCTCTTCGGTTATCCCAAAGTTCAGCTCTGTAATAACGAGGTGGTTTTCAATAATAACCAGATTGTCCGCCAACAGATCAACATCCAGCTCGTCCACGCCGAATGACCCGTCACTGCCGAAGACCATATTGGTAAATGTGGTGTTTCTTTCCAGAACGGTTAACGAACCGTCAAACCCCAGGTATAAAACACGTGTATCATTGTCAAATTGAGGCCTTACCTGGTCAACCCCAATCTGCACCCTGTCTCTAAACAATGAAAACTCCTGGCTTTCAGCCTGCACTTCGACATCTCCAACTGAAATGCCATCGGTGCCCAGAGAAAGCTGGTTCACTGTCACCGCAAAATCATCACCCAGCAGATCAGGCATTGAAACAACGCCCGACAAGCTGACTGTAAAATTTTCCCTTGAAGCAACAGCCCCAACTTCTGTAAGCCAAAGCCGTGCATGTGATATGGCAATGCTGTCCTGCTGGAGTTCATCCAGGTCAAACTCAAAGCTCCACTCCTCATCAAGTAACCCTGAAACATCATATATTGACTCAAACGGCAGGGATGAGAGCTTCTCCCTCTCCTCATCCGTGAAAAGATTGCTCTCTATTGTACCCCTTATGCCAAAACCGGTTTCATCGCCGAACGAGGCAGTTGCATAGAACAGATTTATGCAAAGCGCTGAATCAGCAAAAGCAGCAGCTGTAAGAGTGTCTGTGACAGAAACCGGATCACCTACAGAAAATGTTGCCTGCTCGAACCCTTCGGTGCTGAATCTCAGCTCATCCATAACAATCTCCAGCTCACCAAGCGATTCAGGAAGATCAAATTTTGCTGATGCTGTAAGAGCAGCAACCCCGTCATCCCTTTTTTCATAAGTCAGTCCGGTTAATGAAACAGGCAGTTCAGGTACTTTAAAAGGATTATTTTGCAGTCCTACATCAATACTTCCGTCAACCAATTCTAATGCGCTGTTAACCGTAATTGAAAATTGGGTCAGGAATGCCGGAGGATCGCCTTCTTCCCCGGAAAGTGATTCAAGCACCAGTTTAACTGATTTACCCTCCCTTGTTCTCAGTGTCTGTACATCCTGACCCGGGCTTGATTCAAGCTCTACAAGAAGATCACCATAATCAGGGCTGTCCGGATCAGTTTCCCTCAGGAGAAGATATGCAATATCATTCTGAGGCAGTCCCAGTGTATCAGGGATCGGCATAATTCCGAGTATGTCGCCCAGTCCGAGTCCGTTCTGATCATACCAGGCAATCAGCTGTGATGCTTCATCCTCCTCTTCAAGATACAGTTCAGCGGCACCTCTGTTAACTGAATATGTCTGCCAGTTAAAATTGAAATCATCCACAAACTCAAGTCTCAGTCCGGGAAAATCAAGTTCACTATCTTCCTCCGGGTCTTCGGGTGACTCCGGTTCTTCAGGCTCAGCCGGTTCACCTGTTTGAGTAAGCTTTTGCGCCAGGTGCAGGTCTGCCGTACTTTCCCCTGTAAGGGACACCCCTTCGCTGTCAAGAATCATTCCTATGCCGTCGAGATTGAGCCTTATAACGTTGGTGTCTGCCGGTATCTCGCGGTCAAAGGGCACTATCCGCCAACTCACAGGTGTAAAGAGCAAATCGAAGGCAAAACCGGTTGTAATGGATGCCTGTCCTCCCTTAATATCAAGTCCGGGGAGTCCGATAACCAGATCATCAAACAGCACATCAACAAGTATATCTTCCGACACCTGCATATCCCCGGCAGCTCTAAGTGTCAGTCCTGTACTGTCAAGCATGGCTGAATTGACAATAAATGAAAAGAACGGATTTTCGGCGGCAAACGGGAGGTCCCAGCGGAACGGACTGTTGATATCTATTGTCCCGTCCAAAAGGCTGCCGGTAAAAACATCCATCTCAATGGTACCGCTTGCTGTGGTAGTTTGTGTTTCATCTCCCGGAACCGGAATTTCCAGTTCAGCCCCACCTGCAAGTACTACACTCTGTTCACCATCTTCAAACCCAAATTCAAGCTGTGATTGGGTGAACATAAGGGAAAGAGGGCCTATAGGCATGCTGCCGCACGGTACAAAGTTTTCGACTGTTCCGGAAAATCCGCTTCCCTGTACAATAGAAAGAGAATATTCAACCGGGTCGCAGGGTTCATCGGTCTCGAAAATATCCAGCCCCGGCATAGTGCCTGATATAAATATATCAATCCCCTGTACAGTTTCGCCGTCACGGATAATTTCCCGGAGCTCTCCGGCAAGTTCGTAAACATCGAGGAAAGTTGAGCCCATGGGTATCCTCGGCGGCACAAGGGGATTGTAAACCTCAACAGAGCCGGTGAAGTTTCCGTTTGAATATCCGGCATCGTTAACTGTCACAGACAAATCAGCCAGTGAGGGATATAATTCAGCAAGTTCCGGGAAAGTGATTGCAAAATCAACCCCTGGAAGCAGTCCGGACAGGTCTCCGGGAGAGAAATCGTATATATCCACTTCAGCCCCATCCATACGGAATGCTAAAGGCTGAAGATGGAAACCGGACAGGTTGACCCCCGGCACGTTAAGTGCAGGTTCGGTGCCGTCATTGATCTCCTGGTAAGGGATAACGAAACCTGAAGGCCTTATCTCCACTCCATTCAAAGGGATTAACAAATCATCCTCCTCCATTTTCATGCCCAGATGCAGATCCAGTCCGGCATAAAAATCAAACCCGGTTTCACTCCGGTAATCAAGATGGAGGTTTTTTATCTCCTCAATCCTGAAAATGAACGGATCCAGATCTATGGAGGGTAATTCATATTCATAGTCATATTCAAAGTCGAGCAGGCTGAATCCCTGCCTGTTATATCCGGCAACAATCCCGGCTCTTGCCATATTGTCACCGTACTGTATGGCAAAACCTCCCCCGATCATAAGGTCAAAATATGGCAGGTCGCCAGTATGAAGCGTTAGAAGGGGGAACTCCATAGTTCCCGATACCCCGTCAATGTTCATAACAGCAATATCGCTTCCCGGCACAAGGGGTATATCCTTGTCAATATTATCCACATTAAATGAGGTCAGAACAGTCCCGTCCTGCCTTACAAACATTGACACGGCGGAGTTTTCACCAAGCTGCTCGCTGAATAGCATAAGTTCCCCTGTAAAGAACAACCCTTCATTATAATGATCGTGCAGCTCTTCAAATCGACCGTATGATATTTGTTCCAGGGAGAAGGGAATACCGAACCGCTCTTCCAGGTCGAGAAACTCTTCCATGCCAGATACATCGGCGTGTATTTCACCACTTTCGAATTTCATTGGTGCAAGTGATATGCCGACATTGCTGAACTCAACACCTGCTGAGGGTGCTGTTGCAAGATCGTCACCCTGTAATACAGGAAGGAAAAGCTCAACGGGTTCTCCGGGGCGGGTTCCCAAAATAACGCCAAGGTCGTTTTCCGGATCTTCTTCCACATCAACAAGCAGGTTCCCCTGTTCATCCTTTAGCTGCAGGTAGGCAACCGAGCTGTGAGGAAGGGGTAAACGTTCGGGTATTATAGCTTCAATCTCGTCAAAAAAGGAAAAAACAGGGTGAAAGCCGAACCGGTCAACTATGGCAACCAGGTTGTCCCCGTAATTGATATCAATTTGTCCGTCCTGAACCTTGAACGGATCGAGCCCGAAGGCAAAATCCTCCGAAAAATCAACTGAAAGATCTGCAATCTCGAATCCCCCGAATGCTATTTCCGCATCAGCGGTTCCTTCTGTGGTGAGCCCGTCTGCTCCAATCTGCACCATCCCTGCCAGTCCGAAAAGTATTCCCGGATCAAGTGAAAGCTTCTCTTCTGTGGAAACAGACCTGTAAGTTAGTGAATGGTCTGCCGGGTCTATCCCTGCTTCCAGGGCAAAAGCTTCGCTGAAGAGAATGTTGCCCTCCTTTATTGTAAAAGAGCTGAGGTCGAGCAGAAGTTCGTTGAAAAACACCTCGATGGACTGGTTCCCGGCAATAAATTCGTGTGAGCCGTCTATCATCAGTCCGTCAAGCGATATGGAGGCGCTCCCGATTTCGAAACTCATGACTTCGTCTCTTGCAGGGATTGTCCATTCAAATGGCTCATCTATTTGAAAACTCAGGGCGGTAAACTCTCCCTTTATGAGGTCAATACCGACCTCGCCGTCAAAACGGTTTGTGCCTCCTGCCTGCACCGGGAACTCAAGGTAAGCGTCCGCCTGTAGATGAGCCGACTGTCCATTTTCCCCTCTGCTGAAGGTCAGCATTGATTCAGTGATCATCGCTTCGTACGGCCCCACTGAAACAGGACATTCAGGTACTATGCCGGTAAGCTGACCGTAAATGACCCCTTCGCTGTTCATTGTAAGGTTTTCAGCACTAAGATGTACCTGTGAATCATTTTCACAATCGAACGGAGTCCCAAGGATCAATGCCGCATCCAGCGAAAGGTATCCGTCCATTGCGAAACCGTCAGGTTCTGCAGTGCCGGTGAGGGCTCCTTCAAGACGGTTAAGCGCCAGCTCATACCCTGCCCCGATTTCAAACCCGCATTCGCCGGAATCAAAAGTGGTAGGTGGGAAAGTTGCAGATAACTCACCTCCTGAAAAACCTGCATCTTCCACTTCAACTGTAAGGTTTCGCAGGCATGAAGGCATATGATTGGGGAACCGGGGGAATGAAAGTTCAAAATCAAACTCAAAATCCCACGGTCCGGGAAGGAAGCCGTCCCATTCAAACCATGGAAATGTAAAAGATGGTATGGTGAAGGATGTTAGTTGCGCACCGAAACCTGCAAGGCTCAGTTCAGGCACTACAGTAAGGTCGTCTTCATCAAAGTGTACATCCGGGAAATGGATACCGTTCCTGTCAAGCTCTATACCGTATAGGTCGGGCAGTTCAAGGTCATCAAGGGACGGAAATTTCAGTCCTGCATCCATCTCAAATCCGAAATCCCAACTGTTTTGTGCAGGGTCGTAGGTTATCCACGGATCATTAATACGAGCAATATGCAAATCGGCAATTCCCAGGTCAATCCCCGGCGACTGGTAAGTAACGGGTGGGGCACGGATATCAGCTGCCACACCCGTTTCTGATGATAGCTCCAGAGATACCGGTATGTTGTAATGTTTGCTGCCGGAGGTATTCAGTCTTACTGAGCTTACGAGACTGAAAGAATATTCAAGGGAAGGATTATCATCTCCTATCAGCAGGTAGCCGCTTGCCGATCCGAGGTGCAGCGTTGCCAGCTCTGTTCCGGGTATCAGCGGGATATCGAAATCGATAGGGCATGACATGGAGATCTCAGCCCCTTCGCCTGTCAGAGATATCCCCGGAATATAGCAGGGAGTAGGTTCGTTGAAGAACTCAAGCTGTGCATCAGCTGAAAGGAAAGCTCCCGGGAATGTTGCAGTAACAGAATTGAGTGCCAGTTCAACCGGATGTTCGCCATAGTGGAAAAGCGGTTCACCTGCCGGTCCCGTTGCGGTTATTGTCCCCTGTAAACCCATGGGTGAAAGGTTCAAAACTCCCTCTGCCTCAAAAAGCTCTCCTGAAGGATCGATTACAGAGGCCTCAACGGTGAGCCCTTCAGCCAGTCCCCAAGATATTTTTTCCAGCGACACAATTTCTCCCGCCCCCTCAACCGGCAGTAACTCTCCCCTTATATCGCCTTCTACCGTACCTGAAGTTACGACGGGATTTTGGGGATCACCCATTTGCACTTCAAGGCCGTAACAGTTAACTTCTATTTCTGTATATCCCTCTCCGGCATCTGAAAAATCAAGTCTGAGTGTAGCCGTCCCGTCAAGTGTAACCGAGCCGGCGCTTTGTGTAATATCGAGGTTCTCAAGATTGATCAGTTTTGCAAAGTCCCTTACAAGTTCAACTTTTTCCAGCAACCCTATATCAGTATCAAAAGGGACATCTCCCACAGTAAATGTGAATATTTCGGTCCTGCCCCGGTCACTTACAGGTATCTGGTCATTTACCTCCCGGGCACGGACTTGCCATGCATACTGCCTCCCTTCTTCAAGTCCGAAATACTCATTGCTGTAAACAAGGGCGGGCTGCATGGTTGTGATCCTTTCATGTTCACGGTTCGATTCAATCGCCTGAAGAGGTGTTTGTCCATCAAGCACTTCCACTATCAGCAGTTCGTATTCAAACTGGAAAGCAGGCATAATACCTATTACCGGTGTCCACGAAAAAACAGGGAAAACCTGCGGGGCAGTACCCTCATCATCAGGTGAAATTAAAACAGGCGGCTGGGGAAACCTAACCTCAAAAGGAGTTACTGAAGGAATTGAAGTAATCATATTGAAAGGGTCTTCCGGCCTGACTTCTACCTCCAGAATATAGTCCCCTTCAGGCATTATCCCTTCACGTACCACCTGTTCCTGGAGCCGTGATGAGATAAGGTCAAGAGGATCGTCGGGGAAATTTACTACCGGACTTTCTTCAAAAGTGCTGTAAAAATAGTTGCCCGGTGTATAGACAACAGGAGTTGAGGTCATGCTGAAAAGCTCCTCACCGTAACGGCTTAGGGTTACGTCAATAACGAAAGCAACGGGTGCCGGATCGGGATTGCTGTACTGAATACTGAAACTGTACATTCCCTGCCGGTAATTACGTTCAACATCGCTGACGTATGGAGACTGCAATATGGGAGGGATTCCTGAAACGGTTACCTGTACCGTCCCCTGTGCTGTAACATTTTGATGGGATGTAAAGAAAAAAAAGAGGCCTGACAGGATCAGTGCCGAACATTTAAGGGCTTTCATAATTTGAATCTCCGGTTTTAGCCACACCCTCATGCCTGTCATTTAAATGACATGCATTTATCATAACTGCACATTTATATATAAGTGAAAATAATAGTTTCCTGTGTGTGCTACATGAAAATTCCAGAGATTCCCCCGATACTTAAAAGTACGCCCGTAATAATTCGCTTCTCATTGTAAAATCCGTAAAACTAAAATATGATTAAATCATTGACAGAAGCTGACTTTTTTTATCAACGACTTCCTGAGATTGACAGACGCTTTATACAGCTTGATTAAAGTTGAAGGGCTATAATTCTGACTTTGAAGTCCTTTTATATGGTGAGAGTTATTTTAATATTTCGGCAACTGTTGCATCAGCGAACAGTTTCATAGTATCGAATATTTTTAGCCGCGGATGTTCGGGGATAAGCAGTTGCAGGTCGGTACATGCAAGGGCAATGCAATCGGCATTTTTCACTTCCAGTCCATTTGTAATACTTATTAGTTGTTCCCTGTCACTGTTTTTTTGTCGTCCAAGGACCAGGTTCATAACCAGCCTGTCGATTTTTGCCTGTTGCAGCCCGTCGGGCAGTACAAAGTTTATACTATTTGCCCTGAAAGCCCTTTCATAAAGTTTATTCTTTATGGTAGCCGATGTTGCAATCAGGCCTGTTTTTTTAAAATTATTAGTTTTCAAATATTTAACAGTTTCCTCAATTATACTGAGAACCGGTATATTTACCACATTCCTTATCTCTTCAATATAAATATGGAGTGAATTACAAGGCATTACAATGAAATCGGCACCCGCTTTTTCAAGTCTTTTTGCCTCATCCGTAAGATATGGGATATATCTTTCAGTTCCTGTATTGCGGAGTAAAAGATCTTCCTCTATGTGGAACGGCAGTGGCACACTGGAGATTAGTATTCGGGGTCTGGATTGATTATTCCCGCGGGAACACCCGAAAATAATATCCAGATAAAATTCAGCAGTTGTCTCAGGTCCCAGTCCTCCAATTACTCCGGCTGTTTTCATAAGTTTTGAAAAAGTTGATTTTATTTTTACCCGACATAAAAGGATCTTTCAAATCAGTCATAAAGATAATCAATCAGGCAATGGAATGGAATCATTATAATAAAAAATATACGGACCCAATCTGTATTGATTAGCTTTGCCGGCCAATGCCGGCTAAGGCTTTAAGCTGTTAATTTTCTGACTGATAAGATTGACAATTCAGCTGCATATCAGAATCCTTTTGACTTAAGCATCCTGATCAATTTATTGAACCTGTTCCTGGCTGTGGGGTAGCTCACTTTCAGGTGTGCAGCCATATCCTTTAAATTTCCGTTCAGTTTTACATAATCTATTATATAGCGAAGGTCTTCTTCTGACAACCTTGCCAGGGGCGGTATTGCAAACTCTCCTGTAACTTCAGTTTCACATCCGGCACAACCGAGATGTTTTATAACCAGCCTGTCCTGGCATGCGGGACAGGCAAGTGGACTGTCGACCGGAGGTGCAGGCACAGGATTAATTTCCTTACTCATAATTTATTAGCATTATCCTGATCTGATTTCTTTATATAAAAATATAACGTATAATTTTAATAAAGTTACTTGTTATTTTCTTTTTTTTTATGCTGATGTAGGTTTTTTTTATTTTTAACAAATATTATTTCAATTGTGAAAAATGCTTCCGTTTTTTATATCTTCATATTTAAAAAATGGAAAAAGGAAAATTCTTAAATGTGAGCTGTATTGAGGGGAATCGGGGTTGGGATACCTCTATAACCAGGGCGGGAGAACTTTACAGGCGGGAAGATATCAGGGGGCCATTTTTGAGGGATTTCAACAGGATCCTCCATTGCAAGGCTTACCGGAGGCTGAAGCACAAAACACAGGTTTTCTTTGCCACTGAAAATGACCATATATGTACCAGGATTGAGCATGTAAATCATGTATCTTCTGTTAGTTACACTATCTGCAAATTTCTCGGACTCAACACCGAACTCGCCAATGCCATTGCAATTGGCCATGATCTGGGGCATGCCCCTTTCGGTCATGAAGGGGAAAAAGTTTTGAAAGACCTGGCCGGGAAAGATCCGGGAGAAAAATTCTGGCACGAAAAAAACAGCCTCCGTTTTGTTGACTATCTTGAAACACTGCCCAGTCCGGAAGGCAGGGAAGAAAATCTTAACCTCACGTATGCGGTAAGAGATGGTATTGTTTGTCATTGCGGGGAAGTGGATGAAAACTCGATATTCCCCAGGAATGAAAAGATTGAGCTGCAGGATCTGGTAAGTCCCGGAGAAGTGTCGCCCTATACATGGGAAGGATGTGTTGTAAAAATAGCCGATAAGATATCGTATCTGGGGCGGGATATTGAAGATGCCCGGACCCTTCAGATCCTCAATACTTCGCAGATCAGCGAACTGAAGGATATAATAAGTAAAGACATAATAAAAGAAGAATTCAGCATCAGCGATATAAATAACACTGCATTGATGCACGATTTTATTATGGATCTATGCACGCACAGCAGTCCGGATTCAGGCCTTTCCTTTTCACCTGAATACCTGGAGCTTATCAACAGGGTAAAAGAGTTCAATTATAAACATATTTACAATCATCCCCGCCTTGAAAGCTTCAGGAAATATGCAAGACTAATAATAGAATCGGTTTACGGCAAGCTTGATGAGCAATATGATGGCAGAGGAACACTCTCCAATCTTGCAAGGCAGAAAGAAGTTTATCCGGAACTCTTCGGATCATTCGGAAAGTGGCTGGTGAAATATTCAGATATTTCTTTGGAGAAAAGGCCTGTTAAATATCAAAACCATATTGTTTACAATATTGATAACCGGAACGATTACCAAAGGGCAATAATGGATTTCATTTCCGGTATGACCGACAACTATGCTATAAATGCGTTCAATGAGATGATCAGGTTTATATAGCCCTTCTCCGGATCTATACCTCCGGCCGGCAAAAGGAACCGGACTGACACAGGGATACAACTGTTTTTCAAAATTCACAGGTTTTGTTCATTAGCGATTGGTTATTTTTTTCATTTTTTTCATTTATTTTCATCCGCAATATTTCGCAAATAAAGAATTTTTGTATATTTATCGACACTCGGTGACCTGTTTTTAGATAAGGCTTAATATTAAAATTTCATGTACAGAATTTCTTCTATTGTTTTAATTTTTTTAATACTCTCATTTTCAGTCTGTAAAACCGAAGTTCAGGATAGTGAAAACTCGCTCACAATAAGTGATGACACAAAAGTGGCATTAATTATCCTTGGTACAATTCAGGATGGAGGCTCTCCTCACATTGCATGCAACAGGGATTGCTGCGCAGACCTTTTCGAAAACCCGGATAAAAACAGAAAAGTAACTTCTGTTGGGGTTGTCGATTTTGAAAACAACAAAAAATATCTGTTTGATGCCACGCCTGACATAACAGAGCAGATGAAAATGCTGAAGAACTTTGCTGATCCCTCTTCTTCCGAAGCGCCCGACGCGATTTTCCTCACCCATGCACATATCGGACATTACACAGGACTGATGTATCTTGGAAAAGAGGCTATGAATTCAGACAATGTGCCTCTGTTTGCGATGCCCCGGATGAAAAAGTTCCTGGAAAATAACGGTCCCTGGGATATGCTTGTTGAAAATCAAAATATCAAAATAACAGAGCTTCAAAACAGAAGGGGGGTTAAGCTGACTGACAATATTGAAGTTACACCTTTTTTGGTTCCGCATCGCGATGAGTATTCGGAAACCGTGGGATACAAAATATCCGGACCAAATAAAAAGGCGCTCTTTATACCCGATATCGACAAATGGGAAAGGTGGGAAAAAGACATTAAAGAAGAGATAGGGAAAGTGGACTATGCAATAGTTGACGCCACATTTTATTCTGGAGAAGAACTGGATACAAGAGACATATCACAAATACCCCATCCCTTCATAATAGAAAGCATGGCAGAATTTGAAGAACTGCCGCAAAGTGAAAAAGAAAAAGTGATATTTATCCATTTCAATCATACAAACCCGGTTATCAACCCTGAGAGCCCGGAAGCCAAAAAAGTAATTAATCAAGGTTTCAGACTTGCACAAATCAATGATGTTCTGGAGCTGTAAATAATATTATTAAATATATAAGTGCCCTCAAAAAACTGCAACAATAATTATAATTTTTCAATATAAAAACCTGCAAAACAACAACATTTAATATCAACTATTTAAGCTATATCTTCAATTAAAAAATACAAATACGCAGCAACCCGGGGGGGTTAGCTTAATTCCAGGTAAATGGAATATAAAACATGGTAATCCGTAAAGTTTAATAAAAATTTTTAAAAGCCATCTGATTAAAAAATATTAAAAAAATAACTATGTTTTCCAGGTGCTTGGTTTTTGTGCTTTTAATCCTGCAAAATGTTTCTTACGGCCAGGATTTTGACGCCGAGGTACTCTTATTTGAAAGAGATATATCCATAAGCAGGGGAAGATTGATAAAAAACTCCCGTTACGAGATATTGATAAACAACAGGGATGGAGAAAAGCATACAAATGTATCTATCCCCTTTTCCTCTCTGAAAAGTGTTCAGAATATCAATGCTTATATAAAAGATAATGAGGGTGAAGTTGTCAGGCGCTTAAGGAGGGGAGAGATAACTGAGAGAAGCGCAATCTCTTCCGTTTCATTCTATGATGACAACTATGTTAAAGAATTTTCCTTGCGACACAACAGTTACCCATATACAATTGTTTACAGTTACCAGGAAACACACAGAGAATTCTTCTATATTGACAACTGGAGTCCGGTTATAGCCAGCAGTATTCCCACGCGAAAAGCTGTCCTTACACTTGAACTGCCTGATGACTATATTGTTTCCTATTCAAACCGTTTTGTGGACCTACCGGAAAAGGAAACAACAAGGAACCGGAAGCGCTACAGGTGGAAGGCTGATTATCCTGAACCTGTAAGCAATGAAAGAATGTCCCCCCCTTTTTACAGCTTTCTGCCGTCAGTTGTAATAGTACCCATCGATTTTGTTTATGAATTGGAAGGTTCATTCGCAACATGGGAGGATTTTGGAAACTGGCAGCACAAACTGCTGAAAGGCGCAGCCGGTCTTCCGGATGATGAGATAAGAAGAATTCTTTCCCTTACAGAAGGTATTGAAGATGACAAGGAAAAAATAAGGATCCTTTACCACCGGTTGCAGAATGAAACCCGCTATATTAATGTTTCTGTTGAAACCGGGGGACTTAAGCCTTATCCGGCTTCATACGTTGCAGAAAAGAAGTATGGCGACTGCAAGGCGCTGACAAATTATTTCAAATCAGTACTGGATGTTGCTGGAATTAAATCGTACTATACACTTATTCATGCAGGATCTCCGGTAAGAAAAACAGACAAAACCTTCCCCTTCCAGCAGTTCAACCATGTCATACTTCACATTCCCCTTGCGGGTGACACTCTGTGGCTGGATTGTACAAGCAAGGGCCCTTTTAACTACCCCGGAACATTCAACCAGAACAGGGATGCACTGGTTATTGACAGGGACAACAGCCGCTTTGTAAGTACCCCGGCAATGACAAAGGAGGATGTAGCAGAAAAAAGGAAGTTCGGGATTTCCTACAATCTTGACAGAAGTGCAACAGTCAGTTTACACGGGAAATACAGGGGGGCGATGTTTGAGCTTCTGTTAAGCCTTGAACGTACTTTCGGAGAATCTGACAGGTCCAGATTCATCAGGAACAACATACTGGAAAGCGGGTTTAACATGGAAAGTTACAGCCTGTACAGGCCTGAAAGGGATTCGCAGGCAATTGAATTCAAATATTCGGCAAATACCAGAAACATATACAACCATCAAGGCAACCTGATACTTTTAAACAATATACCCTTCAATCTTCCCCGTCTTGAAAGACCTGAAAACAGAAAATTGCCGGTACAGATAGACTATCCGGTTTACAGAACTGACAAACTTGTTTACGATATACCAAGGGGTTACACTGTTGGCAGCGATTTTCAAAACCACAGGGTTGTAACAGATTTTGGGGAATATAGCCTGCAATTCCTGGAAAAAGAAGGAAGTATAGAGGTTGTTAAAAGCATGCTGATTCATTCCGGCTCATACAGTGTGGAGGAATATGAGGATTTTTACGGGTTTATCAAAGAAATTGAAGAATCTGAAAATTCAACAAATATTGTTTTAATGAAAAACTAATTATCATGAAAAAGCTGCTGTCAACCGGTTTATTAATGATTTTCACCTTAACGCTCTCCTTCGCCCAGGACTTCCCCCTTGAATTTGGTAATATTTCCAGGGAAGAAATTGAAATGGATCAATACTCCAGAGACAAAGATGCTGAGGCGCTTGTGCTGTTCGATATTGGCAAAACACGCTTTGAAAGAAACAATGGTTCGTTCGATGTGATGTATGAAAGGACTACCAGAATAAAAATCTTTAATGATGCAGGAATCGAATGGTCTGAAGTGGAAATACCCTTCTACAGTCATGGTAATATTAATGAAAGAGTGATTGATATAGAAGCATTTGCATATAATGAAGAAGAGGGTGAAATTGTCAGAACACCCCTGAACAGTTCAGATATTTACGAGGAAAGTATAAACGAATACTGGAATAAGAAAAAATTTGCTATTCCTAATGTGAAAGGAGGTACAATAATTGAATACAGTTACAAAATAAGGTCACAGCACCTGTTTAATCTTCGTGACTGGGAATTTCAATGGAGTATTCCCGTTCTGCACAGCGAATACGAAATCAGGATGGTCCCTTTCCTTGAATATTCCTGGCTTTTACAGGGAGCTGACGAATTTGACATTTTCGATTACTACCGTGATGGAAGTTCCCCAAGATATTTTGGTTCAACCGGGGGATATTCATCCCGGCCGTATTATGATATGGTTTACAGGTACGGTTTAAGGGATGTCCCTGCGTTCATCGAAGATGAGTTCATAACCTCCGTCAATGATTACATTATTAAAATTGATTTTCAACTGGCAAGAATTACCTCCATTGATGGCAGCACCAGGAATATTATGACTTCATGGAGAGAGGTGAAAAATTCGCTTTCAGATCATGCCGGTTTTGGCATATACGCAAACAGGTCACGAAGGCGTGCTTCAAGGGTAATTGACACAAGAGAGATTTCGGAAAAACCTGACCGGGAAGCGTTCAACCATGTAATGGATTTTGTAAAAGAGAATTACAGATGGAACGAAAGGAGCGGCATATTTTCGGGTAAAAGTGCAAGGGAATTCATAAATGACAAAAGTGGCAACAGTGCTGAAATCAACCTGTTCACTATAGGGATGCTGAACAGAGTCGGCATCGAGGCTTATCCGGTTGTTTCAAGCACACGCCGCCACGGCAGGATAAGAGAAGATTTCCCCAGTTTAAATCAATTCAATTATGTTCTGATTGCCGCGATGATTGATGGGGAAATGGTTTTAGCAGACGCAACAGACCCGAAATTAAAGAATGACAGAATCCCTGCCAGGTGCATTAACGAAAAAGGATTGATCATAAATGACGGGGATGATGCGGAATGGGTGAGCCTTGAACCTGACTTCCCTTCAACAATAAAAAGAGAGATAGCAATCCGGTTTAATGAAAATAATGATATTACTGCTGACATAACAAAAACAGCAACTGAATACGATGCCCTGTATTACAGGAATTCCTTTACAGATGACAAAGAAGAAATATTTGAAAAACTTGATTCAAAAGAATACAACATAAAGGAAGAGTCCATTTCAGTTCAAAACCATGATAAAATTGAACTGCCATACATCCTTGATTACAAAATAAGCGATGCAGTGCAAACAATAGGCGAAAGCATCTACCTCTCCCCTTTCCTCAATGAGGCCATTACCGAGAACCCTTTGAGTCAGGAGGAAAGAACATACCCGGTTAATATGACCTATCCGGGAAAAAGAGTCTTTAAAACAACAATCAATATTCCCGAAGGATATGAAGCAGAATATTTGCCGGACAGACAAAGGATAAACAACCAGCTTTTTGAGCTCAATTATTCAACTGAAAGCGATAATGGAGTAATTACCGTATCATTTGACTATCATTTTAAGCAGTCAGTTTATTCTCCCTCTGTTTACTCCAGTGTGAGGTTTTATTACGATCAGATTGTAAACAAAGGGAATGAAATGATAATATTGTCAAAAATATCAGATAGCAACAATTAAACTTGAATAATTAATATTTCAGCCATACTTTACTAACTAATAAACACCCAATTTGATCAATGCCGGGATATAACACATATACCTGCATAACAGGCCGGTTGCGCTTAAGCCGGGAACTTACTTTTACAAAAATCTTTTCTGATTTGGTTGAATTGTTTTTTTACAGGTTTTTCAGGAAAATTTATTTTAATAACCCATTCAACATGAAGCCTTTTAGGATAAGCCTGGTATCACTTATATTAATTGCCGCAATCTCATGCAGTGAAGATGAGAAGTTTGACTACCCCCTGATCATCACCGGAGAGGTGACAGATATTGACAGCACCGGAGCCACATTCCATGCCAGGATAATGGCCACCGGCAGGCAGGATAT
>PUMT01000247.1 GCA_003551495.1 Bacteroidota bacterium
GGTTGACGAAGAAAAAGATTTACAGGAGAATTCATAATCAACAGTGATGTCCTTAACTCTTCCTCGAGCATCTGTTCGGATTTATTCCTGATCAATTGCCTTGTTACCTCTTTTATTATAAATATAAAACCGCGTTTACTATTAATCTCCACATTGGATATTGTAAGAACAACCTCTACTTCCCTGCCTCCAGCTGTAAGAAGTATGGCTTCAACATTCATGCTTTCATTAATGGTTCCGGTCAGATTTTCGATGGACTCATTTTGCAGGGTAAACAATTCATCCATCCTTTTACTCAATAGCTCTTCTTCTGTATATCCTGTCCTTTTCAGAATAGGTTGGTTAAAATAGATCAACTTACCCTCCAGCCACATCATGGTACTTTCGGTAGAAGCCTCCACAAGCATCTTATACTTTAACCTTGATTGCCTGAGCATTTCTTCAGCATCAATACGCCTGCGTTCGATAATCAGGCTCTGGCGCGTAATATAAATAACTATTACAGCTATTATAAAAACAAACAGCAAAGTTATGCGAACAAGCCTTCCTCTGATTACTTTTATCTCCTCCTTTACATCCTCAAGATAGATACCTGTGCCTACTATCCAGTTCCAGGGTTCAAATCCCTTTACATATGAAAGTTTCGGAACAATCCGTGTACTGTCGTCTTTCCATTGCCACCAGTAATCGATATATCCGTCGCCGCTATCCTCTACTTTCTTTACTGCTTCAGTAAACAACCTGGTTCCGTGCGGATCGGTATAATCAGATAAATTCTGGCCGTTCAATTCGGTACGGTATGGATGCATAATCATTTCAGGGATCATGTTGGTGATCCAGAAATAATCCAACCCATCATCACCATAACGAATGAATTTTATCCGGTTAATGGCCATTTCTTTGGCCTGTTCTTCAGTCAGATTTCCCCTGTAAACTTCCTTGTAATATTCGTCAATAACACTCCATGCTGAATTGGTTAACTCTCTTATCATCTCTTTCTTGCGTTCCATAAACCCTTCCTCAACCATTGGAATAAAAATAAAAGAGAATGAGATAACAAAAATCACGATTACCAAAATCGCCGGTACTATTATTTTTATAAAAAAAACGCCTCTCATCAGCATTAAATATGGTTGACAAATAATATAAAGCGGGACGGCAAACTTTTTATAGGCTATCCGGATTTAGGGATAAATCAAAATCGGCACCCGGTTATTTCAAAAAAAAGATCTGTTTTTTAACCTGATAACTTCTATTTCAAAATCTGCAGTATCAAAAACAGCTACCCCATTTTTATTCAAACCATCAGCTATTGATGGCAGGCCGACGAATGATTCAATTTTCATTAATCTCTTCTTTCTGAAACCGAATTCCCTGAAACCACTCCCGTTTAAAACTTCAAATCCTTCCCTGTGCATATGTCCGGCAAATGACAATATACAATTTTTTTGCCGCATAAACCAAAAATGATCCCTGTACTCAAATATCTCATCAACCCTTTTTCTCAGTGAGCCAGAAACATCGGGATAAAGGAAATGTGAAACCAGTATGCTGAGATCATTAATCTTCAGGATGTCATACTCAGGTAAAGCCCTCAGATATTGAATGTTTTCTTCTGTCAATCCGGGATCTATTTCTCGTTCATAAAACCAAATTTTTCCTTTCATTAAATTTATCCGGTCTCTTATGTCCATCCCAAACCACTCTGAAGGATATTCAACCCCGGCATGAAATTCTGGAATTCTGCCTGCGGAAAAAAGATCGTGATTTCCGGGTACCACAATGGTGCAATTCTCCCTTACCAGGTCAATACAGGCATTAGCATCTTTTGTTCCCCCGAAAGGATAGTACGGGTTACTAAATCCTATTATATCCCCAAGACAGATTATCTTGTCACAATTTTTTTTGTATAAAATATCCAACCCCTTTTTCAAAGAGACAACATCTTCGTGAATATCAGATATAAACCCCAGTTTCATGGAAGGTAATTATAATTATAAAAACAGGTAAACACCCAGCAAAAAACGGAGATTGTTAACCTCCTCTATGTTAACCGGAATCCCTCTCCTGTTTTCTGAAATATTCACTGATCCGAAATTTGCACCGGTATATTCACATTCAAATGCAAAACGAGCTTTACCAGAATTAAAAACGATCCTTGGAGCAATCCGGTAGAGTGACTTAATGTCTGTACCAAGTCCCGTTATTCCGGTGTCTTCAACCAGATTACCTGTAGCGCCAAGGTTTTCAGACAATCCAAGGAAAACACCAAGCTGGATTGCCTGTCCATTGGAATGAAGATCCAGCCAATATGAACTTGTCCTCAAAGGAGCATATTCAACTATTCCTCTTACAGGATCGGTTACATCGCTGATCCCGTAACCACCGATCATTAGCAGGTCATTCACATTTTGCCCCAGAATATATTGTGCCTTAACTGTTAACCGCCTTAATCTTGCCTTTGCAAAGCCCATGTAAGTAATTCCACCCACATGAGCATCAGTTTTATACCCTTGTTCAGTAATCAGTTCAGGTAAAATTCTCTTATAGGCAGAACCACCTCCAATAATAAACTGTGTTCCTGCTTCACGATCGCTATGGGTATAATGCACCTGCATATGAAAATCAGGCATTGCTGAATTGCGTAAATATGCAGAAGAAGCACCTTCGGGGCCGACGTTGGCAAAATCCCTCTGAGAAAGTGCTGCTGTAACAATTTTCACATCCCCTAGAGTTTGAGTGAGGCGAATCTGCGGATTTCTTGAAAAAGCCTGAAATGGGCAGCCTGTGTTAAATGAAACAACATCTGGAAAAGATGAAGTTACAAACAGAGGATTCCAAAACTGCCCGAACAACAATTCAGAATTCTTCCACTCAAATTTAACATATGCATGTCTCAGCCTGAATCCGTTAATATCGGTGTTTGTATTGCCAAAGAATGCTCCCTCCACATGACCTGAGGTCTTTACCCCGAATGCATCAGGTGCTGAAATGGTTGCATTTAATCTGGTCTGAATAGACAAAAAGTTGAAACTTGATGCTTCATTTATATCTTTATTCTCTTCGTCCCATGAAGGTCTTGCCGGCCATAACAGGAAATGACCTTCTCTTGCAGAAACTGTCTGGCGTGAGTCATAAAAAAAATCGCTTTTAATAAACCCTCCTGCTTTAATGCCAAAATCACTATTATCTGTTTCCTGGGCAATAATTGAAAAAGGTGCTATGAGTGTTACCAGGAATAAAATTATGTGTGTTCTCATAATATTAAAAATAAATTATTGTAATAAATAAGGCACACCTATTTTCTTTCCGGGGGAAATAGTTTTCTTAAAAGACTTTGTTTCTCAGGTGGTTTTCCAAAGAGAATATTCATGTTATTTCTGGCGGCATGATTATCATCCCACAACTCCAGGGCTTTGTTATAATAATCATATGCCTCCTCCAGTTTATTCTCGTGCCTTCTGATGATGCCCAGATTTGTATAACTTACTGACAATCTCCTTGGAGTTTCAATCCGGGCAGACATAATTTCTTTAACTCTATTTTGGATTATTGCATCCAGTTTTTCATTATTATTCAGTAATTTATCTGCCGTAAACTCTTTTTCAACAAAAACCTTCAACTCCTCTTCAGTTTGGTTACCCGGAAAATTCAGCCAGTTCGTATAATACTCTATACTCAATAATAAGTGCTGCTCTGCAAGAGCAAAATAATATTGCCTGATTTCTTCCCTTACCGTATCTGAAAGTGCTTTTGTTAGAAATACAGTTGCCCGGTTATTCTCTACAACACCCATCTCATATGAATTCCTGTAATGTGGTATTGATGTATATATATATTCAATGCTGTCGAGTAAAGCAAGAACCCCTTCAAAATCATTATTAGAAGCATATATATTGTACCTGCCATACAAAACCTGGGCCTGCCTGACGCGCGGGTCAACAGAATTATTAATGTTGCTGTAGTAGATCCATGCTATAACAACACCAACAACAGCAAGAATAACCATTATGCCAATGATCAGTCTTGTACCTTTATTTATTGATATAACCATTTAAGCTATGAATGCACCTTTTCAATTAAGAATTTTCTGATCTCAATGGGTGTCTCTCTGGTGAATTTGGAAACAATAATATTGGCGGCAATTGCTAATGGAGCACCTATCCATGCGAAATACCATGCACCAAGATAATATGAAATAAATTCATTGAATGGCAATATCCATCCTGCCCTTGCTCCGATTAAATATGTTATGGATATAAGGGTAATAATGCCGCCTGTGATCAAACCGGCTTTGGCGCCTGCCTGATTTGAACCACTCCACCAGATACCAAGCAAAAATAAAGGAAATATTGTACAGCCTGCCATTGAAAAAGCTATAGCTACCAGTTGAGCGATCAATGCCAAATCGAGTATAGCGATTGCTGTGATAATAATTGCCATTAACAAAGTACCCAAACGGGCAATCGTCATCTGAGTTTTGGGTTTGGCTGCAGGATTAATCACCTTAACATAGAGGTCGTGAGCAAATGCAGAAGATCCGGCTACCAATAAACCGGAGGTTGTAGAAAAAGCTGCAGACACACCACCAGCTGCCAAAAGTGCAACAATCAACGGATTAACATCACCCAACTGGGCGCTATACAC
>PUMT01000151.1 GCA_003551495.1 Bacteroidota bacterium
ATGTGCCTGAAGAAAAAACATATCAGATAGATGATCTTAAAGAGGAGGATATGGACAATCTGTCAGAATGGATTTATGAAATAGAGAACTTCAGGGCATGGATAATATCGTATTATGACGATAAGGAAGAGTTGTTTTTTTCAGACGAGGGAACGATAACCATTGAAGTTACATCAGATATTCATGTAGATGGGGAATTTGAGTTTGTCGCAACTGGTTTTGAGAATGATGAGGAGAATAATGGAGCAAAAGAAATTGGTGTGGAATTAAGCGGAAAATTCCTTGCACGGCAGGGAGAGTTCTCATTTTAATCTGATTTTCAAACCTGCTTTCCGATTTAAGGCACACCCTTTTTATCTAGATTCAACTGGAGTTTTTCTTAATGAAGTTTTGCCGTTGATTTTTATTCGAGAAGGTACCTTAAATGGTCTAACATAATCGGTATCTCGTTTTTATCAATACCCTGATTCATCAAATGGGGCAGGTCTTCTTCAAAAACTTCCATAAACTCTTTTTCAGTAAACTGCCTTGTGTCATCCCGGCCGCCGGCGGTTTTTGAACTATCTTTTAGATTATCTCCCGGGGTGTTTTTTTCTGTTTGTTTTTTTATCGATTTTCTGTAATAATCAAGTGCAGATTTCCTGTTACCCAGGCTCCACTGTACGTGACCCATATTGACAAGATCGTGTTTGCCGGGTTCGTCTTCCAAAAGTTTCATAAGGTATTTTTCAGCCTGTTCCAACTTGCCTGTCAGGAAAGAGCACCATGCAATAGGACGCCATACTTTTTTATTACCTGGTGCAAGGTATTCAACTTTGAAATAGCATTGAAGCGCTTCGTCGAACCTGTTTAGTTCCAGCAGGCAGTGCCCAATATTCAACTGGTTACCGAGATCGTCAGGATTTTCATTTTCAATGGCCTTGTAATATTCCAGGGCTTTACCGGGATTCTTTAAATTCCGGTAGCAAAATGCAATCTTTTTGTTGTTCCACTGCCTGTTTACGTCATAAAGCTCGGCTTTCAGGTAATATTCCAGTGCGGTTTTGAAACTCCCAGTTTTCTGGTGGCACCATGCGATCTTTTGGTACAGTTCACCGCTTTTTTCCACTTCAACCAGGTATTTGAAAATTTCCGATGCTTCTTCATAATGTTCTTTCGCAAAATAGTATTCTGCAATATTTCGCAGCATTTTCGGATGCTCTTTAATAACAGCGCCAAATAACTTCTTGTTGTGGAAATCTAGCCTCCAGTTGAATATGTCCTCAAAATCTTTCTTTCTGGGAAAAAGTTTGTAAAAGCGGTAGAGATCCTGTATGTATCGGTTGGACACAAAACTCTTTTTCTTTCCCGGGTCAGTCAGCTCTTCGTCCTCTTTTATTTCGTCCATCTGCTCTGTTTCGGCTTTCATAGCCTGAGACATGAACTTGAGGTTTTCTTTTGGTAACCTGTTTATACTAAAGCAAAGCGAATATTTGTCAGAATTACATAAAACCGGTACTTTGCCAATAATATCTACCAGTTTCTTTTCAGCATCATCGGACATATTAAGCAGTTGATCTATTTCAGGATTATCAGGGAAAAAAGGCATGAACCAGTTGCTCATCTCATTGAAGAAAGGAAAAGATTTGAGCATTGAAAAAGATCCCATGAACACATCGTCTCCTTTCATCTGCATTTCAGAAAACTCTTCCATTTTATTGAGGAATCCTGGTGAATCCTTGAAAATATCTTCCCAGTCAGGATTCCTTTCCTCCGGGAGGCCTTCTTCCATCAGACTGTCAAGGTTGATCTTGTTTTTAAGGTGGGGGCTTATCTTTATCATTTCAGGAAGAAGTTCATCCCTTATCCGCTTTTGCAGTTTTTCGGTATCCTTGCTTCTGATGAACTGTATGATAATATGTTCAATACTTCTCCTGAAACCGGGATTTTCAAAAAGAATCCTGAACCTCCCGGATATTTCCGGATAGCAGGTAAGGCGCCGGTCGTACATGTAAAACCCTGTAAGCATTCCTGTAAGCGCCCTCTGACTTATCTCGGGTTCTTCCGATTCACACAGGTCAAAGAGTATCATGAACTTCTCCTGATCGAAAAACCTTTGCAGGCTTAATGTCACTGCGGTAGTCATATATGCTTTGTAATATACCGGCAGGACGGTGCTGAGCAGAATTTTTCGCCACTGTTTTGCTTCTTCAGAGGATAGGTTATCAGTGAACCATATATGATAAAACAATTTGCTTATTTTTTTCAAATGCTCGAAGGCAATACTCTCACCGGGATATTTTTCCCCGGCCTCCGTGCCGGAACGGGAAAAAGTGCTATCTGTTTCAGCTGACGGGCTGCCGTGGGTTTCCTTATTTTTACCACCAGATGCTTCTCGTTCATGCAGGTAATAATCCTCCAATTCTGACAAATATTCTGCAGTATTGTTAACAGGCATTTTGAGCAATGATCTCTTTTTTTCGTAACCGGCAGATGAAGAAAATTTCATCCTCAATGCTTCGGTAATTTTGTCAGCCAGCTCGAAAACAGAAACGATAAGTTTCCGGTAAACCTGTTCCCTTTCCGGGTCTTTTGTGCCTTCAACGGTGTATTTCAGTATGAACCGGTATGTCTCTTCAATATTCCTGTACTCGTCATAATAAATTCCAAGCCCGTGTTCTGATATAAGGTTTTCAATAATATCAAAAGCCGGTTTGAGCTTAAATGAGGCAACCGAACTGAGCAATGAAGCTTCTTTTTTCTTTAGTTCTCTTTCAGTCATATTGATTTTTATCTGGGTGTTTCTATTGTGTGAAAATTTAAACCTTCCAAAATGAATGTGATATAAATTCCAAGAGCATCAAAAATCAAACCAACTTAAACAAAATGTTGAAATGGCAGTCGGAATGGTTATGTCTGTTGAAACAATTTTTTTCATAACTTCGTAATGTAATAACGTGTAAAATGAACATATCCGTTATTGCGCCATAATAATTTTTTAATTCCAAAGGTTGGGACACAATTGAAAACTATTTCAAATACAAAGATGAAACGGATCATATTATATTCTGCAGTCTCTTTTTTGCTGCTTTTGATATTTGCTTCCTGCGAGAAAGAAGTGTATTTCGATGATTCGCTGTTGATTGGCAAATGGCAGTCGGGCACCCTGTTTGACAAATATTTTGCTAACGGCACCGGTTACAGCTGGGACGAAGGCGAAGATATATATGAAGAAGAGGCGCAGGATTTTACATGGACTCTTTCCGGGGCAGAGCTGATCAGGAATGAGCAAATGGAGATAGGAGATGTTGAGATAACCAAAATATATACCATAACAGAACTTACAGCAGAGGTTTTGAGGTACAGGGATGATTTCGGAAGGTCCTATACATTTAACAGGGTGGATGACTAACCGGGAAATGCCTTTTAGCTTATAAATCAGGTCAACAGCAAGCATTTTAACACGTAGGATCAATAAGTTAAATGGTAGTTCCGGTTAATTTTAGCTCGGGCGTCAAACAAAAGCAAACATTTTAACCTGTGATCCTATTAATCAATAATAAGCCTGAATGCTTGCCTTATACAATATAATAGATGAAAAAGCCGATTAAAAGATTTCTCAGGGTTTTACTGATCACGCTTGCATCTCTGCTGGCGCTTTTGCTGATTGCCGGTGGTATCTTGTCGTGGTACCTTTTCACACCTGAGAAACTGACCCGGATAGTGAACAACCAGTCTGATAAGTTCATTCCATACGAAACCGTGATTGGTGAGGTAGAGCTTACAGTTTTCAGTACCTTCCCGCGTTTGGGTATAAGGGTCAGCAATTTCCACATAATCAGTCCGGTATCCGGAGAACCCTGCGACACCCTTGTCAGGGCCGGAGAACTGACCGGGGTTATTGATTCAAAGGCCTATCGGACAAAAGGTGATATAGTAGTAAACAAGTTGATCCTGTCTGATGCATCAGTAAATCTATTTTTTGACAGCATGGGGGTTTCCAATTTTGACCTTTTTTTCGGCGAGGTTGCTGCCCCTGTTGAAGAAACCGCTGTTACCGAACCTTTCCGGATAGATCTCCGGAATATTGAATTTAATAACCTCAACCTGGTATATTCCGATCTTAAGGCAAAAATAAATCTGGGTTTAAGAGGCGTTAACGGGAAACTTGCCGGCAATATTCACGGAGACATTGTGAGTGGCAGTGTTGAGCTGAATGACATAATTGCCTCATTTGAATATGCCGGGGAAAAGTACCTTGACAACGATCTCCTGCAAGTTCTTTTGCCGGTTGAAGCAGATTTGTCCAGGCATCGCTTTTCAATGGATAATGCTTTTTTTTCTGTAAACGGACTGGGGCTGAATATTTTGGGCGCTGTTGAAAACGATACAAGCAGGGGGACTTTGTTGACAGACCTGACCTATGATTTCAGTTCGTGGAAAGTTGAAGAGGCAATGGCGCTTATCCCTGAAAATTTTCTGGCAGCCGCAGGCGAAATTGAAGCCTCGGGGATAGCCAGTTCTTCGGGAAGATTGAAAGGAGAGGTAAATGACTCCCTGCTTCCGGTTATAGAATTGAATATGACCCTTTCTGAAGGCAATCTGGTAAATCAATTTATTCCCTTTCC
>PUMT01000070.1 GCA_003551495.1 Bacteroidota bacterium
ACTGCTTTCTCTTCCGGCCGTTCAAGGTAATCTGCAAAGGACTGGAAGGTGAAACCGTGGTTTAGCAGGGAATCCAGGAGCTTTTGATATATTGTAAGGGTAAAATCCAAACGTGGTTGGTCTTGAGTGGATTGCTGATTCGTCTTACGCGAGGTTTGCGAAGAAAAAAGATTCCACGCAAAGGCCGAGAAGGGTTCTTGTTGAGTTTTTTATCGGCTTAAACACCGATAATTTTAACCGCATATATCATTTTGCGCGCTTTCCCGGAAATTGCCTGCCCAGATAAAACAGGCACCGGTCTTTTCCGAGGAAATGGCGGTCGAAGACTTTATCTGTGAAGATGAGGTGGATGACGGGGCCGGGCAAACTGGTTATAGGGTTGTTGATTAATAACTATTTGAAGGTGTTCTGGTAATCCGGATTCTTCCGCATTATTTTTAAACTCTTCGGGTAATTCTCAATGAACCAAACAATAAACTGAGGCAGATCAATCATCTCTGACATCATTTTTTTTGCCCGAACTTTAAAATCAGCGTTGTCTGCTTTTGCAAGCGCTTCTGCTTTTTTCTTTAGCAACTCCGGCTCATCAGGCGACAAGCCAAAAGTAAGGTTGTACTTGTGTTCGAGTTCTTCCAGCACACCGATCCGGCCTGCAAAATCATTGAAACGGATGGAGGGTGTTCCCAATAAAGCTGCCTCATGCGCCATGCTTTGGCTGTCTCCAATAAGCAGGGATGCATAATATAAGACATGATGAATATCAAGAGGATTTATTTTTAGCTGATATGGCTGCAAATCCTCCGGAAGCTTTTTTTCGCTTGAAATAAATACCTTGCCATAAGCTGATAATTTAGGCAGAAGCTTTTTGACAAGGTCATTGTTCAGGCCGCGAATATTTCTGTCATGATGTGCAGTAAGACTAACCGACCGGATAATGAAATACGGAACATTGTGCAAGCCGTATTTTTCAATGATGCGCCGATTGGGTGAAAAATAATTCGGGTGAAGATATCCCAGTTTTTGATAACCGTTATATGCAATGGTTTTTCTTTTCCAGAAGCCCATTGAACAGCTTCTGGGTGCAAAAAGCAAAGAGGCAAAAGGCCAGCCAAATAATGCGGAAAACCTAACCACCGCAGCGTCGTCATCATTAAAAACAAAACAGGGCACTCTAAGCATAAAGGACACCTGTGCAACATCCGAACCACAAGTTAATAACAGGTCAGGTTTATATTCTTTCAATGCAAAGTATAATTCCTTGTTTTTTTTAAAGACATTTTTGATTAGATCAAAGATGCTGTTTGATCTTTTGTTTCTCATTAACAGCTGGTAGTCTACGTTATCATTAACCAACAACTTTTCAAGGATATCCTTTTCCTTGATAAATATTTTTGTGTAGTATGACTTTTGCTTTAACAAGGAAAGCAGGTTTTTAAACAGATAATGCTGGGAAGGGTGGTTAATGTAGACTGCTATTTTCTGCATTGGTTTTATTATTCAGAAAGTCTTTAACAATAGATATGATGTCCACAACTTCTTTTTTTTTAAAGGACTCATTAACGGGAAGAGAAATTATATGGTCATGAACGGACAAATAATTCGTCAATCCATTTTGCTCTGCATCATTGAATTCAATTATTGGTTTTTGCCTTTCAGGAACATGCTTTTGCTCTAAATGCATTGCTTCAACTCCGTTTGAATGGAGGTGTTTTAATAAAGAATCCACCTCGGTGGATGGATTATACAGAAACAATTTCGAGAAAGAGGAGTTGTTCCGGTAATATGCGTTGTTTCTAAGAATATCATAGGTTTTAAGCTCATGCAGATAGGCTTTGCCAACGTATTGTCTTCGTTTTTGCAGCTTGGAAAACTTACTTAGTTGAACAGAAGCTATTTTTGTTTCTAATGGAGATATCCTTCTTAATTGATTGGTAATTGAAGTGTAGCTGCGTCTCCCCCCTTTTAACCCCAAAAGAAGTTTTCGCAAAATACTACCAACCCAAAATCGCTGCCTGGTTTCAGCGAGGTTCCGCAAAATCCTGAATGCTATTAGTCTTTTTGAACCATACTTGAGCTTTTCATTGATTGATCTGGCTTTTTCAAAAATTGTTTTATTGTTGGTTGCCAAAACCCCGCCTCCAATGCCGTAAGCATTTTTTATCAAGGTAAAACAGGCAACATCCCCAAAGGATCCAGACGGTTTGTCATTAAAAATGGCACCCAAGGCCTGTGCACAGTCTTCAATTACCAGAAGGTTGTTTTCTTTTGCCAGTTTATTAATTTGATCCATGTCACACACGAGGCCACCGAGGTGAATTGCCTGAATGGCAATGGTTTTAGGACTAATTCTGCGTGAAATGTCATTTGGATCAAAATTCAGACTGTTTGTTTCTATGTCTGCAAATACAGGCGTATTTTCAGATTCTTTAATCGGATCAATGGCCACCTTGCAAGTAAGAGGTGATGTAATTACTTCACCCTTTTTTTCGATGGCCTTATATGAAAGATATAAAGCTGTCCTGCACGAGTTTGTAATTAAAATGTGCTTCTTGCCAGTAAGTTTTTGAAAATAATGCTTGATATAGGTTTCGGCCTCTGGTTTTGGCAAACGAAAGGCGTTAATAAGATCAACGATCCTGAGGTTTGGGTTTGAATAGGGATACTTCATCTATTATTCAAAAAAGACCCGATTTTGAACAAGTATTGATATCCCGGCCGCCGATCTCCTTTTTGAAAAAGTGCGCTTACTTTCTTGCCGTTCGATATACTTTTGAGGTATTCTTTTATTCCTAGTTTTCCGGTAAAGATGCTAACGGTTGAAAAGGCAAAATCGCTGAATGGATTTATCCAGTATTTCGAGGTGTCGTATTCCGAGGGGTAATCAACCTTGTCATTGTTAACAAAGTCATAAGCCATTTTTGCAAAATTCACGCCGCATTGTCTGGCCAGTTCAACCCAGAGCCAGGTTCTTGCATTAATTTCAATGAGTTTATACTGTTTATCACGCGGATCCTGCAGATACTCCACTTCACAAACGCCCGTATAGTTTAACGCCTTTAAGAGGGGAGCCGACTGTTCATAACAGACCTCATTGAATATGCTTTTGGCACAGGTGGCAGTGCCAAATCGGATGGGGTGCTCCCTGAGTTTCATGCCCATCCAGTAAGCTTTGATTTCACCATTCACACAAAAAGCAGCCAATGATATGGTTTTATTCTTTCCATTATCTGGAATAAGTTCCTGGGTTAAAGTTTTGGAAACCGGGTAATGCTTGTTTATTTTTATGAGATGCTTGTGCAACCCGTGTAAGTCATGTGAAAGAAACGCCTTTTTCCCCGTTGCTCTATAAAAATCCAGCCCAAAACGCCCCTTCGTTAATACGGGAAAGTGCAAACCGATATTCGCTGGTTTTGTATTTCGGGCATAAAATGATTCAGGAGCAGGGACCCCCACCTCACTGGCAACGGAAAGCAATCGTGACTTATCGTATATATTGCTGAGGATGTCAGGCTCAGGGGTTATCAGTTTAAATAACTTGCTAAGCTTTTGGTGATTCCTTGAAATGGTCATTACCGCATGATCGTTGGAAGGGAGCAGCAGCCAACCCTGTAGCTTTTTTTTTTGACCAAGATCAAGTAAAAAGTCAGCCAGCTTGTCACTCTCAAAAGCAGGACATCTGAAAAACCCTTTGCAGTATTTCGAATACCTTGCGATGCAGTTATCCATGTCAACCACAATGACCGGAATACCGGCCTCTCCTAAAGCACGGGTATTGGAAAGTCCTTGCACATGACCTTCAATGATGATGGCTCCTGCCTTCCTGTTCATTCTTTTTGTACAGATTCAGAAACAGCTTCTGCTTCACTCTTCAGCGATCTGAAGGAAGCACTTTTTTCACCACAAACCTCAATCACCTCTTTATACGCATCCTTCCACCCCGGAAACTCTTTCTCGTGGAAGTTATTGCTGTGCCAGTTGATCACAAGCACCGCATCATGATCGATGCATTTTTGAATAACATCCTGCAGCTTCCGGATACGATTGGAGGTATTCATATAACACGAATCCATGATGGCCAGGGGAAAAACTGTGAAATGATCGTCCAGGGGATGAAAGGGTTTTATTTTGTCATCCTTGAACCCAATATCGCGGGTGAAGCCCCAGGAAGAATCATAATGAAACCCGGCCTGATACTGTAAGCCCCAGGTTTGTTGGCTCAGGTTCAGGTAATGCTGCCGGACCCCTTTGACCGGATGACCTATGATTGATTCGAGCGTGTGCTTTTCCTTTTCCAGCAAACCCAGGTTGTTGTATGAGGCGTATGAACCGTGCAGCCCGACCTCCCAACCGTTACGATCAAGGTATTGGATCATTTTCTGTATTCGTTCCTCGTGAATGTCGTATCTGCCAAGCGAAAGCTTCCAGGAGGATGGTCGAAGAAAAAGGAAAGGAAACGATTCGACCAGGAAAAAGAACGTGGACTTTACCCCGTAGTGGTTTTCAATATCCAGGATATCCTCAAAGTTCCAATACACCTCACGGCGTTTATGCCAGCTGGTAGCGTGATAACGCGCCGCAGGCAGATCC
>PUMT01000082.1 GCA_003551495.1 Bacteroidota bacterium
AAATCAACAGAAAACTCTATTTCAACCGGTGTGCCCAGGGCGCTGCGCATAATTTCCAGCAATCTTTTAAGTGTTGATGCCAGTGGCACCTGATCGTACTGTAATATGTAGCTGAAATCAATGATCCTGGGACCGTTAATATGCAATCCGGGTCTGATTATATCTGCTGAAGCATCATAAACTGAAGCGCTCGATGTTAATGTTCCGTGCTCTTCAGCCGCAGCAATAGTGAGTTTTTCAAGTGTAGCATTAACTCCCTCCTTCAGGTCAACATTATTATTCCTGGTATTTAAAGCATAGAAAAACCTTTGTGAGTTTTCCAGTAAATCTTTTATGGTCATCATGTTCATTTTAGGATGCCTGGGACAAAAACGAAATGAGCTTTCTCCATCAACTACACTTTTTCCCAATCCCACTGCCAATAAGGCAATACCGTCTTCAGGCTTCATATGTGAAAAAGGATAATAATTAAATGACTGTGCAACCCCGCTGATGTGTGGATAAAAGTAATCATTGTAAGAATTGCCGACTAACTCCTGGACAATCACCGCCATTTTTTCTTCTTCAATAGAGTGATTAATAGAATCAAAGTAGCTCCTGGCCAGCGGGGCAAAAACTGAGGCATAAACCATCTTAACTGCAGTTTCAAGCTGCTCCAGCCTAACTTCAAGATCAGGGTGATTATTGGGCAGGTAATAGGTCTCATAGATACCGGAAAATGGCTGAGAAAGACTGTCTTCAAATAGGCCGGAGCTTCTAACTGCAAGCGGGCATTTCATGTGATTAAGCAGTTTTTTTAACCGCTGTGACAATACTGATGAGAGTTTTAGACTGGAAAATATTTTTCGGATTTCGCTGTATTCAGTTTCTGTTTCTATGAATTGACAGTAATCGATCTGCTCCAGGATACTTTCAAAATCATCGGCTCCAATAATAACTGTTTTCGGTATCACAACATTTATATCTGTCATCAAACCTTTAAATTCCGGTTTTTGCAAAAGATATTCGGTGAAAGCAATTCCTCTTCCCTTTCCCCCTACCGAACCATTAGAAATACACATTAAGAAAGATTTTTCCTTAAAGGCAGCTTCGGAAAAGGCCGATATGGAATCTCTTTTTTTTTCCAACCACCTTTCTCTTAATACATTTTTGATAAAAGCCCTGATTTCTTCATGGGTATTAAAATCTTCCACCCGCGCTTTTTTTAACTTAAGGGCGCTTTTTATTTCACCTTTTGCCATAAACCAGGTTGAAAAATCGTTGCGCTGGCTGTGATAAACGATACTTTCAATGGATATCTTATCGATTAAGGTTTCAAATTCTTTTATATAACGTGCTTCTGCAATTACTTTGCCCTTTTGGTCTCTGAACAAAAAATTACCAAATCCAAGATTGAGGTGAAAAAAGTCTATTAAATCCCTGGTGAGATTATTAGAGTTTTTATTGATATAAGAGAGGTTGTTGTCTTCACAAAACAACCTGTTTTCCAGATCCGATGACTGAACCAGGATCGGAATTGAAAGTTTCTTTTCGATATGCTGAACCAGTTTTTTCCCCGCTTCCGGATCAGTTATGTCGTTCAGGGGATATTTCACATCAGTAATTACACAAAGCATATAGTCATAATATTTCTCAAACAGCCTGAGCGCTTCTTCATAGGTAGAAGCGAGGAGCACCTTGGGACGTGCTCGCATCTTTAACAATTTATACCTGGCATCAACATCTTCTCCACTGATTAAACGGTGAGTTTCATTGATCAGTACACTGTAAAGTATAGGTAAGTAGCGCGAATAATACCTGATCGAATCTTCTACAACAAGTATTACCCGCACATCACCGGTTAGCGTATCATTGCTGACATTTATTGAATCCTCAATATACTTGGTCATGGCTAAAAAAATGCTGCTGTCGCCGTTCCATACAAACATCTTGTTGATATCAGTCAGTCTTTCTTTCATCCCGGTATATATAGATATCTGCTTATTGTTGTTGATTAAAAGCAGCACCGGTAAATCAGAATTTACTTCCTTTATCCTTTTGCTCAATTCCCGGGGAAGATCCTTATCAATGCCTGTAACAACTATTACCAGGTCGAATATTCCTGTTTTAATTTCTTCAATTGCGTTGTCAATAGAAAATACGGAAGTAATCCGGGGCGCACTTGATATGTTCAGCTGGTAGTACTCACCATATATCTGCTCATAGATCTGCCCTTCCCTTTCCAGTATGTAGGCATCATAAACTGTAGCCACCAGGAGAATTTCTCTAACCTTAAATGGCATCAGATCATGAAAGATAGAGAGGTTTGATTTTTGAGGCATAAAAAGCCCTTCATGTTTTTCTAAATCCATAGTATCCCCCCTGGCTGTATTACATGGCCGGACTATATAGTGTGTTTTTTTTCTTAACTTCTTCTATTATTTTATAATACATTATTACGTCTGTGGGGGGTTTTTGCTATAATAATTAATCATTACTCTCTTTACTGACACCTTTAAGCGCAATCAGACTAAATGCAAAGGAGTTTGAGATGAGCTACTTAAGAGAGGTAATTGCAAAAACTGAGGAGAAAAACCCTGCACAACCGGAATTTATCCAGGCGGTTGAAGAGGTTATGCTTTCTCTTGAACCTACAGTAGAAAGGCATATAGAATATGTTGCCTCTGGTATATATGAAAGAATAGTTGAGCCGGACAGGCAGATAATTTTCAGGGTCCCGTGGGTTGATGACTCAGGCAAAGTGCAGGTTAACAGGGGTTTCAGGGTTCAGTTTAATAATGCCATCGGACCGTACAAGGGCGGGATTAGATTTCACCCCTCTGTAAACCTGGGTATTATAAAATTCCTTGGCTTCGAACAGGTTTTTAAAAATTCTCTTACCACCCTGCCGATGGGCGGCGGCAAAGGTGGAAGTGATTTTGACCCAAAAGGAAAAAGCAATAATGAAGTAATGAGATTTTGCCAGGCTTTTATGCGAGAGCTGTACCGCCACATAGGTCCTGAAACCGATGTCCCTGCAGGAGATATAGGCGTTGGTGGAAGGGAAATAGGATATTTGTACGGATACTACAAGTTGATTCGCAATGAACATACAGGCGTTCTTACCGGCAAGGGGCTGGATTACGGTGGAATCCTGATCAGGCCCGAAGCAACCGGTTACGGCGCTGTTTATTTTGCTGCAGAAATGCTGGCTACAAGAAACGAGTCTTTAGCAGGTAAAACAGCAGCCGTTTCAGGTTCCGGAAACGTTGCCCAGTATTTAACAGAAAAAGTTATCCAAATGGGCGGTAAGAATATATCACTCTCAGACAGCTCAGGTACCATAATTGATCCTGAAGGGATTAATCTTGAAAAGCTGAACTATTTGATGGATCTTAAGAATAACCGTCGGGGCAGGATTAAAGAATATGCAGAGAAATATCCGACATCTCAGTATTTTGGTGGAAAATCAGTCTGGGAAGTTATTAAAGAACAATCCATAAAAGTCGATATCGCTTTCCCGAGTGCAACTCAAAATGAAATAACCGAAGACCAGGCTTTAGCCCTTGTTAATAATGGATGCTTATGTGTTTCAGAAGGAGCAAACATGCCCTCCACTCCCAAAGGGATAGAGGTTTTCATAGATAATAATGTGCTATTCGGGCCCGGTAAAGCGGCCAATGCGGGTGGCGTGTCTGTATCCGGCCTTGAAATGAACCAGAACAGTATGAAACTGTTATGGGGAAAAGAAGAAGTTGATAACCGCCTCCAGATGATCATGAAAAACATACATGCAGAATGCCAGTGCGCTGCTGAAGCATACGGTTTTGAGAGATGCAACTATATTTGCGGTTCAAATATTGCAGGCTTCCTGAGAGTAGCCAGGGCCATGCTCGCTTATGGGATTATTTGATCCTATCCTTATCGCTATCGGCAATTATTGTTTTTTGATTCCAACTTAAAGACATTACTCCAACTACCTGGTCTTGCTGTTTAATTTTGAGGAACAAAATAGTGGCATAATCTGTTACTTTTTTTTGATCCCCGGTATCGGCAAGATAAACATCTCCGTTAGCAATGGAAAATTCACCATCAATGAGCATGCCTGTATAAACTGCAGCTTCCAATTGTTCTAATGTAAGACCAGCAGGTCTAACAGGATCATGCCTGGAAATTATATCGGTTAGATTGTCATAAGAAACGAAATTAATGGATTACCGGTCCGAAAAAGCGAGGATAACGATTGCTACCCCTAAAAGAAAGAGCATTGTCGAACTGGGCGTAATCAGGTTCACCGTAAATATTGGTTATCTAAGCTATTAATTCAAATACATTTTTGTAATGTTATTGTCATTAAGTAACTAATTCGCTTTGCACCCCTTTAAGGGGGCGAAAGATTAGTTCGATAAGATAATGAAATGAGAAAGGAGTAAAACATGTACATTAATATCGACAGGTTTAAAAAATGTATGGATCAGATAAATGATATTTCAACTACACTTGAAGGGGGTGTGAACAGATTAGCACTAACTGATGAAGATCTTAAAGCCCGGGAATTATTA
>PUMT01000022.1 GCA_003551495.1 Bacteroidota bacterium
ATGGCGACAGGAGAGGGAGTGCACTGGAAGCCCTTGAGTGAATAAACCATAACAGAAAAACACCATAATGGCGGCAGGACAGGAAGGACACTGGAAGCCCCTGATATAATAAACCCCGCCAAATGACCAGGTACAAAGACCGGAAGACGGGGTTTTATAAAATGAGAAACCGAAACCTTTGCAGGAATTATTTCTTCTTCCCTCCACCGGCTTTACGGGGTGTACTCTTCTGCGGTTTTTTCTTTTTTGCGGCTGCCTGCTGACTCTTTTGCCTGGCCATCTGTTCCATCCGCGCCTGGAACTTTGATTTTTTCCGGGGCTTCTTTTTATTTTCGTTTATTTTCCTCAAAATAGCCTCGTCATCAACAAATCTTTTTATTATTCCTATCTGGCCGAATGTGATCATGTTGGTGAGGAAATAATAGTAGCTCAAGGCAGAGGCATAGCTGTTGAATATGAACAACAACATAACAGGCATCATGTACATCATTGACTTCATGCCGGGCATCTGACTTGAACCGGCGGTCATTTTGCTGTTCATTCTGGTGTAAATTACAGTCGATACACACATCAGCAAAGTAAAAAGGCTGACATGATCACCATACCAGGGTATTGTAAACGGCAGCTCGAGAATAGAATCATATGTTGAGAGGTCTTCAGCCCACAGAAAACTCTCCTGTCTCAGCTCGAAAGAAGTGGGGAAAAACCTGAACATTGCAATAAGTATGGGAAGCTGAATAAGCATAGGAAGACATCCACCCATAGGGTTAACACCAGCCCTTTTGTACAGGTCCATCATAGCCTGCTGCCGCTCCATGGCCTTATCCTTTGGTATCCTTTCGTTTATTTCGTCAACCTGTGGTTTAAGCACCCTCATTTTGGAAGTTGACATATGCGACTTGTATGTCAGCGGGAATATTATGATCTTTATAAATATTGTAAGAAGCAGTATTATAATACCGTAATTGGATGTATACCTTTCCAGAAAATTGAATACCGGAATAATTACGTAGCGGTTAACCCATCCGAATATTCCCCACCCTAGAGGAACCATTTTCTCAAGAGCAAGGTCATACCCGTTTTCACCCCCGTAATCAGATGCATAAGCTTTAAGGGTGTTATAGTGGTTTGTGCCGAAGTAAAAGTTGAAACCCAGCCTTTCCTGTGGATTGCCGTCATATGGAAGCCTCATTTCAGCCGTAAAGTTCCTGAGGTATCTTTCTTCATCAAGCTTCTCCTGCTTAACATACCCACTTAGAAAATTATCTTCAGCTATCAGTACTGAAGAAAAAAACTGATGCTTGAATGCCACCCACTTAAGGCGTGTCCGTATCTCTTCTTCATCCATGCTCCTTCTTTCAGAAAGCCTGTCCAGATCATCAGCAAAATGCTTGAAATAAAGTGAAGTATAGTTGTTTTCATGCTGAGGATTTTTTTCCATTCCCGGCATATTGACCTCCCAGTAAAGGTCAATAAAGTTGGCAGCAGATCCCAGAAGCTCGTTCATCCCTACAAGATTTATCTCAAATCCAAGCATATAGCTGCCGGGTTCCATTGTATAAACATATTCAATATATCTGCCTTCTCCAGCATGCAGGCGCAATGCCAGTGACGCCGGTCCGGATTCTGCAACAATCCTCTCCTGATCTGAAACAGGTGTGAAAAAAAGATTGTTGGTGGAAATACTCCTGTTCTGTGCAAAAAAGTTGAGTCCAAATGAATTTTCATCGCCATCAAAAAGTATAAGAGGCAATGAATCAAAAGTTTTATATTCTTTAAGCTCTACCGAATATGGCCTGCCTCCCTTTTTTGAAACAGTCAGGGCAATATGTTCGTTTTCAAGAATATAAAAATCCTCCTCGCCTTCTCCTGCCCCGGCAAAAGGTCCGTACAGCCTTTCAAGGTCTTCCGCCGGTTCAGCTTCAGGGTCTTCCTCAGGATGTTCCTCAACAAGCGCTTCTTCCGGGTCAGCCAGACGTTCCCTTTCCTCCTGCTCCCTTCTTACCTGCTCAAGCGAATCACGCTCACGTCTCGCCCTTTCTATCTCTTCCTGCGAGGGCTGGTTTAATACACTGAAGATGATCAGTATTAATCCTATAAGCAATATTCCTATTATTGAATTTCTGTCCATTCCGTTTTATTTTTTCTCCGCAAACAGTTTTGTTTCAGTTATCCTCTTTTTTTATTGTAAGTACCGATTTTATAAAATCAACAAATAATGGATGAGGTTTTAGTACCGTACTCTGATATTCAGGATGGAACTGTACTCCTATGAACCATTTATGATCAGGGATCTCCATAATTTCAACAAGACCTGTTTCAGGATTCATACCTGAAGCTTTCATTCCCGCTTTTTCATACTCATCCAGATATTGATTATTGAATTCATAACGGTGCCGATGACGTTCACGTATATTTTTTTTCTTATAAATTTCATATACCCTGCTCTTCTCATCTATGGTACAGTCGTATGCCCCCAGTCGCATAGTCCCTCCCTTGTCTATTACCCCCTTTTGTTCTTCCATCAGATCTATAACCGGGTAAGGTGTCCTCCTGTCCATCTCCCTGGAATTGGCTCCTGTCATTTTCAGAACAGACCTTGCAAACTCTATTACTGCACACTGCAGTCCAAGGCAGATGCCGAAGAAAGGGATATTGTTCTGACGTGCAAACCTTACAGCGGCAATTTTACCTTCCACTCCCCTGCTACCGAAACCGGGTGCTACAATAATGCCGCTGAAGTCACCCAGAAGCTGCTCTACATTGCTTTCATTAATATTCTCTGAATGAATGTTTGTTACACTCACTTTACAATCATTTACTGCCCCGGCATGTACAATAGATTCTGAAATTGATATGTACGAATCCGGCAACTCCACATATTTGCCTACCAGCGCAATTCTGGTTTTTTTTAGCGGGTTCTTTACTTTGTCAACAAATTTTTTCCAGTGGGCAAGATCGGCCTCTTTCCCCTCAGGCATACGCAGCTTTTTGAGGGTTATTACATCCAGCCTCTCCTTTTTCATCATCAGTGGCACTTCATATATTGTGCTGGCATCAATAGATTCGATTACCGAACTTATATCAACGTTACAGAACAATGCCACTTTTTTCCTTATGTCGGTATTAAGAGGTTTTTCGGTGCGCATAACCAGGATATCCGGTTGAATACCGTTCTCCAGCAACAGTTTCACCGAATGCTGTGTGGGTTTGGTTTTAAGTTCCCCGGAAGCACCCAGGAAAGGAACCAGTGTAAGGTGTATTACTATTGCGTTTTCTGATCCGAGTTCCCACTTGAGCTGCCGGATCGCTTCCAGGTAAGGCTGGGATTCGATGTCCCCCACTGTGCCGCCAATCTCTGTGATGATAAAATCGAAATTGTGTTTTGTTCCAAGCACTTTTATCCGCCGTTTGATCTCATCCGTAATATGCGGTATCACCTGAACAGTCTTACCCAGATAGTCTCCCTTGCGTTCTTTGTTGATAACGGACTGGTACACGGAGCCTGTTGTGATATTGTTGTCCTGTGTGGTCGGCAGGTTGATAAACCTTTCATAGTGTCCAAGGTCAAGATCCGTTTCGGCACCGTCATTTGTAACATAGCATTCGCCATGTTCATAAGGGTTCAGTGTTCCGGGATCAACATTTATGTAAGGATCGAGCTTTTGAATAGTAACTGAAAAGCCCCTGGCTTGAAGAAGCTTGGCCAGAGATGCTGATATTATCCCCTTCCCCAGTGATGAGGCAACACCTCCGGTAACGAAAATATATTTTTTTGTAGGCAAGGTATTAGAATTTTGTTACTAAACTAAAAGTTTGCAAAGTAACAATTATTTTCGAAAAAATACAACGGTAATATATCCCAGCCATTTGCGAAAATTAAATACCCCTGCCATTAAAGATAGTCCATCTCGTCAATCATCCTGATCTTTTTTTCAAGCAACTCTTTCTGCTTTTTGCCTCTCTCGATCTTCTCCCTGAACTCTTTTATCATAGGATCGGCGTTTTTTGAGCTGGAAAAAAACCCGATATTGTTCTCCCATAAAACAAGATCATTTTCAAGCTGCTTAAGTTTATTCATAAACTTTTCTCTCTCAAATCCAAGTTTTTGCTCTGCATTTGGTTTTTGTTTAACCTCTTCAAGCTTGCTCCTGTACTTTAGCAGCCTTTTCTGGTATTCATCCATCCTGAGGTTTTCAAAGTGCTTGTCAAGCGCCGCCCTGTAGCGCTTCTGAAAATCTTCTTTTTGCTTTATAGGAACGAAACCGATATTTGCCCATTCCCTCTGAAACTCCTTGAGCACCTTAAGATTGGCGTCAACATCTTCTTTCAGTTCAAAACTCTCGATCTTTTCAATCAACTCGTTCTTCTTTCTTAAATTTTCTTCGTATTCTTCATTTATTGATGAAAAGTATTCGCTCTTTCTGTTGAAAAAATGATCACAGGCAGCCCTGAAACGCTTCCATATAGAATCATAGTATTTCCTGGGTACGGGACCGATCTCTTTCCATTTTTTCTGCAACCTGATCAGCTCATCTGTAGTCTTCTTCCAGTCAGTGCTATCCTTAATCTCTTCTGCATGAGCACATAATTCAAGTTTTTTCTGGTAATTCCCGTTCAACAACTCTTTGTTCTGGTTGCCGAATTCTCTCTTTCTGGTAAAAAACTCATCGCATGTCTTTTTGAACCGCTGATAAATCTTATTGTTATCCTTTTTGGGCGCAAACCCAATGGTTTTCCACATCCTTTGCAGCTCAATCATCTCCCTGGCACTCTTCTCAGCATCCTTGAGGCTCTCCATAGGCCTGGCATTGATAGCCTCCGCCTTTTCACATAAAACAACCTTGGTCTGCAGGTTCTTTCTCTGTGTTTCCTTCATCTCCTCAAAATAGGCCTGATGCTTTTTGTTGATCTTTTGTGTTATTTCCCTGAAACGCTCCCAGATCACATCCTTCTGGTCGCGGGGAACCGGTCCTGTTTCCCTCCACTGATCGTGATATTTCTGAAGTGTCTTAAAAGCATTCACCACTGAAGGTTCAAGCAGAAGCTCTTCAGCTTTTTCGCAAAGTTCCAGCTTGGCTTCCAGGTTTTTCTTCAGGTCAAGGTCCCTTAACTCTTTGTTTATCTTTACGTGGTCGTAGAATAACTCAACATAATGATTATAAGTATTCCACAAGTCCTTCAGGTTTTGCTGGGGAACCATCCCAATGGAACGCCACCTCTTTTGCAGTTCCCTGAACTTCTGAAAATCCTTATTTATATCTTCACTGCTTTCAATAAGCTTCTTCAGCTCCTCGATAATACCGTACTTTTCTTCAAGGTTTCTGGACTTTTGGTCTTCCATTTCACGGTTAAATGATGCCTTCATTTTACGGAAATCCAGATAAAGTTCCTTGAACCTTGTTTCCAAAGGATCTTCAGCAGGCATAAAGTCTTCCGGATTACCTCCCTCGATAAGGAATTTTTTCCGCTTCTTCTCCATTTCGGCTTTTTGCCTTTTGTAAAAATTCACCCTTATGACCTCGACTTCATCCTTTATATCCTGATAAGAACCCGATACAAGAAGATCATCAAGTGCGCCAACGAGTTCATCCCTCTCCATACTATGGTAATCTGCCTGCTTCTTTTCAGGGACTGGTTCTTTAACTTCTTCATCCGATGTGACTTTATCCTCATTCACTTTTTCTGCAACACCGGAGTCTGTTTCTCCCGAAACGTTATCCTCTCCCGATCCCTCTTTTGGAGATGCGGATTCTTCCTTTTGTTCAGATTCTGTTTCCTCTTTTGGAGATGCTGACTGACTTCCGGTACTCTTCTCCTTTTCCTTTCCGGTGTTATTTTCAGCAGATTTCCCTGTATTACCGGAATTATCCTGATCTTTTTCCGGTTGCTCATCCTGAGCAGAGCTGTTCACATCGTAGATATGCATATGGCCACAAAGATTTGTTTCAATTTACCCCTTCAAGGGTATAACGGCTCAACTTTATCTTTCATGCCTGTAAAAGGCATAAAATTAAACCATGTAATTTCAATTAGCCCAAAATACTAAAATAAAAAATGTAGATGAAATTATTTCACCCTAATTATAACTCAGGCAAGATGAAAAAATTTTATTAGAAATCCTCATCTGTTTCATTACAGATCGGAGTAAAGTGTATTGAATAAGGATCCCGGCTGTGAAAAACAGGAGGAAAGTGACACTTTGCAGGGAAGAATTGAAAATCGTACTTTTGCAAAAAACTTTTTTATGCGCATAGATATCTTAACCATACTGCCTGAACTTATGGAAAGCTTTTTCAGTCACTCCATAATCAGGCGCGCCATAGAAAACAAAGTTGCAGAAATTCACCTTCATAATATCCGCGATCATGCAACCGGAAAGCACAGGCAGGTTGACGATTACGCATTCAGTGGTGATGCCGGGATGGTAATGATGATCGAGCCTGTTGACAGGGCTATACAGGCACTAAAAAAAGAGAGGGATTACGATGAAGTGATATATCCTACTCCTGATGCAAAACCATACACGCAAAAAATTGCAAACAGGCTTTCCACTTTGCGGAACATTATTATTCTGTGTGGTCATTATAAAGGTGTTGACCAGAGGGTAAGAGACCATCTTGTTACATGCGAAATATCTATAGGCGACTATGTTATTACCGGAGGAGAACTTGCGGCAGCAGTTATAACCGACTCGGTTATAAGGCTCCTTCCGGGTGCTATTTCGGATGAAACCTCCGCCCTGACCGATTCGTTCCAGGACAACCTGTTGTCGCCTCCTGTTTATACAAGACCTGCTGAATACAAAGGCTGGAAAGTTCCGGAAATACTTTTATCGGGTAACCGTAAGGAGATCTTCAAATGGAAACATGAGCAGGCTGTCAGACGTACCAGGCTTCTAAGGCCGGGGTTGCCGGACAGGGAAGAAACAGGATAACCCGGGAAAGGTGATGTTCTAGCCTGCCGGCAAGACAAAAAGTAATTTTTTCAATATATAAATAACCAAAAAAAATGATTATGCAAAAAGTACTGGGAATAGGCAATGCTCTGGTTGATATAATGACAAGGCTGGATGACGAATCGTTTCTGAAAAAGTTCAACCTGCCAAAAGGCAGTATGCAGCTTGTTGACAGGGTTGAAATGACAAAGATAGCTGATGCATCAGAGGGTCTTAAGCGGAAAAGAACAAGTGGTGGTTCCGCAGCCAATACAGTTCACGGACTTGCACGGCTGGGTGTTGAAACCGGGTTTATAGGGAAGGTTGGCAATGATGAAACCGGGGATTTCTTTTACAATGACCTTCAGAAAAACAATATTAAGCCTCTCCTTTTGCGAAGCAACACCGAAACCGGACGTGCACTGGCTCTTGTTTCTCCTGATTCGGAAAGGACGTTCGCAACATTCCTGGGTGCAGCAGTGGAGCTTTCACCTTCAGACCTGCAGGAAGATATGTTTTCAGGATTCAGCTACCTTCACATTGAAGGTTACCTTGTACAAAATCATGAACTGCTTAAGGAAATAGCCTCAACCGCCAAAAAACACAATATGAAGATCTCACTTGACCTGGCAAGCTTTAATGTTGTGGAAGATAATATTGAATTTCTCCGGCCTTTTGCAGAAAATTATATTGATATACTTTTTGCCAACGAAGAAGAAGCAACGGCTTTCACAGGGAAAGACCCCCTGGGGGCACTTGATGAAATGGCCGGTTTGTGTGAAATAGCAGTGGTAAAGGTAGGTAAAAAGGGATCATTTGTAAAAAAGGGGGATGAACAGTATTCAATTGATCCCATCAGGGCGAAACCTGTCGATACCACAGGTGCGGGAGACGCTTATGCCGCCGGTTTCATATACGGACTGGCAAATAACTTCACTTTGGAAATATGCGGCAAAACCGGTTCACTGCTTGCCGGTAAAGTAATAGAGGGTACAGGGGCTAAAATGGACGATGAGAAATGGGGTGAAGTGAAACAGCTTTTAAAAGAGATTACTACCGGCTGACCAGTCCACTAAAAACAACAGGAAATGTTTAGCAAAAATATATGGGAAGCAGGAAATCACTTCCTGCTGTCCCATGCTTCTTTAATCTTCTCGAGAGCCTCTGTCAACAAAGGCCTGGGGCATCCAATATTCATCCGCATAAATCCTTCGCCTCCGGGGCCGTAATCTGTTCCGCGGTTGAGACCTACACACGCCTCCTCCACAAAAAAGTTTTCCAGCTCTTCATCCCCCATGCCGGTTTCCCTGCAATCCAGCCATAAAAGGTAAGTTGCTTCAGGTTTCAGAACTTTTATATCCTTTATATGCCTGTTGAAGAAATCATCGGCATAGATATAATTATCGTAAATATAAACCATGAGCTGATCAAGCCACTCTTCACCATTGTTATATGCAGCCTCAAGTGCCGAAAGCCCGAAAATATTCACATTGTGCAGGTGAATATTCCTTACCATGCTGCAAAACTTCTCTCTCAGCTCTTCATTTGATATAATAATGGCAGAAGTGGCCAGTCCTGCAACATTGAAAGTCTTGCTGGGAGACATGCATGTAACGATTTTGTCAAATTCACCCCCTGTCACTTTCAGTGCCGGTGTATGGATACACCCTTCATGCACCATGTCGGAATGTATTTCATCTGAAACCAGTACTATTCCGTAGCGCCTGCATATATCGGTCACCTTTTCAATCTCTTCCTTGCTCCATACACGGGCTGCAGGGTTATGTGGACTGCAAAACAGCATCAGTCTGACACCTGATGCAGCTTTTTCTTCAAGGTCATCAAAATCTATCTGATAGCTTTCGTTAACAAGCTTTAGCTGGTTGTTGAGCACCTCCCTTCCGCTTTCAGTTATTGATGTGAAAAAAGGAGGATATACCGGTGACTGCAACAATACCTTTTCGCCTGGATCGGTATAAACCATAACAGATATGGTAAGGGCAGGGATAACACCGGGAGTGAACACTATCCACTCTTCATCTATATCCCAGTCGTGCCTCAATTTCATCCACCTCTTAACAGCCTTGTAATATTTTTCTGTAAGCACATTGTACCCGTAAATTTCATGGGATGCCCTTCTTTTTACAGCATCTACAATAAAAGGCGGGGTTTTGAAGTCCATATCTGCAACCCACATAGGTAAAAGATTGCAGCTTCCGAAATAATTCTCCTGTCCGTCGTATTTTTGCGAATCGGTATTTGTCCGGTTGACTATTTCATCAAAACAGTACTTTTTCATCAGAACAAACTATTTTAATTTATTAAAAATATCAAAAAGCCATCTATTACAAGCAAATATAATAATGTGTTTCAACTGATGGATTCCCCGCATTTATTCATTTCATTTTGTGAATCTTCAGAATCATGGGGAATTCATGATATTACCTTTTTAAAAACAGTTTCAAAAATAGTATTTTACTTTGTTAATCCAATATTTTGATTTTTTCGCCGTTTGTTCTCCATTTCAACAATATTATAAGCATGTTGGACATGAAACAATTTAGTTTTATTTTTGGTGATGAAGTGAGGCGGCATTTGTTAACATCAGAATCAAATAACTTGCTAATAATAAAATATATTAAATGAGAAGAGTATTGATAGGCACCGGAGGTGGTGATTGTCCGGGATTGAACGCTGTAATAAGAGGGGTTGTCAAACGAGCTTCCATGGAGAAAGAGTGGGAGGTGATCGGAAGCATCAACTCGTTTGACGGCATCCTCCGGGAGCCCACCGAAATTGTTGTCCTTGACGAAAAAGCGGTATCGGGAATTCATTTCAGGGGCGGTACAATTATCGGCACAACCAACAAGGGTGGGCCATTTGCATGGCCGGTGAAAAAGAGTGACGGAACCTGGGAGACTGCTGACAGGTCTGATGAAATGATAAGAAAACTGGGATATATGGGTGTAGAGGCAGTAATAAATGTGGGGGGCGACGGTTCACAAAGAATATCCCAGGCGCTTTTCGAAAAAGGACTGAACATTATAGGTGTGCCAAAAACCATTGACAATGACCTGCCTTTCACGGACTTTACATTCGGATATCAAACTGCAGTACAGATAGCAACTGAAGCAGTTGACAAGCTTGTAACAACTGCCGCGAGCCATAACCGAATACTGATACTTGAGGTTATGGGGCGCGATGCGGGCTGGATAGCTCTTAATTCTGCAATTGCAGGTGGTGCGGAAGTGTGCCTTATACCGGAGATCCCTTATGATATAAAAAAGGTTGTTGAGCGTCTTGAGTCCAGGTTCTCGAAAGGAAAGGGGTTCGCCAATATTGTAATTGCAGAGGGAGCAATGCCTGTAGGCGGCAAACCCTCAATCGAAGAAGTGGATGAAGTAGGCTATAAAAACAGAAAGCTTCGCGGAGCGGCCGCAAGACTTTCCGACGAGCTGAAAGCCGAAGGTGTCAAACCCGATATAAGGGAAACTGTGCTTGGTCACCTTCAGAGAGGGGGGATCCCTGTTGCATACGACCGCATCCTTGCCACTCAGTTCGGTGTAAAAGCATTTGAAATGGTGATGGAAAAGAAATACGGTGAAATGGTTGCATACAGGCATCCCAATATCGTATCGATACCACTTGTAGATGCAATACAGAAAAAGAAATATGTAAGACTTGAATCAGACCTGGTTAATACAGCAAGAGGAATAGGGATATCACTGGGGGATTGACCCTTTTTATGGCATAGCATAATTACACTTCTCTATGGGTATAGAAAAAAACAATATACGCCGTTTTGGCACCTCTCCGGTTTTTTTTACAGCTATAGCCACAATCCTCGGTGCAATCCTTTTCCTTCGCTTCGGCTATGCAACCGGTACTCTTGGTTTCTGGGGTGTTTTGCTTCTGATATTTGTCGGGCATACCGTAACCATTCCCACAGCACTCGCCCTTTCAGAGATAGCAACCAACCAAAAAGTGGAAGGAGGCGGGGTTTATTACGTTATTTCCAGGTCATTCGGTCTGAACATAGGGGCAACTATAGGGATTGCGCTTTACCTTTCACAGGCAATAAGTGTTGCCTTTTATGTAATCGCCTTTACTGAAGCTTTTGAACCTTTATTCAACTTTGTCCACAAAAACACCGGAATATTGCTTCCCCGTCAGGTCATTAGCCTGCCTGCAATGGCCGTATTGTCGATTGTGATACTCAAAAGAGGGACAAATCTCGGCATAAAAGCACTCTATGCAGTTGCTGCAATTCTTTTTATTTCCCTTTTCCTTTTTTTTGCAGGAGAAGGGCAACGCCCCGGGGAAGAGGAGATAACAAACTTCGCCTTCAGAAACTCCGAAGATTTTTTTATGGTGTTTGCAATAGTGTTTCCAGCTTTTACCGGCATGGCTGCTGGAGTTGGTTTGTCGGGAGACCTTAAAAACCCCGGCAGGTCTATACCTCTTGGAACCGTTTCGGCTACTTTAACCGGCATGGTCATATATGTATTCGTTGCATGGAAGCTTGCCTCCTCTGCATACGCAGATGAACTGGTAAGCGATCAGCTCATTATGACAAGGATTGCCCTTCTGGGATCTCCAATAATACTTCTGGGACTTGCTGCTTCCACCATCTCCTCTGCACTCGGTTCGGTTATAGTTGCTCCGAGGACTTTGCAGGCACTTGCTGCCGACCGCTCTTTTCCCTCAATCAGAATTAACTTTCTTCTTTCAAAGGGAAAAGGTAACACAAACGAACCTTTCAATGCTTCCCTGCTTACCTGCATAATAGCCTTTATCTTCGTTATGCTGGGAAGTATTAATGCCGTGGCAGGTATTATTACAATGTTTTTCCTTTTGACCTACGGCTCACTTTGCCTGATATCTTTTCTCAATCATTTTGGTGCAGATCCCTCATACCGCCCGAAGTTCAGATCACGCTGGTATATTTCTCTTACAGGATTTGCAATGAGCATATGGCTCATGTTCAAGATAAATACGGGTTATGCTCTGGCAGCCGCTATAATAATGGTTGCACTGTATCTTTATATATCGGAAAAAAACAAGGAGAGAAAGGGACTGGAGGTAATATTCCAGGGAGTTATTCACCAGGTTGCACGAAAAATACAGATCTACCTTCAAAAATCAAAGAAAATATCCAGCACATCATGGCGGCCATCGGTTGTTTGCATATCGAAACACTCTTTTGAAAGGGAAAAACCGTTTGAACTGATAAAATGGATCTCTCACCGCTATGGTTTTGCTACATATATCCACCTAATAGACGGGTATTTTTCCAGGGCTACCTGCGAAGAATCAAACAGGCTTTTAAAAGAGCTTATAGAGAGGTCTAACGCAGAAGAGAGCAATGTATATGTCGACACCCTTATCTCACCTTCCTATACTTCTGCAATTGCCCAGATTATACAACTTCCCAGTATTTCGGGAATGGAAAACAACATGATACTGTTTGAATTTGACAAAGACGAAACTGAAGAACTGTGCCGTATAATCGACAATTATTCACTGGTCAGGGCAGGCAATTTTGATGTTTGCATCTTCGGAAGCAGCAGAAAACCGGTTAATTACCGCAAGGGGATACATGTCTGGATAAAGCCCATCGACACCGAAAACTCCACCTTAATGATACTGCTGAGCTATGTGATCCTGGGGCACCCTGACTGGAGGAAGTCGCATATAAAAATCTTCAGTATCTGCAACGAAAATGAGAAGCCGGAGGTGAGAAAGCAGCTTCTCGAACTAATAAGAAAAGGACAACTGCCCATTTCGCCCGGCAATATTGAAATCCTGTCAACCGGAGAAAACATGAACTCAAAACATCTTATCAACAGTAAATCAGCAGATGCTGCACTAACACTGATTGGTTTCAGAAACGAGCAGGTAAAGCACCAGCAGGAAAAGCTTTTTACAGGTTTTGAAAATATTGGGGATATAATATTTGTGAATGCAAACAAGTACAAGGAAATAAAATAGACAGCCCAAACAGTAAAAAAATGGGTAATCAACTGGAGGAAGGCCGGTAAGGGAGGATTATTTATTAAAATTTATAATGGATATTAAGCCTGAGGAAGCCCTGCAAATGCGGGTTAAAAGTAGCCCGATAAAGGGGTAATAAAGAACAAAGTAAATTTCATTTATTATGGTTAATATACCCGAAAAAAGAACCTTTCTTTTGCTGATAGTTCTGTTAATATCTCTTTTTATTTTCTCTTGCACACATTATGTGCCGGAAGAAAAAAGAAGATATGTTGTGGTTTTGTCGATGGACGGCTTCCGCCATGATTATCCCGAAATGTACAACACCCCCAATCTGGACAGGATAGCGGAAAAAGGAGTAAGGGCAGAACACATTTTGCCTGTTTTCCCAAGTTTTACATTCCCCAACCATTACAGCATGGTTACAGGCTTGTACCCCGATAACCACGGTATTGTAATGAACAATTTCTATTGTCCGCGACTGGATGCTACTTTCCGTATTGGCGACAGGGATGCCCTGACCAACCCGGAATTTTATGAAGCCGAACCTTTATGGGTAACTGCGGCCTATGAAGGTATCATTACAGCCACCTATTTCTGGGTAGGCTCAGAAGCTCCCATAGGCGGGATAAGGCCGGATTTCTGGAAAGAGTATGACCCATCCGTATCATATGAAAGCAGAATAGATACTGTAGTTGCCTGGCTTTCACTTCCTCCTGCTGAAAGGCCTCAACTTGTAATGTTTTACTTTAACGAACCTGACAGCGAAGGGCACGAAAGCGGACCGGATAGTCCCGAAACAGCAACCGTTGTTGAATATCTCGACAGCCTTGTGGGTGACCTGAAAACCAAAATTGCTGCACTACCCCATGCTTATAAAATTGACGTTATAATAACCTCAGACCATGGCATGGGCAAAGTATCCCATGAAAAATATGTTAACCTGCTGGATTTTATTGAATGGCACTGGATGGAGTACAGGCACGGAAGCAACCCGGTTTACATAATGCGCCCCCGTGAACCGTTTGGGGACACACTTTTCAGTTCGCTTTCAAGTGCGGAAAATATCACTGTAAAATGGAACAATGATCTTCCTGCACGCCTGAATTACGGCAATCATCCCCGTACCCTGGATATGACTGTAATGGCTGACAGCGGCTGGAGTATGGGATTTGGAGAACCCGGGTCATACCATACAGGCGGGGCTCACGGCTACGATAACAGCAACCGCGACATGCATACCATCTTTTATGCTTACGGAAAGTCCTTCAAATATGGACATATTAATCCTCCTTTCGAGGTAATAGACCTCTATCCGCTGATCGCATACTTACTCGATATAACACCGCTCCCGTCAGATGCATGCGAAGAAAGGGTAAAAGGAATGTTCAGAAACAGATATTAAGCGGACCTGCATGAGGGTCAGCCTTCCACATATTTAAGGGCTTCAGCGTACACCGCAAAAAACAACAATTATTCCACCGAATCTATGATCATATCCAGCAAAACAAAAAACTCTTCAGGACTCACTGCAGCTTCCTCCGAAGTATATGGCGACGCTGTATGAATTACTGCAAGGTTGTATTCGGGCAAAATATACAGGAACTGGCCTCCCCTCCCTTTTGCATAATACCCGTTCCGTTCAGTGTCTATCCACCAGAAATAGCCGTAAGGAGGAGCGCTTTCGTTATCTCCTGTCCTGACAGAAGCAGCCTCTTCAATCCATGATCCGGGCACAATCTCATCTGCAAGCCACTTTCCGTTTTCAATCATCAGAAGCCCGATCCTGGCAAGGTCCCTTGGAGTAAGATAGAGTGCCAGTCCACCATAATTAAACCCGTCAGTATGTTTTTCCCACATGAAACGGTGTATCCCCATCTTATCGAAAAGATAGTCCGAAGCAAACTCTTCAAGGGGCATTTCGGAGGTTTTCGATATAACCCCTGATATAAGTTGTGCATCTCCGTCACTGTAGTTGAAAAAATTACCCGGTTCGGTTACCGATTCCTTTTGAAGTACTACCCTGAGTGAAGAGGGGAATCGATTATAATTGAAAAGGTCAGGGGTGTCCCTTTCATTGTCCCATTTGAGTCCGCTCTGCATAGTAAGGACATGGTGAAAGTTCATACTCCTCTTAACCTCCCCGGCACCGAAATATTCCGGTATATACCTGTAGAGCCTGTGATCAAACTGACCGACATACCCTTTTTCAAGAGCTATGCCGAACAGAAGCGATGTAATACCTTTGGTTATCCCCTGAATGTTTTGCGGGTAAGTGATATGACTTTCGCAACGGATGTAAGATTCTGATACAAGTTTACCATCCCTGACAATCAGAAGGCTTCTGGACGATGGATATTTTTTCTCATCGAAAATAAGTTCATAAACAAGCTGAAGCTTTGAGGCAACCATTCCCGCATTCTCAGGAGCAGAAGTAACCCACCCGTCATCCAGCATCCTGGGAGAGTGGTTTAGTTCAAGTGTAAACTCATCTTCCTTCAGGCAGGAAGTTGCAGCCAGAAAAAATGGCAGTGAAAAAAATATTAGCAGAGTACGTTTTACCATTTCTTTTTATCTTATATGACTGTCGAACATAACCCTCAGAAAAGCGCCGTTATTGAAATATGTAGCCGGAACCTCTCCCGAGTACCTTAAAAATAACATTTCATACCCAAGGGTAACCGAACCCCTGTTTGTTCTGGTAAGGTCAACCATAAGCTTCAGGTTGGCTGACTGGAATTCGTCAACTGTGGTGAACCGGGCATTACTGTGAACACGCCTTAGTATTTCTCCCATTTCCATAATATGGTAGCTGGACGAATTTTGGGGGCCTGGTCTTGAAACCACTGCTGCAAGAGGTATACCTGCTTCCAAAAAAAGCATCCTGGATCTGTCTACCTCAAACCCGGCTACAAAAAAAAGATCCAAACTGTAACAGGTGAACCAGTAAATGTGGTGGGGGTCTTCATCAGAAAAAAAAGTTATACTGGTGTTCCCTGAAATTGCCGGACCTGCATATACCCAGCTATCCCTGCCCGATAATCCGTCAACTTTGACAGAATAGCTGAAAGATAAGCGGGGATTGACATGCCACCCGCTTAATTTAAACCTGTTTTCAATATATCCGGCCTGCATCCCCAATTCCAGGCTGCGACGGAAATTGCCGGGATATTTTATTGTTATTAAATTCAGCTCACCTGAAGGGCCATTGTAGCGAAGCGGAGAAAATGCATCATCTTTCTGCTGAAGTAAGTGTGTTTTTACGTAAAAACCGGTGGATAGGGTTTCGCGGATCTCAGGTCTGTAGAACCGCTGGGAATAACAGGGTTGAACAAACAACAGCAAAATTACAATGGTAACAAAATAATACAGGTGTTCCCATTTAAGAATATTGCAGCTATATTTTCTGAAAAAATTCATATTTGCACGATCACCAATAACCGTCTCTTTTTGTGTACGTATACGAACACAGAGTGTTTCATAACCGTGCACAATTTCTTCACTGAAAAACGGAAAAAAATTTTACTAATATCTCATTTCACGAGAATTAGGATCAATGGCATAAATGTTGGGCATATATGCTGTGCAAAAAGAGTTTATTGTTTTAAAATATTGTTTATGTTCAGAAATTACCTGATTACAGCGCTGAGAAATATAAAAAGATTCAGAACGTACTCATTTGTAAATCTCTTTGGACTGTCAGCGGGCATGGCAGCCGTACTACTTATCTTCACTTTCATCTCCCATGAAACAGGCTTTGACAGGTTTCACGAAAACTACAACAGGATTTACAGGATAGGTGTGTTTATTGATATGGCAGGCGACCATTCGGTTAACGCCCCCATTACGGGAGGACATGAACCAGGGGTTTTGGCAGAGACTGTTCCCCAGATTGAAGCGGTTACAGTTGTAGAGCTTGTCGAATCAATTACCATTAAGCACAACGGTGACCATTTTCATAAAAACAAACTGCTGTTTGTGGACAACACATTTTTTGATATTTTCTCATTTCCTGTGGTAAAGGGAAACCCGGAAGATCCGTTTACCGGACCGGGAAATGTAATCATCACAAGAGACATGGCATACAAAATGTTTGGTACGACTGATGTAATTGGTAAAACAATTAATGTCAACGAAACAGATTTCACCGTATCATCCGTAGCTGAAAATGTACCTGTGCAATCGCATCTGGATTTCGACCTCCTTATATCTTTCGAATCACTTCCGGACAAGGACCAGCACTTTAATAACAGGGGGTTCAGCTTTTATTCCTATTTTATGCTGAATGAGGGGGCAGACCATGAAGAGGCACTTGAACAAAGCAAAGCTTTTCTTAAAGAATATTATGAAAAATTCACCAAAGAACTTGGGATTTATGTCACCCCTTTCTTTCAGCCCCTCTCAGATGTATATCTCAGGTCTGAACACCTTGAGTTCAATCCTGAAAGGACGGGAAGAATTTCAAATATATATGTTTTTTCACTCCTTGCCCTTTTTATCCTTGTCATTGCTATAGTTAATTACGTTAATCTTGCAACAGCCCGGGCAGAAACAAGGAGCAAGGAGGTTGCGGTTCGCAAGATCTCCGGTGCCAACCGTAAGGACTTGTTCAGGCAGTTCATCAGCGAATCAATGATAACCATATTGATTGCACTGGTCATATCAGTTTCCGTTGCTGAACTTTTAATACCTTCATTCGGCTCAATTGTTAACAGGCATCTTACACTTCATTATGCAGGAACAGGCATGTGGCTTTTTTTTGCCGCAATAATCATCATTGTAGGTTTTGCAGCAGGATCATCCCCTGCCTTATATCTCTCACGATTCCGCCCCGCCAGGATACTCTCCGGAACATCAGGAAGCGGTAAAGTAAAAGGCAAATTGCTGAAAGTATCGATCGTGGTTTTTCAGTTCAGTATAGCTGTCTTCCTTATTACCAGCATAATTGTGATCCAGAACCAGGTAAGATACATGCAGAACAAATCTCCCGGCTTCAGCAGGGACAATATTGTGGCTTTTCATAACCTTAGCCGTGAAATAAGGGGGAGTTATGAAGCAATAAAGAATGAGCTTGAAACACATTCTTTTGTTACCAATGTTGCAGCATCAGGAGGAGTGCCGGGAAGGCATGCTCCGGTACAAACAAGCTATCCTGAAGGAGGAAATCCCGAAGAAGCTATAATGATAATAGAAATAAATGTACAAGATAACTATTTTGAAATATTTGATATCCCAATTTTGGAAGGAAGGGGGTTTTCTGACAGTGACAGGCCGGAGATCATACTTAACCAGGAAGCTGTGAGGGCTTTGGGACTGGAAGACCCTCTGGGTAAAGAGATCTATGTTGTAAGGAGTAAGGGAGAAGTTGTTGGGGTAACAGCGGACTACCACTACCATTCGCTTCATGAACCAATCAAGCCCATTGCCCACACCAGATTTTATCCCCAAATCAACTTTATTTCAGTAGCACTGACTCCTGGTGATACCGGCGAAAAGCTTGAAATGTTAAGGGAAACATTAAGCAGTATCGATCCATTTTACGATTTCACTTATTTTTTCATGGATGAGGGTCTGAGAGAACTTTACGACGAAGAAGAGCGCAACGGAAAGCTTATTGGTTATGCCACTCTCCTTTCAATAATAATCTCCCTGCTGGGAATATATGCACTTACATCATTCACAATTATAAGAAGGACAAAGGAGATAGGAATAAGAAAAGCTATGGGTGCTACAGAAGGGTCAATACTTTTCATGCTTTACAAAGATCTGGGTCAATGGGTACTGCTTGCCAGCATCATTGGCTGGGGTTTTGCATGGCTTGCAATGGAAGGCTGGCTTGACGGCTTTGCCTATACAGCCGGATTAAAACCCTGGATGTTCGTGGTATCGGGAGCAGCGGCTATTGTTATTGCGCTTGCAACTGTAACCGGACTTGCAGTGAGGGCAACCCGTGCCAATCCCGTTGATGCACTCAGGTATGAGTAACTAATCCTGTTCGTCATCCTCATCATCGTCTTCATCCGTATCTTCAGATACATCGGAAAACATCATGGCGATAGGATCCCTGTTCAGACCGAGATTCATAATATTCATGTCATTCCCGTACCTGACAATCGAGAGTCCGTTATTCTCAAAACCGTAACGGTTATCCGACCTGCGGAACATGAAGTCGGATTGCAGCAGGTCGACATTCACAAGGGGCAGGCATGCACGGAAATCGCGACCATAATTTTTCATTGCTGTCAAAAAGTAAAATGTCACGTCATATCCGTTAAAGCCATAGTATTGAGGTTCGGAGTTGTACCTTTGCCTGTACTGCCTGAGAAAGTATTTAACATGATCACAACTGTAATCAATAAAAAATGGCGAAGCATAATGCAGTTCCATTTTATGGAGGTGGCCTACATCAATGTTCATAAACCTTGCCCAGTCACTTAACCCGAAAAGGGTTATATCATACCTGTTTGATATAATATTGAGCCTGTTGAGGACACCTGCAACAAAAGCCTGGTTGGAAGAGGGTATTATTACTATGTTTTCTTCATCAGGATTTAGCGAATGGTGCAGGTTGTCAGCCACAGAATCATTGTACACAACCTCCTTGAACGGAGCTTGATGTCTCCCTGAACCGGAACCAAGTGAAGTGAACAGTTTTCTTTTCAGCTTCTCTGCAGTATCCATATCGCGTATATTCCCGCTGTGAATAAGGACTATATTGTGGTCTTCAAAATTAGAAATAAAATATGCTGCCTGCTCCAGTTCGGTGTCCAGAGAAGGCATAACCTGAAACAGGTGAGGGTTTTGAACAACAAAATCGGTTCTGGTTGAAAAGGGTGAAACCATATTAACCCTGTTCCTCCTTGACCATTCTGATACAACATTAATTACTTCAGGGAAAACCGGACCGATAACAAGATCTATATCTCTCATTTCTGGCTTTTCAAGTAAGCCGCGAACTATCATCGGGTTCCTTTGTGTATCGAAAACGTGAAGATTAACTGAAAGTCCGGCTTCCTTAAGGGAATCCAGGGCAATCAATGCCCCCTGGTAAAATTCAAGGAAAGGAACGGTAGCAGGATGAAGCTCATCGGCACTTTCCACATGACCGGGAGCCGGCTTCATCTCAATCCTCATCCTTCCGTTCTCCTCAAGCGTATCGGGCACTTCAAGCGGATAGTTGCGATCTATGAATAAAGGGAGAAAAAGAGCAACATTGAAAGGTCTGTCGTAACTTCTATAATCAAAATCCACACATTCAGCATCTTCAACAGAAGGGATTAAACGTTCTGCAACCTCTTCGGCAGGTGGTGGCTCCGGTTCCTTTTCAACAGGTTTTTCAGGATAGCGGGGGATTCGTATATATTCACCAGCCCGAAGGCCCCAGGCCAGCTTTTCATTAGCTTTAAGTAATTCTTCTTCCTCTATTCCGTACTTTCTGGAAATCGACCATCTGGTTTCCCCGGTTTCAACCCTGTGGTACTTATACTTTTCCTCGTCAATGTCGAACCCCCTGCGGGTAATGGCAGGAGCCCTGCGCGGTATTTTGACTACCTGTCCGATCTGAAGATTGTCAACTTCCAGTCCGGGATTCAGCCTGTCTATCTCACCGGCGCTTACATTATATTTTTGTGAAATATAGAAAAGAGTTTGACCCTCATCTATCTCATGGTATATAAAGTTTTCGGTATCCCTGACTTCTTCGGGCTCTTCCGGTTCTTCAGGTGGAGCAACAGGTATATGCAGAACCTGACCTATTTGCAGTCCCACATAAGCTGAAGGATTCTTAAGAAGCACATCCTTTTGAGAAACATTATAAGCCCTGCTGATCGAAAAAAGTGTTTCTCCCTTTCTGACGGTGTGCACATAATATTTTTCCCCGTCAATTTCAATGGTTTCGGAAGATTTTTCCACCACTACACTCCTTTCCTGTGCCGTAGCGTTCAGTGCTAAGAATAACAAGATTATCAAACCTGAATATTTAACCGACATGCTTCTAATCATTAAATTCCAAAACCTGTAACAAGGTATTATTTTAACCCTGCAAAAATACTAAAGTAATACTCCAAAACAAAAAACAGATTTATTACATACACAAAGAACGGTTTTTTAATATTTCTCTGTGTAATATTACAGAGAAAAAAAAATTATATATTTGAAAACTCTATCAAATCCCTTTAACAACTTAACAAACCAGGAGGATTATTATTATGCTTAAATTAAAGAACCTATTATTATCATTATTAATTTTGCCGCTTGCATTGCTGCTTGTTTCGTGTGCAACTGCAGAAAATGTTAACGCTCAGTCGAATCCCGAAAAATACGACCTTATAATTAAAGGTGGCAGGATTATGGACGGTACGGGGAATCCATACTTTGTTGGTGATGTGGGAGTTATTGGCGGCAGGATATCTTATGTGGGCGACCTGTCAGATGCCGGTGCAGAAAAGATTATTGATGCTGCCGGTAAAATAGTGGCACCTGGCTTTATTGATATCCACACCCATGCCGAAGGAGAAATGACACACGATGACCCCAGGCGCAGAGCTGCCCCAAGTGATGTAATGCAGGGAGTCACTTCAATAGTGGTAAATCAGTGCGGCCGCTCACCTATTCCGATAAGGAACCAGATTGCAGAACTGAAGGAAAAAGGAACCGGTCCGAATGTAATGGTGCTGGTAGGCCACGGTGCGGTCAGGCGCCAGGTTATGGGAAATGACCACCGGCGGCCTGCAACGGAAGAAGAGATCAGTCAGATGCGTGCAATCGTAAGGCAGGCAATGGAGGAAGGAGCATCGGGTATGTCGGCCGGACTGGAGTATGTACCGGGCAGGTGGAGCACAACCGAAGAGGTAGCAGCAGTTGTTTCAGAACTCGTGCCTTTCGGAGGCGTTTTCCACAACCATATGCGTAGTGAAGGGACAGACCCGATGTGGTACTGGCCCAGTCAGGATGAGCCAGGACCGCCCACCCTTGTTGATGCAGTCAGGGAATCAATTGAAATTGCTGAAAATACAGGGGCAAGAGTAAATATTTCGCATATCAAGGTGAAAGGCGCCCATTACTGGGGTGTAAGCCATAACATAATAAGGCTTATAAATGAAGCCCGCGAACGTGGTGCAGATATTTGGGCAGACCAGTATACTTACAATACTACAGGGACTGACGGCAGCACTATTCTGCTTCCGCCATGGATCAGGCGCGAACAGGAAGACGGGGAAAACTTTGCAGCGCTCCTGGAACGCCTGCTTGAAGACCCTGAAAAGAGAGATATGATATTGACAGATGTGGCACATGAGATCAGCAGGAGGGGCGGTGCTGACCAGATCCTTATACTGGAACATCCTGACGAAGATTATATTGGTCTGACTCTCATTGAGGTAGCCGACAAAAAAGGTCTTTCATCCCTGGAAATGGCCATAAAACTTCAAATGGAAGGTGATGTTGACAGGTTCGGAGGTGCGCGGGTCAGAGGTTTTTCTCTCAGCGAATACGACATTGAAAACTATATGCAGCAGCCGTGGGTTGCAACCGCATCTGATGGAAGGGTGCGTGTTGCCGAGCTGGATGAAGGCTTTGTACACCCCAGGTTTTACGGTACCTTCCCCAGGAAGATACGCTACTATGCAATGGAAAGGGGTGTTGTTACGGTCGAGGATGCAATTCGCTCCTCAACTTCACTCCCTGCCCAAATTCATGGCATAATGGACAGGGGACTGATCAGAGAGGGAATGCATGCGGATATTGTTGTATTCGACCCCGATACAATACGCGACAGGGCAACATTCTTTGAGCCTCACCAGTATGCAGAAGGCATAGAATACGTCTTGATAAACGGAACCTTTGTTGTTGAAGAAGGTGAACACACGTGGGAACTGCCCGGTGTTGTAATTACACCATAACGGTAAAGGTTTAAAAGAGGCTGCTTTACTGCATGCCTGATACATGTTTTAAAAGGGGCTTAACCGTGCGGTCAGCCCCTTTTTAATTCATGCCGGCCGGGCTAAGATAAAGCCGGAGTGTAGCTGCAATTTTTTTGTATTAGTTTTCTCTCAGTACATGCTCGTCGTATTCTATCTCAAAGCGCAGCTTGTGCTTCGACTCTTCAATTGCAAGAGCCATAAACAACTCTTTCAGCTCTTTGGAAGGCGCTCTTTCTGAAAGTCTTATATACAGCTTGTAAGCAGCTTTTTCCTTTTTCATTGCCACAATGAGGGCGTCCCTGTAGCTCATATCAGGCGAAGGAGTTACAGAAACCACATAGTCGCTTATATGCAGGTCTGCTATATCCTCTTTTTCAATTTCGAAAAACCCCTCTTCCTTTACTTTCTTGATCCTTGCCTTATGACTGATCTCTTCCCTGGCAAACTGCTCAAATACATCACGCATATCTGATGATTTTGCGTTAGCCGCCAGGCCCTTGTAGAAATCAACTGCATCCTGCTCCGACTGAATGGCAAAATCCAGTATATCATCAATTGATTTGAATTCCTTCATAGCTTCAATATTTTTTTTGATTTTTAATTTTTCTAAAATGTTAAAAAGGCGCAGCCTGTTAGTTAACCCAAATTAAATGTCATTTTTTAAAAGCCTTTTCAAACTCTTCATCAAATCTTTTCACAACAAAATCACATCCATGCCCGAACAGTTTTGGAGCGTTTTTGTTTGAAGTGATCCTGAAGCGGAATTTTTTGCTGTTTGATGAACTACCGGCAAGTATTCCAAATATCTCTTCCCGTACTTCGTTTACCCCTTCGAATCTATTGGCTCCCAGCCTTTCAATCAGTCCTGCAAGCTGTCCGATATTTGTCTTTTCCGTCAGAGGATCAAACACAGCGGAAAACTGTTGTATAACCCTGCCGGTATTGGTAAAACTACCGCCTGTTTCAACAGGCATAGATGCGGGCAGTATCAGGTCTGCCAAACGGACTGTATCTGTCATGAAATAATCCTGCACGGCAACAAAATCTGCCTTTTCAAACCACTTTTTCACTTTTCCGGAATCATCGGCACATCCTGCCGGATCCTCGCCAAACACAAAAATATTTTTTATTTCACCGCTTTCAAGCATCTCCATTTGGCTGTCAGTCAATTGCGGTGGCAATTCCTCAATTTTCCACGCCTTCTTAAGTTTGTCAGCATAACTCCTGTCATCCAGGGGGACCCTGCCTGGGCCAATGCGACTGTCAACTCCCATATCAAATACCCCCTGTGAATTATTCTTTTCTTTCAATGCCAGAAGTCCCATAACAGTTTTCCCCAGCTTGCCGGTTATCATTGCCAGGTTAAAAAGTTCGGTAACGGTTTCAGATGAAACCTCCTTTTCTGAAAACAGAAGTACGGCATTTTTCTGTTTGTTAAAATCTTCTGCAAACAAATTGAAACATTCCTCACAGCAGAAACCTGACTTTTTGTACAATTTTTCAAAATCCTCTTTAAGAAGCGCCTCCCTGTACTTTTCAAATTCCTCACAATTATCCTTTATGTACAGGTCATTTTGCAAATTGGCCGAAAGGTAAAAGTGGTTCAGGGCTTTCACGAAGTGATAATATGATTTTACCTCCCACTTTTTATCAACCTTATGCTCCATGCTGCTTTCCTTACGGTCGGTTACCAGTTCAACCGGAACATTGTGCAGCACTTTCATGTTGTTTATTGTAAAACCGGCTACTGCATTGTCCCTGTTTATTTCAGAACCTAAAAGATATATTTTGGAAGCTCCTTTAAGGAGATCCAGGGGAACTGAGCCATCAGAGCTCCTCATATATCCATCCCCCCTGCCCAGGTAATGAAAGCTGCCAACATTATTGGTTTTGGCCCCTGCCCTTGCAAGTTTCTGTACAAGATACAGCTCTTCATTGGTCAGCCTGGCGCCACCAAAAAATGAATTCCTGTCGGGTTCAACAGATTTGATCCTGGATACAATTATATCCAGAGCCTCCTCAAAATCTATTTCCTTAAACTCCCCGTTCACCTTCTTCATAGGTTTAGTTATCCTTTCACGGTCATTCAGGTAATGATAACCAAACATGGCATAGCGGCAAATATTGCCGTTCTTGTTAACCTGTCCGTTTGTCCCTGACACACTTACAACGAAACGGTTCTTGTAGTGCAGGTTAATTTCGCATCCTATGGAGCAGTAATTGCATATAGCAGTTGCCTTATCCAACTCTACGGGCAGAGGTTTGAAAGCCGTGTTCTCTGTCAGGGCGGCTGTGGGACATGTAGAAATGAAAAGTCCGCAAGACTCGCAGCGGGTATCTGACAGGGAATCACCCAGACTGGGTGCCACGTATGTTTCAAAACCCCTGTTCACAAGTCCCAGCGCATTTGCACCGTTCACCTCATTGCAAATCCTTATGCATCGTGAGCAAAGGATACACTTTGTATTATCAATTTCAACATAGGGATGTGAAAAATCCACTTCATACTCCTTGAACTCGCCCGTAAACTTGTCCTGTACCGCCTTGTAGCGGGTTGCATATTTTTTCAGGTCACATGTAAAGAATTCGGAACAACCGCATTCAAAGCATCTTTCAGCTTCCTTAACAGCCACCTCTTCATTCTCATATCCCAGCTCCACCTCGTTAAAGTTCATCCTCTCTTCCGGCGGAAGAGTGGGCATTTCATGCCTGAACTGCTTACGGTAACGGCCGGTAAAATCATCAACCTTCAGTTCACGGAAATTTTCCCTTTTACTTATAAACTCATACTCTTCCGCCTCCGGTTTTTCACCGGTGAGATACCGGTGGCAGCTCTTTGAAGCTGTCTTTGCCTGGTCTATTGCTTCTATAATGGTGGCAGGACCGGTTACACCGTCACCAGCGGCAAAAACGTTGGGTATGCCAGTCTGCAATGTTTGCGGATCAGCATCAATATCGCCCCATTTGTTAAGCTTCAGCTGGCCATCAGATGCATTGCTGTTTATATCGTCAAGGAAATCAACTTCAGTTTTCTGTCCGATTGCAGCCAGGATATAGTCAACCCCGACATCAAACTCCGAGCCTTCAATTGGCACGGGACGCCGTCTGCCGGAGGAATCGGGCTCTCCCAGCTCCATCTTTATGCATGTTACCGACTTCACCTCGCCTTTTTCATTCTTGTTTACAAGAACCGGATTGGTAAGGAACATGTACTCCACCCCTTCAATTTTGGATTCATGTATTTCAATTGGGTTTGCAGGCATCTCCTTTTCCGTTCGGCGGTAAATGACAATTACCTTTTCCGCGCCGCATCTTACCGAAGTACGGCAGCAATCCATCGCCGTATTACCCCCTCCTACTACTGCCACGGTTTTACCTGAAAAATCATACCTTTGTCCGGTCATTTCCATGTTCCTTAGGAAATCTATTCCCGAGAAAACATTTTGAGCATCCTCTCCGTCACATCCAATAAGGGTACCCCTTTGCGAGCCTATGGTAAGAATAACGGCATCATACCTGTCCTTTAACTCTGAATAGCTGAGATTCTTTCCAAGTCTTTTACCATAATGGATATTCACACCCAGTTCGGTAATGGCATCTACTTCTTTTTGAAGCAGGTCGTTCGGAAGCCTGTATTCCGGTATCCCGTACCTGAGCCAGCCTCCTGCATATTCATTTGCTTCGAAAATATCGCACTGATGGCCATTCAGTTGAAGGAACCATCCGCATGAGAGTCCACCAGGCCCGGCACCTATTATGGCAACCTTTTTCCCTGTTGAGGGTTCCACCTTTGGAACATAACGTTTAGGCGACTCAAGGTCAATATCAGATGTAAATCTTTTCAGGTAATCTATGCCTACTGCAGTACCTTCATCAAGAAAGTTCCGCCTGCAGGCAACCTCGCATGGCCTGACACATACACGTCCGCATATTGCCGGCAGGGGATTGACCTGCTTGATCACTTCCACGGCCTCACTGTAGAGTCCTTTTTCTATTAGTGAAATATAGGCCTGAACATCAACTCCGGCCGGACAGGTCTGTTTGCAGGGGGCTTCGCAATCGGCAAAATGGTTGCTGACTAAGAGGTCGAGTGCCATTTTACGGCCTTTCCCACCCTTTTCGTTTTCAGTATTCACAACCATGCCTTCCGCTATTTTTGTAGAACAGGCAGGCTCCAGTCCTTTTGCTCCCTCTACTTCCACTACGCACAAATAACAGGAAGTAAACGGCTCCAGCCGGGGATCATGGCACAGAGTGGGAATTTCTATATTGTTGCGTTTGGCGAGGCTTAATATTGTTTCTCCGGGCTTGCCGGTAAGGTTTTTTCCGTTCAATGTAATATTTAATTCCTCCATGTGAACAAAGTAAGTTTGTTGATTAATAATATTTTTAGGCTATGACAGGTTTATTGCATCAAATTTGCATTTGTTGAAACAAACACCGCAACGTATGCATATATCCTGTTTTATGAAATGAACCTCTTTCCTGGCTCCCTCAATGGCGTCAACCGGACAGTTTTTGGCGCAAACCGTACATCCTGTGCAGTTCTCCTCATTCACCTCATATGTCAGAAGCTTTTTACAGGTAAGTGAAGGGCATTTTTTCTGGCTGATATGTGCCTCATACTCATCCCTGAAATATTTCAGCGTTGTCAGAACCGGGTTTGGAGCAGTCTGTCCAAGTCCACACAAAGAGCTGTCCTTTATCTGGTATGCCAGCTCTTCAAGTTTCTCCATATCCTTCGTCTCCCCTTCTCCTTCGGTTATACGAATGAGTATCTCAAGCATTCTTTTCGTTCCTACACGGCAGAAGGTGCATTTGCCACATGACTCTTTTCTAGTGAAATCCAGAAAAAATTTGGCAACATCTACCATACATGTGGTTTCATCCATAACAACCATTCCGCCGGACCCCATGATGGCGCCCGTAGCCGTAACAGAATCGAAATCCACTACAGTACTGGAAAGATATTCGGGGATGCATCCGCCTGAAGGTCCGCCAAGCTGTACAGCCTTAAATTTCTTCCCTCCGGGTATCCCTCCTCCAAGCTTGAATATAACATCCTTAATGGTAATTCCCATAGGCACCTCTACCAGTCCGCCATGATTAATTTTCCCTGCAAGTGCAAATACCTTTGTGCCTTTACTTTTCTCGGTTCCATATTTTGCATATGCAGAACCTCCTTTATCTATTATCCATGGAATATTGGCAAAAGTTTCCACATTGTTGATGTTTGAAGGCTTCCTCCATAATCCTGATTCAGCCGGGAAGGGAGGCCTTTTCCTGGGCATTCCCCTTTCTCCTTCTATTGAAGCTATAAGAGCAGTCTCCTCACCGCAAACGAAAGCACCGGCTCCCTCCTTGACAGTTATGCGGAAATCAAAACCTTCTTTTCCCAATATGTTGCTTCCAAGGTATCCCCTGTCTTCAGCCTGTTCAATTGCTATGGCAAGCCTTTTTAAGGCAAGGGGATATTCAGCGCGGCAATATATGACACCTTCATTGGCACCCACAGCATACCCTGCTATGATCATACCTTCAAGGACAGAGTGGGGGTCTCCTTCCAGGAGCGACCTGTCCATAAAAGCCCCGGGGTCTCCTTCATCGGCATTGCAGATGATATATTTGTTATCGGACTTGTTCTTGTGTGCAAACTTCCATTTCAGTCCGGTAGGAAAACCACCACCGCCCCTGCCGCGGAGTCCGCTATCCATCACCTCCTTTATCACATTTTCCGGAGGGATCTTATTTTCAACAATCTTCCTGACAGCCCCGTAACCTCCCCTTTCTTCATATTCGGCAATTATTTCCGGATCGATCATTCCGCAATTGCGAAGGGCTATCTTAACCTGCCCTTCAAGGTACTTCCTGTCAGGTGTATCATAAAGATCGGTTACAACTATATAGTCCCTCACCGGATTGTTATTATTGACATGCTTGTTGATAAGTTCAACTGCCTTATCTTCGTCTATCCCGCCATAAAGAAAGCTGCCGTTTTCATCAATCACCTCTACCAGCGGCTCACGGTAGCACATTCCCACGCAGCTTGTCTTTCCCAGTTCAAAATCAAGATTCTCGGCTTCCTTCAATTCACTGATTTTTTTATATACCTTGCCGGCTCCGGCTGCAACGCCGCAACTGCCAAGGCCTATTATTACTTTGGTTTTTGTCATGATTTGAAATATTTATTCCGGTTAATTTTTTTCCTTGAGCTTCAGTTCTTTTATGATTTTAACGGCCTCATTGCCTGTAAGTTTGCCATAGGTTTCATCCCCTATCATCATTACCGGTGCAAGAGAGCAGCAGCCAAGGCAGGCTACCGATTCAAGTGTGAAGAGTCCGTCTTCAGTTGTACACCCATCCTCTACTTTCAGGGATTCCTGCAAAGATTCGGTAATTGTGCCTGCATTTTGAACATGACAGGCTGTTCCGTGGCATACTTTTATGATCATTTTGCCAACCGGGCTAAGTCTGAACTGGGCATAAAAGGTGGCCACACCGTACAGCTCGTTCAGCTCCAGGTTCAGTTCTTCAGATAACCTGATAAATACTTCTCTTGGAATGAAACCGAATATTTCCTGGGCTCCCTGAAGAACCGGAATGGTTATTCCTTTTTTGCCGCTGAATTTTTCTATCAGCGGATCAAGAAGCGACAAATCCACTTTTTCGGGGGATTCGGGAAGTTCGGGGATTTTTTTACTGATCCTTTTAACTCGCATAGATTTGAAATTGTTTGAACGGTTAATTGTTGAGTTTTTAAAGAGAGTTTGCTTTAGCAAACCAAATTTAAATAAAGCCTAAATATAGAAAATCTCAATATATATATGTTTAATAACATATTTTTTTTCTGAAAAATTAATTTAAAAGAAAACGGCTATAAGCACTGGGAAATGAGAAAAACCATATATCCCGGGAATTATTTAAAATCATTATTAATAAGTATGGCAAATAGTGTAAAGGTATCCTGCAAAAGAAAAACCCCGGTAGTTTTAACCATCCGGGGTGTTCCATAAATTTGAATAAAAAAATTTCAGAACCTGCCTCACTTAATTGTGCCCCTGATCTGGCGGGGCTTTAAACGAACCGGATGTGCTGTTAAAGTGTTAGCGCAAGCATAAACCGGAGTTAAACCCGCCTCCCGGGGTGAATGGTCAGGTTATGGAGAATTATTTAATTCCTAAAGCCTGTCAAGAAACCCGTTTATATTATTTTCTATTCGCAAAGTAACATCTTTGTTGTCAGCTTTCACAAACTTTTCTCCGGTGATTTTTTCAAACAGTTCAATATACCTTTCTGATACACTGTTAATGAAATCATCGGGAAGAGAAGGCATCTTTTCCCCGTCTTTCCCACTGAAACCTTTGTCAATCAGCCATTCACGAACAAATTCCTTGGATAGCTGCTTTTGAGGCTCACCTTTTTCAAGTCTTTCTTCGTATCCTCTGGAATAAAAATACCTGGATGAATCGGGTGTATGCACTTCATCTATCAGGATTATTTCACCGTTTCTTTTTCCAAATTCATATTTGGTATCTACAAGTATCAGTCCCTTTTCAGCAGCCATTTGCGTCCCTTTCTCAAACAGGTAATACGTAAACTTTTCAAGTTTTTCATAATCCTCCTTAGTTACCAGTCCGCCTGAAATGATCTCCTCTTTTGAAATATCCTCGTCATGTCCTTCGGTGGCCTTGGTAGTTGGGGTAATTATTGGTTCAGGGAACTTTTCATGTTCCTTCATCCCTTCGGGCAGCCGCACTCCACATATTTCGCGTTTACCCGATTTGTATACACGCCAGACGTGCCCGGTAAGATATCCCCGTATAACCATTTCAACCATGAAAGGTTCTGCAAAATATCCGGCAGTAACCATCGGGTCAGGTGAATCGATCTTCCAGTTAGGAACAATATCTGAGGTAGCATCGAGAAAAATCGAAGCTATCTGGTTAAGAACCTGTCCCTTAAAGGGCACTCCTTTTGGAAGCACATAATCAAATGCTGAAATACGGTCAGTTACCACCATAACAAGATAACCTCCGTCAAAATGGTACACATCCCTTACTTTTCCCTTATAACGGTTTTTTAGTCCGGGCAACCTGAAATTGGTTTCAATAATAGCTTTTTCCATCTGATTGAAAAATAATTAGTTTTTGGTTAATAAAAAGTATCACGGGTGATCCGGAGCACCCGAAAAAAATAATTAATTTTAGTTAACAAGGTGATTACCAGGCAATCCGGAGCGCCCGAAAAATATTTGATTGAGAATAATCCGGTTACTTTTTTGCTAAGAAACAACCTACTCATCCTTTTGTTGACTGCGGCCGGGAGAAGTTTTCTTTTTAACTCCTGCATCCTTTTCACTTAAATGCTCTTCGTAAGCCTTCACAATATGCCTTACCAGCCTGTGCCTTATTATATCCCTTTCATCAAGGTATATTACAGAAATCCCCCTTATATGCGAAAGTATTTTAAGTGCAGGCATGAGTCCTGACTGCCTCTTATCGGGCAGATCTATCTGGGTAATATCCCCGTTAACAATGAACTTGGCATTCTTCCCCATTCTGGTAAGGAACATCTTCAGCTGCTTTACGGTTGCATTCTGTGCTTCATCAAGAATAACAGCGGCATTGTCAAGTGTGCGTCCCCTCATGTAAGCCAGTGGCGCTATTTGTATTGTCCCTTCGCTAAGGTAATCCTGTAGCTTTCTGGGAGGAATCATATCATTGAGCGCATCGTAAAGGGGCTGAAGGTAGGGGTCGAGTTTTTCCCTGACATCGCCCGGCAGGAACCCGAGGTGCTCACCGGCTTCAACTGCAGGACGGGTTAGAATGATCTTTTTTACCTCCCTGTTTTTGAAAGCCTTTACAGCCAAGGCAATAGCCGTATATGTCTTGCCCGTTCCTGCAGGTCCAATAGCAAAGAGGAGGTCATTATCCAGGTAATCCTTCGCCATCCTGCGCTGATTAACAGTTTTGGCTTTTATCTGTTTACCCTGGTTTCCGAAAACAAGGGTATCTTCGTCCTCATCTTCAATTACGGTATTTGACTCTTCTTTTCCCATTATCTCTTCAATGTCTCTCTCTGCAAGACGATTATATTTCTGAAGATGCTCCATCAACATCCTTATCTTGTCTTCAAACAAAATTATCTGTTCTTCCTCTCCGTAAACACGGATCTCATTACCTCTTGCCACTATCTTCAGTCTTGGGAAATAGCTTTTTATTTTATCGAGCAGGTTGTTGTTTGCTCCGTAAAGGACTACAGGATCAACGCCTTCCAAATATATGAGATGCTCTATCATAAAATTTGTCAAATAATGTTTACTTTTGGTTTTGCAAATATAAATGAATTTTCCATCAGGCTAAGTCAGCAATACTGAAAACCGTTAATATGGAAAATTAACGAAGTATTTTTTTTTTTCAAAAATTTCACACAAACAGATAAAAAGTCCAATTTATTGAAATGTCTGTTATAACTCTTACAAGTGACTGGAACCGGGATGATTATTACAGTGGAGCAGTAAAGGGGGATATCCTCTCCGGCTTACCTGATGCAACACTTGTTGACATTTCACACAGTATCCAGCCCTTTAATATTGCCCAGGCGGCATTTATTCTTAAAAACAGCTATACCCATTTTCCTGCAGGCACCGTTCACACAATCTGGCTGAACAGTGAATGCAGTAAAACTCCGGTTTACCTGGCAGCAAAATATGACGGACATTACTTCATAAGTGCTGACAGTGGTTTGTTCGGACTGCTTTTCAGGAAAGACCCTGATATGATCGTTACTCTTGCCGGAAATACAGGAGAATCTTCCTTTGCCTCACTTAAACCATTTACCCGTGCCGCCTGCCATCTTGCTTCGGGCAAAGATATTGCCGGACTGGGAGATAAAGTTGAAGATTTTTCCAGAAGCACTCCCAGGCGTGCCACAATTGATGAAAACATCATTACCGGAAGTATTATTTATATAGATTCCTACAAAAATGCAATAACAAATATTACACGTGAGCTGTTTGAGCGTGTGGGTAAAGGACGTCCCTTCGAGATACTGGTTCAAAGCAATCATTACCGGATAAACAGGCTCAACAATATATACGGTACAACTTCACCCGGTGAGATGCTGGCGCTTTTCAACTCATTGGATCTTATGGAAGTTGCCATTTACAAAGGAAATCTGGCAGACCTGCTTAATCTTGACACCAGCTCAAGTGTAAGGGTGAAGTTCAGGGATAAGAATAAATAAGATTATAACTATTATGGATAAAAGTCTGACCGAATTCAAAAAGCTTCTCGAAATAATGGATGAACTTAGGGAAAAATGTCCGTGGGACAGGAAACAGACTTTTGAAACCCTCAGGAATTTAACCATAGAGGAGACTTATGAGCTGGCCGATGCTATTTCCGGGAACAACCCCCGGGAAATAAAAACAGAACTGGGAGACCTGCTTCTTCATATAGTCTTTTATGCAAAAATTGGTTCTGAAACCGGCGAATTCGATATCGGGGATATTGCAAAGTCCATCAACAACAAGCTGATCTCACGTCATCCCCACGTCTTCGGCAACACTGAAGTATCAAGTGAAGAAGAGGTAAAGGATAACTGGGAACATTTGAAAATAAAGGAATCCGACCGGAAAGTTCTTTCCGGTGTACCCTCTGCCCTTCCTGCCCTTATAAAGGCCAACAGGATTCAGGATAAAGTGAAGGGGGTTGGATTTGACTGGGAAAAGCAGCATCAGATATGGGACAAGGTAATGGAAGAGATAGGGGAGTTGAGGAGCGAGATTGATAAAAGTGACAGGGAGAAGACTGAGGCCGAATTTGGCGACCTTTTATTTTCAATTGTAAATGCAGCCAGGCTTTATGGTATAGACCCCGAAAATGCGCTTGAAAAAACCAACCAGAAATTTATAAAACGTTTCGGATACCTTGAAGAAAAAACAATACAGGCAGGGAGGTCGCTCAGGGAAATGACCCTTGACGAGATGAATGTAATCTGGGAAGAGGCAAAGCAGTTTGATAAAAAGTAACTCAACCCGGAAAACCCAGGATCCCGACAGAACGGAATCCCGGTAAACCGGAATCCAGACAGACCAGGAAACGGACAAACCAGAACCTCGGCAGACCGGAATCCGGAAAAATCAGGATCCGGAAAAACCGGGATCCCGACAGACCAGGAAACGGACAAAGCGGAATTAATTTTAAAACCTTAAAATAAATTACAGTTATGAAAAGAAGTGTTGTTACTTTATTATTGTTTATCATATTTTTTGTGCAGGCAGTACCCTGCACATCAGTTATCATATCGGGTAAATATACACCCGACGGTCGTCCCCTTATGTGGAAACACAGGGATACCCAGGCATTCGACAATAAGCTGGTATTCATAAATGACGGGAAATATGATGCCATTGCACTTGTCAATTCCGGTGATGCCGATGCTGAAAGGATCTGGATAGGCTTCAACAGTGCAGGTTTTTCAGTTATGAACACCCTCTCCTACAATATAGAAGGAGACGGTGCAAATAACGGCAGATTCATGAGAGAGGCGCTTATGGAGTGTGAAACGGTTGAGGATTTTGAAAGGTTTATTGAAGATTATCCGCAGCCCCGCAATGTGCGATCCAATTTTGGAGTAATTGATGCACAGGGAGGAGCTGCATTTTTTGAAACCGGCCATTATACATATACCCGGTTTGATGCTGATGACAAAAGAGTTGCACCTCACGGATACATAGTGCGGACTAACTTCTCTTTTGACGGTGAATGGAACGAAGGGGCAGGATATATCCGCTACGGAACAGCCGAAAATATGTTTTACAGGGCATCGGGTGAAGGAAATCTTTCACTTCAGTTCCTTCTTGAAGAAGTCCTCATATCGCTTGAAAACTGGTATACCGGTCATAATGCAAGGGTAAACATGCCGCCGGAGAGCCAGGATAATTTTGTTTACTTCCAGGACTATATCAACCGTTTCACTTCAACATCATCTCTTGTTGTACAGGGTGTAAAAGAAGGGGAATCTCCGTTGCTTACCGCTATGTGGTCAATGGTAGGCTTCCCCCTCGGATCTGTCGCCATACCGGTATGGCTGACACCCGGCGGGCACCTTCCCGAAACTGTCACTGCCCCCGGAGGGGAAAATTCGGAAATATGCGACTATGCCCTTGAAGTAAAAGATATTATGATACCTTCAAGGAGAGGTTCCACACAATATTATATAAACACAACCAAAGTTTTCAATTCTGACAACACAGGAATAACCCAACAGCTTCTGGAGGTAACACGTAACATCTACAATATGACAAACGAAAAAACAAATCAATGGAGAATTGACGGCAGGCCTGACGAAAGGGAAGTCAAAGAGCTTTATGACGCATACGACAGGATGGTTCGCGAGGCCTACGGGAATATCCTGGGAAGGTAGAGTTCCGGCCTGATCTTTGCTTTCACCAGCTGCAGGACTGCTAAGTAAATGTCCCGGGAAGGCAGAGTTCCGGCATTGCTTTTCCTGATAATTATCCGGAAGAATTATTTAATCCAACTATAAATAATTTGTTTGCCAGTGTGTTTTTCCAATATTTTTGTATTTTGTAGAGTTATTAGGAGTAAAAAGTATTATTCTTGAATTTAACAATAATGCCAAACTAAACCCATATCACCATGAAGAAATCACTCGACCGCCGCAACTTTCTTAAATTATCCGCCGCCGGAGCAGCAGGCAGTATCCTTGCGGGCAGCGGAACTTTGCACGCTTCTGCTTTGAGAAACACAAAGCCGGAAGGAAGTAACGGAATTATTTACCGCACACTTGGAAAAACAGGTATAAGGGTGCCTGTGGTAAACCTTGGTGTAATGCGTGTGGATAATCCCAGAATAGTAACCATGGCCCTTGACGGGGGAATGAAGTTTCTTGATACTGCATACAGTTACCAGAATGGGAGGAACGAAGAGATGCTCGGGGAACTTTTGAAGGACAGGCCCAGGGACTCCTACTATATTGCCACAAAAATAAGGGGCGAAAACGAGGAGCAGCTTATGGGACAGTTTGATGTCAGCATGAAAAGGCTGCAGCTTGATTATGTTGACATTCTTCATTTTCACCGCCCCACAGCAGAGCAAACCCTTGATCCGGAACTTTTGTCGGTTTTTAAGAAGATAAAGGAGAGCGGAAGGGCGAAATTCCTTGGAGTAAGCACACATTCAAATGAGCCTGAAGTGATAAGGGCTGTCATTAAAAGCAATGTTTACGACGTTGTTCTCACCTCTTACAATTTCAGGATGGAGTACTACGCTGACCTTAAAAAGGCTGTAGCCGAAGCGAATGCAGCAGGAATCGGTGTTATTGCACAAAAAACCATGGCCGGTGCTTACTGGGACAGGGAGAGGAATGACCCGATCAACACAAAGGCAGCCCTGAAGTTTGTCCTTCAGGATGAAAATGTACATACTTCAATTCCGGGAGTAACAGCATTCCATGAACTGGAAGATAACTTCGAGGTGAACAAGGATATTTCGATGACTGAGCAGGAAATAAAAGACCTGAGGCTGGATGAACAAACCGCAGGCATGTTCTGCCTGGGCTGTGAAAAATGTATAGCCCAGTGCCCGCAAAAACTGCCTGTCCCCGACATAATGCGTTCATATATGTATGCTTACGGTTACAGGGACCTGTCACTTGCACGTGAAACGATGGATTCACTCAGCCTGAATGCTGATGCATGCGGCAACTGCACTTCCTGCAGCGTGAAATGTGTTCAGGGGTTCAATGTAGCCCAAAAGATAAGGGATATTGACAGGATACGTCATATACCCTCCGATTTTCTAACGTGATAAAACAGGCGGAAGAATTTCAGAACAATACGAAAACCAAAAATTGAGCAGATATGAGAGAAACATCAGGAAAAAGATTTAAAACAATGGTTTTAGCCTTTCTTGCGGCAGTTTTGTTTTTTATTTCAGGGACAATGAATTATGCTGCCGCCGATCACACCAGGTTTTTCCCTGATATGGACGGTTGGGAAGAGCCGGAAGAAATTGTGGTTTACACTCCCGAAACTTTATGGGATATTATCAATGGGGCAGCAGACCTCTTTTATGCATACGACTTCCAGGAAATGTACTGGGGTGAATTTGTAAACTCAGAAGACAACAACATTTACATTGTTATGGAAATTTACCGCCAGGGTGATCCTGTTACTGCTTTTGGAGTTTATTCCCAGGAGAGGCCAAGGGTGCCCGATCTTGTTGACATCGGGGTGGAAGGATACACTGCTGAAGGGATTTTACATTTCTTTGTAGCCGACTGTTATGTGAAGATCAGGAGTCACGACACTTCCGAAGAGACTAAAGAGGCAATGGAGAACCTGGCAAGACATGTTGCAGGGATGCTGGATCCTGATCCTCAGTTCCCGGAAATAGTCTATGCCCTTCCTGAAGAAGGAAAAGTGGAGTATTCCGAAGAGTTCATCAATACCAATTTCCTGGGGCACACTTTCCTTTCACGTGCATTTGTGTCGACATATGAAATTGACGGAAGCAGGTTCAACCTGTTCGTAATAGAAAAGGAAAGCAGGGATGAATGTAAGGATATACTTGCCAGTTATTATGAATTCAGCGGACAGGATGCCGAAATTTCGGAAGGTATTCACAGGATAGATGACCGGTGGAATGGTGAGGTGGGGATAGTCTGGAAAGGCAACAGGATGTACGGCTATTTCAACCTTGAAGAGGAAGATCTTCAGGAAAAATATCTGGAGCTTTTTTCAGGACGTTAAAGTTGTTAAAACACTTCCGGATCTATTCAATTTTATAAAAAGAGAGGGTGTCTCAAAAACCTGAAACACCCTCTTTCTATTTGTACTGCTATCCTGAAATATTTCCAGTTATCAGGAGTTTAATATTTCATTTTAGACAGCCTTTTTAAAAATTCAACACACTTAATAAACTTGATTTATTATAATTTGGGACCTGCGGCTACCAGCCGCTTGCCTTCATCAGAGTCGGTAAACATCTCAAAATTGTTGATGAATTTTTGGGCCAACTCACAGCAGATTCTGTCATACTCCTCCTTGTCCTCCCACATATTCCTGGGATTCAGGATTCTGCTGTCAACACCTTTTAGGGTTTTGGGGATGGATAAATTGAAGACAGGCATTGTTTCATATTCAGCTTCCAGAATTGAACCGTCGTGTATTGCATCTATAATTGTTCTTGTAGCCGGTATGTCAATCCTTTTCCCTACTCCGTATTTTCCGCCTACCCATCCGGTATTGACAAGATACGCCTTCGAGTTATGAGCATCCATCTTTCTGGCAAGCTCACGCGCATAAACAGTTGGGTGCAGAAGGAGGAAAGCAGCACCGAAAGCAGCAGAAAAAGTGGGTTTGGGTTCAGTTATTCCCCTTTCAGTTCCCGCTACCTTTGCAGTGTATCCGCTCAGAAAGTGGTACATTGCCTGGTCGCGGGTTAATCTGGCAACCGGTGGCAGGATACCAAAGGCATCTGCTGTAAGGAAAATTATGTTTTTGGCATGGCCTCCTTTGGAAACTGGTTTTACAATATTTTTAATATGATAAATCGGATATGACATCCTTGTGTTCTCGGTTTTTGAACTGTCACTCATATCCACTACACCCGTTTTTTCGTCGTAAACCACATTTTCAAGTAATGCGTCACGCTTCATTGAATTGTAAATATCGGGTTCATTTTCCTTGCTCAGGTTGATTACCTTTGCATAGCAGCCTCCCTCAAAATTAAATATTCCATCATCATCCCATCCATGTTCGTCATCTCCAATAAGCTTTCTTTTAGGATCGGCAGAAAGTGTGGTTTTGCCCGTTCCTGAAAGGCCGAACATAATGGCTGTGTCACCTTTATCTCCCATATTGGCAGAACAGTGCATTGATGCAATATTTTTCAGGGGGAGCAGGTAGTTCATTATTGAAAAGAAGCCCTTTTTTATCTCTCCTCCGTACCACGTTCCGCCCACACATGCCATACCGGCGCCAATGTTAAATGCAACAAACACCTCACTGTTCAATCCCTGTTCTTCCCATTTGGGATTTGTGATTTTCGGTGCATTCAGCATTACAAAATCCGGCTTGAAGTTTTCAAGCTCCTCTTCTGTCGGCCTGATAAACATGTTTTTCACAAAATGTGCCATCCATGCAACTTCGGTTATAACCCTTATGCCTATTCTTGTATCGGGATTAGCACCGGCAAATGCATCCTGAACATACAGCCTTTTGCCTGAAAGCTGCTTCTGGGCAAGCGTTTTCAGGTGTTCCCAAACCTCAGGTGAAATAGGTTTGTTATCCGAACTTTTTCTTTCGGGAGATTTCCACCAGATATTTTTCTCTGAAGAAGGCTCTTTCACTATATACTTGTCTTTTGGAGAGCGGCCGGTAAATATTCCTGTATCAACAGCAACCGCACCTGTACTTGTAACAAAGCCTTTTTCAAGGCCTTCCAGGTTCGGGTCGGTTTCGTGCCTGAACAGTTCTTCATATGAGAGGTTGTGAAATACCTGTCCCGGATTTTCAATGCCATAAGCTGACAGGTCAATCTTTGTTTTTTGAACGGGGTCCTTAGTATCCATAAACGGGAATTTTAATTTTAATAGACTGGGAAATGATATTTATATCTCAAAAATAACCAATAAACCGGAAACAAAATGCTAATTTAAAGAAAAAAGCAGCATTTGTAAAAAACGCTGCTTTTTTATCTGAATTTACGAGTTATGTATTTAAGGTAGTTCGAAAAAAGTTTTTGATCAATTCAAACTGTTAGTTTATAATTTTTCGCCCCAGACCCCCACCCCGCAGATATTTCAATGCGCAATGAATGGCAGGGGACGATCATTATTTGTTTATTCCATATCCTTTATTGCTGCATGTGCGGCTGCCAGTCTGGCCACCGGAACCCTGTAGGGAGAACAGCTTACATAATCCATTCCGGCTCTGTGGCAAAACTCAACCGATGACGGCTCACCTCCATGCTCACCGCATATACCAATCTTCAGATCCTTTTTGGTTTTCCTTCCTTTTTTGACAGCCATGTCCACCAGCTGTCCCACTCCCTCCTGATCTAGCACCTGGAAGGGGTCTACTTTCAGTATTCCTTTTTCCAGGTATATATCGAGGAATGTGCCGGCATCATCGCGTGAGTAGCCGAATGTCATCTGAGTCAGGTCATTTGTTCCGAATGAGAAGAAATCGGCTGCACCGGCGATCTTGTCGGCTGTAAGGCATGCCCTGGGCACCTCTATCATGGTCCCTACAAGATAATCGATCCTGTCATTATATGCACTGAAAACCTCTTCTGCGGTATTGCGGACTATCTCAGCCTGCAATTCCATCTCTTCGACGTTTCCAGTCAGCGGAATCATTATTTCAGGTACCGCCGTTATATTTTTCTTCTTCAGGTTAAGAGCAGCCTCTATTATTGCCCTTGACTGCATTTCGGTAATTTCAGGGTAGGTATTGCCAAGACGGCATCCCCTGTGCCCGAGCATAGGGTTGAACTCATGAAGCGAATCAACCTTTGCCTTTACCTCTTCAGCCGAAATTCCCATGTCCTTTGCCATCTCTTCCTGGTTCTTTTTTTCGTGGGGAACAAACTCATGCAGGGGCGGATCAAGCAATCTTACAGTTACGGGCAAGTCCTGCATCGCCTCAAAGATACCTTCGAAATCTGACCTCTGGACAGGCAACAGCTTTTCAAGGGCTTTTCTGCGCCCGCTTTCATCATCTGCAAGTATCATCTGGCGCATCAACCTGATACGGTCGCCTTCGAAAAACATATGCTCTGTACGGCAAAGTCCTATTCCCCCTGCACCGAATTTTCTTGCAACCTTCGAATCGTGAGGTGAATCGGCGTTTGTGCGTACATACATCCTTGTATATTTGTCAGTCAGCTCCATCAGCTCCCCAAAACTTCCTGTAAGCTCCGGATTGATGGTCGGAATTTTTCCTTCGTAAACATTTCCGGTTGTACCATTCAGCGAAAGCCAGTCTCCTTCGCTGTAAACCTTACCGTCAACGGAAACAGTCTTTTCCCTGTAGTTTACCTTCAGCTTGCCTGCTCCTGAAACACAGCATTTGCCCATACCCCTTGCAACTACAGCTGCATGGGATGTCATTCCCCCGCGGGCTGTAAGGATGCCTTTTGCAAGATTCATCCCCTTGAGATCTTCGGGAGATGTTTCCACACGTACCAGCAACACTTCCTTGCCTTTGGCATGCCACTCCTCCGCATCATCAGCAAAAAACACTATTTGTCCGGTTGCAGCACCAGGAGATGCAGGCAATCCCTTTGCAATCACTTCCGATTTCTCCATTTCACCCTTGTCAAATACCGGATGCAAAAGCTCATCAAGTCTTGCAGGAGTACAACGCAATACAGCAGTGGGTTCATCAATCAGTCCTTCATGAAGCATATCCATTGCAATCTTTACCATTGCAGCACCCGTACGTTTCCCGTTCCTGGTCTGCAGCATCCAGAGTTTCCCCTCCTGTATGGTGAACTCTATATCCTGCATATCCTTGTAATGTATTTCCAGCTTTTCCTGTATTTCAAAAAGCTCCTTGTATAGTTCAGGCATGCACTCTTCAAGGGAAGGATAGCTGTTTTTCCTGGTCTCTTCATCAACTGCCGCAAGCTTAGCCCAGCGAACAGAACCTTCCTTTGTGATCTGCTGGGGAGTTCTTGTACCTGCTACAACATCCTCACCCTGCGCATCAATCAGGTATTCACCGTTGAATATCTTTTCGCCGGTTGCAGCATCACGTGTAAAAGCCACGCCGGTAGCAGAATTCTGTCCCATATTACCGTAAACCATCGCCTGCACATTAACCGCTGTTCCCCATTCCTCAGGGATTTTGTTAATCTTGCGGTAATATGTAGCACGGGGATTGTTCCAGCTTTCAAATACTGCAATTACCGAACCCCATAACTGTTCATAGGGATCGGTCGGGAAATCCTTTCCGGCCTTTTCCCTTACAATCTTTTTAAATCTTGACACCAGTTCCTTGAAATCTTCTGCCTTGAGTTCGTTGTCATTTTCCACTCCCAGCTCTTCCTTGAGCTTGTCCATAGCTTCATCAAAAGGATCATGGTCTTCCTTTGACTCAGGTTTGAGACCCATCACAACATCCCCGTACATCTGTATAAACCTCCTGTAGCTGTCCCATGCAAATCTTTCATTACCGGTTTTAGCTATCAACGCCTCAACTGTTTCATCATTCATTCCAAGGTTCAGCACTGTGTCCATCATCCCCGGCATAGAAGCCTTTGCACCTGAGCGGACTGAAAGAAGGCAAGGGTTGTCTTTGCTGGTAAAACCAGCTCCCATAATATCTTCTACGTATTTTACTGCCTTTTCAACTTCATCCCTGATCAATTCGATGGTTTTCTCCCTGCCCTGTTTGTTGTACATAATACAAGCTTCAGTTGTAATTGTAAAGCCGGGGGGAACAGGAATGCCTATCAGGTTCATTTCTGCAAGATTTGCCCCTTTTCCGCCAAGAAGATCTTTCATTTCTGCATTACCCTCAGCCTGTCTGTTACCAAAGGTATATACATATTTAACATTCGCCATATTTGTTATATTTTAATTGATTAAAAATAAATTGCAAAATCAAACCACAGAAGTCTGGAAAAATTCTCCCAAAATTAAGAAAAAAAAATCCAAAATCAGACAGCCGGACTGTTCATTCGTTCCGTTTAGCGGAACAGTCTAATAACCACATGGTAAACGGCTATTCTCAAAGGGCAAATGGTTTTTCTGAAAAAGAGCCGCCACTTCTTTTACCGGACGATTGTCATCGGGCACGATGTCTCAGGAGATGTCTGAGAGGACTTACCATTCTTTGGAGCAGGCTCAGATCATCGGTTGATATTTCGGCTGTTCCTGTAAGTTCACGTATTACATCTATTTCATAGCCATAGGATGTAACCGGACCATTGGTAAGATCCAGAACAGCCGGGAATCCCGTTTCAAGCGGGCCGCTGGAAATAGAGTGAACCCTTGCTTCAATCATCCCGAATTCCATATATGGATAGCCGTCCAGTTTTATATTGACAATTTGTCCGGGTCTTACCTTCCCTGCCCCCCTGTGCGGCAATATAAGTCGCGCATGAAGCTCCCCCTTATCTTCCGGCACAACTGAAAAAACGGGGTCGCCTTCCCTCACTTCCTGCAGGACACTCCAGATCATTACATAATTCAGTATCCCGTCAGTTGAAGAAACAACAAGATATCTTTTTTCCCATGCAGAAACTGAGCTTTCAAGTTGCCTGAGGGCATTTACAAGACCGGTTACCAGATCCTGTCTCCTCTGCTCCTCCTCCATCCTTGTATCGGTAATGGAGTGTCTCAGTCTTGCAATAGTTACTGCTGTATTTGAAAGTGAGAGCCTTGCCGATTCAACAGCCTGCTCTTTTTCCAGAAGTGAAGAGCGTGCTTTTTCGAAGTCAGATGTAGATATAACACCCGTAGAATAAAGTAATGAGTCTCTTCTGAACTGGCTCCTGGTAAGCTCAAGATCGGTCAGTGCCAGATTTTCCTGTGATTCAAGTACCCTGAAATACTGTTCATACTCCTTCAGTTCTTCTTCAAGAGCATTGATCTTCCTTTTGTAAAAATCCTGTGATTCAAAAATATTGAAATCATTTACAGTTTTAACGAGTTGGTTATAGTAAGGCTGAATCTCGCCAAGTACAAGGTCGCGCGGAAAAGTGAACCCTTTAAAATACTGTTCCGGACTGCCGTTGTTATTAACTTCCTTCAGAATATCAAGTAACCTGAATACATCCCTGTGGCGTGCAGGATTTTCGATAACAGCCAAAGTATCGGAATACTTAACAAAATCCCCGTCTTTCCTGAAAATAGTTGTAAGCCTTCCTGTTGAGCGGGCTGTAATAACTGACGGAGGATTTTCAGTGGTAATAATGACCGGGGCGGTTACAATATCTGGATAACTGAAAACTCCGCTACCGGCAAGTATAATAACCACAACTGCAAACATCACTCCGATACCCGACCTTACAAGCCAGCCGGGTGGAGTTCCCATTATATCCTGTACCTCTTCCGACCGGATCGATATCTTTTCAGCTTTCCTTTTCAGGCTTTCATCATCAGTTTGCCTTTCCATCAGCCGTTACAAATTTCAGGTTATAAATAGTTTATCACAGTTCAAGCTGGTTCTTTACCAGTGTATAGTATGCTCCCTTTTTACGGGCAAGTTCTTCATGTGTGCCGGTTTCTGCAATTTCACCTTTTTCAAGTACAATAATGCGGTCGGCATCTTTGACGGTGCTGAGCCTGTGCGCAACAACAACTACTGTTTTCCCCCTGAAAAATTCATTGAGGTTTTCCATAATTATCTTCTCATTATTTGCATCAAGGGCATTTGTCGCTTCATCAAAAAAGATGTATGCCGGATCCTTATAAACGGCTCTGGCGATCAGAAGCCTTTGTTTCTGCCCTTCACTCAGTCCATGTCCTTCACTGCCGATTTTGGTGTTGTACCCCAGGGGAAGTTCTTCAATAAAATCGGATATATTTGCCGTTTTTGCAGCATTGAGCAGCCTCACCTTGTCTATTCTCTCTTCGCCTGGAGCTATGTTGTTTGCAATGGTGTCGGAGAAAATGTAGCCGTCCTGCATAACAACCCCGCAATTCTTTCGCCACATACGTACACTGTAAACATCCAGTCTGCTGCTGCCCAGCCTTATCTCTCCTTTCGCAGGTGGATAGAACCCAAGAAGGAGCCGGATAAGGGTGGTTTTACCGCTACCGGATGTTCCAACAATAGCAGTCTTTTTGCCCCCTTCCAGACCGAATGATATATTTTTCAGTACCATCTCTGATTCAGGGCCTTCATACTGAAAAGAGACCGATTCGCCCTCCAGGGATGTCTTAGCGGGGATCTCGTGTGCCTTAGCCTCACCTGAATCCTCTTCATCCGGACGGTTGTGAATTTCACCAAGGCGTTCCAGACTGATCTTTGCATCCTGCGTGGTATTGAAAAAGGTTATAATCTGTTCTATGGGACTGTTAAGCTGACCTATAATATACTGAACGGCCAGCATCATACCGAGTGTCATTGTACCTTCCACAACTGCAGTTGCAGCAATAACTGTAATTACAATATTTTTCATCTCATTGAGGACAAGTGCGCCCGATTGCTGATACTGCCTCAGAGCCAGTCCTTTCACCCCAATCCTGAAAAGTCTGGCACGGATTTGTTCCCATTCCCATCGTTTCTGTTGTTCGCATCCCTGCAGCTTTATCTCCTGCATCCCTTGTATAAGCTGGATGAGGTTACTCTGGTGGGCTGATTGTTGTGCAAACCTTTTGTAATCCAGCTCGGCCCTTTTTTTCAGGAAGATCCAGACCCATGCGGCATAAAGGATGCTTCCTGCAAAAAATATTGCAAATATCAGACGGTTATAGTACAGCAGTACCAGTCCGAACACCACAATATTAACCAGTGAAAAAAGAATTCTCAGTGTTGTCCCGGTAAGGAATGTTTCTATTCTCCTGTGATCTCCAATACGCTGCATAAGGTCACCGGTAAGCTTGGTGTCGAAAAACCTCATGGGGAGCCTCATCAGTTTAATGAGAAAATCGGAAATAAGTGATATATTCACCCTGACCCCGATATGAAGGAGGATCCAGTTCCTTATAAAATCTACAGATGCCCTGCTTAAAGTAAGTACAAGCTGTGCGATAAGGACAAGGTAAATAAAGCTTATATTCTGGTTGCCGATACCGTAATCAACAATACTCTGGGTGAGAAAAGGGAATATAAGCTGCAGCAAGCTTGCCAGCAGAAGTCCCAGAAAAAGCTGTATCACCAGCTTCCTGTAAGGTGTAAGATATGAAAAAAGAAAAGAAAAACTTGCCTTGTTTTTCCGGTCATCCTCAGCCGCATGGAAGTCGGGTGTAGGTTCAAGAAGCAGTACCACCCCTTTCTCTTCTCCTTTTTCCTTTGTGGAAGCCCAGCACCGCATGAACTCTTCCCTGTTGAACCGTACCAGTCCACCCGCAGGATCAGCAACATGTAAAATTTCCCTGCCTTTTTTACCGGTGATCTTGTGTAAAACAACAAAATGATCCTGGTTCCAGTGAATAATTGCAGGAAGGCGTGCTTCTCCTGCGAGCTGATCAAATGTAAGTTTGACACCAAGTGTTCTGAAGCCGATACTTTCGGCGGCCTGACTAATGCCAAGCAGGCTCACTCCTTCACGGGTAATATAACTCCTGTCTCTCAGGGTAGACAATGAATAGCGTTTACCGTAAAAAGCGGCCACCATTCTCAGGCAGGTAGGACCGCAATCCATGGCATCTGGTTGTCTGTAATGCGGAAAAGCCATTTATCAGGATAATATGCTAAATAATTGACCTGCTAAATATACTCAGGTATTTTTGAAAAATCCAATAATTAAGAAATAAAAGTGTTTTAAGTCCAATAAACTTAACGTTTATTATTTGGTCAAGGAAAGCTAAAGAAAAAAAAAGGCTGCCGTGCACACTTTGATAAACTCGGGCGAGTTTTAACTGACGGAAGACAACTCATGGAAATGGCGTGTGACGGCAGCCTTTTTAACCAAAAAGAAAAAAAGAACTCTTGTTACATTGCAATATGTTTTCTGGCTGAAACACCAAGCCTGTAAAACCTTTCTATTAAAGTACCATTTGTTTTCAGGGGCAGGGAAAAATAGAGTGCTGAACCGTTATAACTTTCCGATTCGGTCCAGAACCTGCCGTTCATTATCTCAACAATACTTCTGGCAATTGTCAGCGGCAAGCCTCCGCTTTCAGGGTGGCATGAATATTCTCCCCCACCGTTGTATGATTTTGTTTCCCCGTTCATTTCACATCTTTTCCCTGAATACCTTACAAAGAAGCGCATAGTGCCGCCATCTTTGCCAAACCCGAATTTAACATATCCTTCGGGAGTATTTCTTACAGCACATTCTATAAGATTCCGCATTGCGGATTTAAGCCGGTTTTTGTCAGTTATCACATTTGAGAGGTTTACATTCCCCCTGCATGGAATAAGGTTGAGCTTTTTGGATTCAACTGCTTCGCAATTTTTATATTCAATGTATAGTTCATCCACCATTGAATTCAGGCAAAGCTTATCCTTTTCAAGTTTCACCTTGCCCGATTGCAGCAATGTGAGGTCAACCATATTGTCAATAAGCCTGAGTAACAATTCGCTGTTTTCATTGATGTGGCGGACAAACTCCTTTTTATCCTCCGCACCCAGCTCATCGTCTGCAAGCAGATTTGCAAACCCCACTATGGCATTCATAGGAGTTCTGAGTTCATGTGACACATTTGACAAAAAAAGCGTCCTGATAGAGTCAAACTGCCTGTTTTTCCGCTCAAGATCCTCCTTCAGCTCCCTTATTGCCGACAACAACTTTCTATTTTCATTGAAATAACCCATAACTGGCTTTTTTTAATCTGGCCCGTTGCCAGCGGACCTTACAACAGCTTTAGAGAGATTCCAGGATAGAGGCGGCCCTGTTGCTGTAATACCCATCACCGTCTTTTATCCGTGTGAAATACTCCCTTGCCTTTTCGTTTTCTTCAAGTTTAACATAGCAAAGCCCTTTATACCACTCTGCATTCTCGACAAAGAGATTGTCCCCGTGTTCAACAACATCTTCAAGTGATCCAAGTGCTTTGGCAAACTGACCGGTTTCCATATATGAAATCCCGGCATAGAATTTTGAGGCAATGTTGTCCGGATCGTTTTCGAGCACCTCTTCAAACAATACAATTGCCGACCCGAATTCCCTGTTCTCGTATTGGAGCATGGCATTTACCATCAATTCATCCAGTTCTGTATCACCTGAACGAACATTCATAACTCCGTCATATGTTTCATAATGCATTGAAAACAGGTCTTCTGCAGCAGGCTGGTTGCCGTAAAAATAAACTGCAGATGCAACTGCAATAAGCACCGCAACAAGCGATGCAGCAGCATACTTGATCATACCTTGGGAATAAACCCTTTCCGGTTTCTTCTTCAGTGTCCGTCGGTCACTGTCAAACAGCCTGTTCATCTGGTCGCGCAAAGCCATCACATCATCATCGAGTATTGCTTCGCTGACTTCCTGCTGCAACCTGACCTCTTCGGAAAGACGTGGGTTTACTTCCATCTCGCCTCTGAACCACTGAAGCTCTTCTCCTTCCATTTCACCATTCAGGAATTTATCAATAAATGCCTGATAATTAAGTTCTTTTTTCATTTTTGGTTGGTTTTTTTATTATAAAACATGCTAACCTGTTAAAATTTTTCAGCCTTTCAGCTTTCCTTTTTTATGCAATATTTCGCAGGATGTTTCATTCGCAAATCATTTTTTTTCTTTAGCAGACTGCCGGGTCCTCCAGGCAAGTCAACGTATGTTTCAATCGGGCAGCAACATCTGGCTCGGCCTTACATAGATCCATCTTCTGGGCTCCTCCTGTTTCTTTTCATCTTCCTCTTTTTTTTCCTCTTCTGCCTTTTTTTCCTCACCACTATCCGTGCCGCTTGTACGTCCGCCACGTATTCTGGAAAGAGCCGCACTGTCCAGTACATTCTCTTCCAACTTTAAAAAACCTTCAATTGTTTTCATGGCGAAAATATTTTAGTTATTATTAAAACCGTATTTGCCGGTAACTGCAGCAAAGCCCTGTTTCAGTCCGGCACACATAGCCGCAACACGCTGATACGGATGCGGCAATCATATATGGTTTTTGAATCACTCATCTTCTGCCTTTTGCTGCAGCAAACTTCACAAATAGTGAAGATGCGTTTGCAGCTTTAAAAAACTTCAGCTTTCAACTTTGTCCCATTTTGGGCATTCCCCTGGCTGAAGGTCATTCAGTAAACCGGTGATCTATCCTCTTCATAATGCAACATTTGGCACTTGCATCAATATTCCATCTCTTTTACCGGTTTCCTGCCGCCGTACCTTCATACGGCGGGGTTTTCCTGCCCGGGCCCTGTAATTATTACTTCAAGACACCCGGATTATATTTTAGTCTATACTGCTTATTTCTCAATACATACAACCTGTTTTATTTTCTTTCTCTTCTTCCTCCTCTTCTTCTTCATCTTCGTCGTCACCCGGCGGAGGAATTATTATATCTTCATCTTCTCCGATAGGCAGTCCGTTGGTTCCGCCCCTGAGGGTGCCGAGTTCGTTGCGTGTTAAAACTGTTTCTTCAGGAAGTCCTGCCAAAAGGCTGAAAAAGTTTTTTGTAGTTTTCATGACTTTAAAGTTTCAGGTTAGGTTTTATAATATTTTCAGGTGATTTTCAGCTTGGTTTTTAATCTTTGTTCATCTATAGGTGGGAAAACCTTAAATTTGTGACACGAAAAAGATCCCGGGTTTTCATTTTTTCTAAATAAGAAACTTTGTTTTTTGTTGCTTTACTTTGTTTTATGATTTATTTTCTAAATTATATTTTTTAATTTAATTTGCAGGGTTTTCTGTTTTGCTTTTTCGACCCAAACTAAATGCGGGTCGAAAAACAATTTTCTTAACCCTGTAAGGTATTAGCTTGAAACTTAAAAAAATAAATATCGTAAAATTCAGGATATTAATCATATAAATTTTATATGTTTGCCTGCAGGGATTGCACGGTTTTATAATATAAAACTATTAAAAGTACCATGCCTTCAGCAAGAGCCGGTTTCATAGCAATATTCTGGATATTGGCGGCGGTTATCTTTCAGCTGCCCGCCTATCCTGCAGTTGCTTCCGGCGACACTATTGCATCCGATTCTGCCCTGCATTTTTACAGGATTGGAATATCTCAATACAGTGAAGGGCATAATGAAAAAGCACTTGAGTCTCTTAACAGGACACTTCAGTTCTACAACAAAAGACCCGACACAGAAGCATCTGAGATAGCAGGTGTTTACTCCAACCTGGGTGTTGTCAGCAGGGTTCTGCTGAGATACGATGATGCAATAAGGTATTACGACACAGCACAGGTGATTCTGGAAGAGAATTTCGGGACAGATCATATAAACCTTGGGGTGGTTTACCAGAACCAGGGGAACATATACAGGGAGGGACGCGACACCCCGAGAGCCCTTCAGCACTATTACAGGGCTCTGGCAATTTTTGAAAAACATGAGGGCATTCCTAACTGGCTTGCTTCCCTTTACAACAATATTGGATTATCTTATCTCGATACTGAAGAGTATGAAACTGCAATAAATTATTTTGAAAAATCTCTTGAACTCAGAAGAAAGCATCTGCCCCATGCTATAAGGACTCCTGCAGGGAACCTGGCAGTAAGCTACTATTACCTGGGAAACGAGGAAGAGTCCTCCCGCTATTTTGAAATGGCCTTGCAATCGACCATTGAGCACCGGGGTAAACTTTATCCCGGACTGGCAAACAACTACCTGAATTACGGCCTTCTCTTTGCAAGTGTTTCTCTCGATTACGGGAAAGCTATGGAGATGTACGAAAAAGCACTACACATCTTCGAGCACCACTTCGGCGAAAGAAATCCGGGCAGGTCTCGAGCGCTGATGAACATGGGGGGAGTTTACGAAATGCTCGGCAACTACCGAACAGCTATGGATTATTACCAGGAATCGCTTATTGCCATAAGCAGCTCATTTGAATCCTCCTCCTGGGAGGACAATCCCGGAATAGAAAGCGCCCTGTCGTATACATACCTCTACGAAACACTGAGCAGGAAAGCCAATGCTTTGAAGGAACTGGGACTGGAAGAGGGAAATACCAGGAATATAAGACTGAGTCTTGAGACATACGACAAAACATTACGTGTACTTGAAACCATGAGGATGGGATACCAGACCGAAGAGAGCCGCCTGCACCTCTCCCAGAGTGAAAGCGACATATATCCGAAGGCAATAGATGCAGCATACCATATGTACAGGAAAACGGGTGACGAAACTTATATCGAAAAAGGGTTCAACTTTTCAGAGCGCAGCAAGGCAGCTGTCCTGCTGGCCTCAATGAGAAATATTGAAGCACTTGAATTCGGAGGTGTGCCGCCTGAACTAAGGGAAGAGGAAGAAGGCTTGAAAAGGAGCCTGACAGCCTACACCGAACTTATTTACGAGGAAAGACAAAGGGCAAGGCCAAACGAGCAAAGGATCACCAACTGGGAAGAGAGAATATTTGAATTAAACCGGGAACTGGCAAGGCTTACTGAATTTCTGGAAAAAGAGTACCCAGACTATTACAACCTTAAATATGATCCCCGTTTCGTCTGCATAAGTAAAGTCCGTTCCGGTATGGCCCGGAGTGAAACCCTCCTTTCATACAGCATAAACGACTCTGTGCTGCACATTTTTGTTGTAAACAGGAACGGCACACACTGGGAAGAAGTGCCTCTCCCCTTCAACCTTGAAGAAAAAGTCAACTCCTTTCTGGGGTTGATGAACTTCAATTCGCTGTCAACCGATGCAGGAAACAATTTCAGGGCATTTTCAGAAATATCACATTTGCTTTACAGTATACTGGTACAGCCGGTAAGTGAAATTATCAGAGGCAGGAACCTCATTTTTATTCCCGACGGGGTTCTTTCATACCTTCCCTTTGAACTGCTCACAGTCAACAATGAGCCACACTCGGGAATAAACTTTGCAGCGCTCCCCTACCTGCTCAGGGAGCACCCTGTAAGTTACGCTTATTCTGCAACAATATGGACTGAAACACTAACCCACGAGATCAGTCCCAATAAAGACCTTATAGCTTTCGCTCCATACTATGAGATGGCCACCGGACAGGATACTGACAGTCCGGCCAGGGGTTATCGCAACAAACTCACTCCCCTGCCTGGTGCAAGGGCGGAAGCAAGGGCAGCTGCAGAAATATTCGGGGGAAAAGCCCTTTTTGACGAAGATGCATGTGAAGCAAATTTCAAGAGCATTGCAGGGGATTACCGGTTTATACACCTTGCTATGCACACGGTTATTGACGATGATGACCCCATGTTCTCCAAGCTGGTCTTCACGGATACCGGCGGAGAGTCAGGCGAAGATGACATGCTCAATACACATGAGATATATAACCTCAGACTGAATGCGAGACTGGCAGTTCTAAGCTCCTGCAACAGCGGATACGGGAAATTGCAAAAGGGAGAGGGTATAATGAGCCTTGCACGCGGTTTCCTTTTTGCAGGAGTGCCCTCGATAGTAATGACATTCTGGGAGATCGAAGACAAGTCGGGTGTAGACATAATGAAAAGGTTCTACCACCATCTTGGCAGGGGGAAGCGTACTGATGAAGCGTTAAGGCTTGCACGGCTCGAATTTATTGAGAACTCGGACATGCTTAGGTCACATCCCTATTTCTGGGGAGGCTACGTGTGCATAGGCAATCCAAGGGAGGCGGTCGCAACCGCACGTATCGTTCATACTGCCGTCATTGCTGCAGTTATAATTCTGGCACTGGGAATAACCTGGCTTGCAAGGAGGAAAAGAAAGTAATATCACACTTCATCGTCCCTCCTCTCTTTCATTATTCTTTTGAACTCCTTGTCATTTTTTATATTCTTCATCAGATGCCTCCAGCAGAGATACTTTTTTCTCCGGGCATAGCCGGAACTTCCATAACCCATCTTAAAGGCAATATGGTCATAGCTGTGTTTTCTGTAAAACATTGTAAGCACCTTTTTACAGTCAAATGCCAGATTCCGGTAATGCCTCTGGTAAATTTTTTCTTTTCTCAGGTATGCATCTCCCCTTGCCGGTGCATCAATCTTGCCTTCAACCTCCCTCTCTTCTGCAAGCGGTTCCTCAACACTGCCTTCCAGTTGCCCCTTAAGTTTATTGCGAGTTGCCGAATCGGAACCCTTTGTGTCATACCAGAGGAACCTGCACATTACAAGGAAATATGAGGAAAAAGAAGCCTTAATATGCAGTTTGCCTTCGCGTAACTTTTTGAATACGGAAATTACGGCATCCTGGAAAAGATCCCGTGCATCCTGCTCGTCGCCTTCATTATCCTTCACAAACTTCAGAACGGCGGGGAAGTACCTGCTGTAGATATACTCCAAAACATCATTGTCCTTGTGGCGAATTCCATATAA
>PUMT01000039.1 GCA_003551495.1 Bacteroidota bacterium
TCAAGCTGATTGAAGTGAACGAAGAAAAGTGTAAAACAATCTCGAGCATGGTTGACCGCACTATAGTGATCAATGGTGACGGAAGGGATATAAGTCTGCTGCAGGATTCGGGAATAGGCAGCATGGATGCTTTTATTGCAGTTACAGGTAATGCGGAAACAAATATACTTGCATGCCTTACTGCAAAAAAGCTGGGGGTTAAAAAAGTTATTTGCGAGGTCGAGAATTTTGATTATATAAGCATAGCTGAGAATATGGGACTTGATACAATAATCAACAAGAAGGTGAGTGCAGCCAGCCGTATATTCAAATTTACAATGACCGATGAAGTGACGTCAATAAAATGCCTTACAGGTACTGAAGCTGAGGTTTTTGAATTTGTTGCCAAACCTGGCTGCCTTGCAACAAAAGGGCAGATAAAAGAAATCAATTTCCCCAAGGATGCCATAATAGGCGGGGTGATCAGAGGGAAATCCAGTTTTGTTGCACGCGGTGATACACTGATAAAGGACAACGACCGTGTAGTGGTTTTTGCACTGCCCTCTGCAATTTTCAAAGTCGGGAAATTTTTCACATAACTTACCTTATGGTTAATTACAGGAAGATTATAAACATTCTTGGCTTGCTTTTGCTGATTGAAGGGTTCTTCATCGGGCTTTGTGTTATGGTTTCATTTGTATATGGAGGATACGACCTTCCGGCTTTTATAAAAACTTTTTTAATTATAACAGCAATTGGTGGTGCAGCTTTTTTTTCAACACGCAAGGAAGATAGCTCTATTGGCAAAAGGGAGGGTTTTATTATTGTGGGGCTTGTATGGGTAATGTTTTCTATTTTCGGCTGCCTTCCATTTGTGTTAAGCGGTGCAACCGATTCCGTTACCGATGCCTTTTTTGAAACAATGTCGGGTTTTACTACAACCGGTGCTACAATTTTTGATGATATCGAGGCATTGCCTCACGGACTCCTTTTCTGGAGAAGTTTTACACAGTGGATTGGAGGTTTGGGGATAATTGTCCTTTCACTTGCCATATTACCGATACTTGGAGTGGGGGGGATGCAACTTTTTATTGCTGAAGTCCCCGGCCCCACAAAGGAAAAGATCCATCCCCGTGTGAAGGATACGGCCAGGCGCCTCTGGGGAATATATATCATTTTTACGGGAGTACAGGCTTTATTGATGCTCCTGGGAGGGATGAACCTGTTCGATGCCGTGAATCATTCTTTCACAACTATGGCAACTGGTGGGTTTTCAACTAAGCAGTCAAGTATAGGCCATTTTGACTCGGCATATATTCAATATGTTATTATTTTATTCATGATGATAGCAGGGACAAATTTCACCCTTTCCTATTTTGCACTTCACAGGAATTTCAGGAAAGTATGGGAGAATGATGAGTTCAGGTTTTATCTTACTGTAATAGGAATTTTCACTTTAATAATTTCAGTGGGCTTTATTATTCTGGGAGAATCGTCTGCTGAAAACTCTTTCAGGACGGCTGCTTTTCAGGTTGTATCAATTGTTACAACAACGGGATATGTTACTTCGGATTATTTGACCTGGTTCCCTCTTTTCACCGTTATCATATTCCTGCTTATGTTTTTCGGAGGATCTGCCGGCTCAACTGCGGCTGGTGTAAAAATGGTTAGGGTGCTTCTTATATTCAGGAACAGCCACCTGGAACTGAAAAGGCTTATTTATCCCCATGCCGTAATGAGAGTCCGCTTTAACAAACAGGTTGTTTCTCCCAGGATAATCAGCAATGTAATGGCGTTTGTCTTCTTCTATATAGCTATTCTGCTTTTCAGCGTGACTGTGATGGGAGCAATGGGTTATGATTTTGATACTTCATTTGGTGCTGTTGCGGCTACACTGGGTAATATAGGTCCGGGAATGGGAGCTGTAGGGCCTGTAGAAAGCTATTCCCACATACCTGTTTTCGGGAAATGGTATCTATCCTTCCTGATGATGCTCGGGCGTCTTGAACTGTTTACCGTACTGGTACTGTTTTCGCCCTCATTCTGGCGTAAATAACTGGTGAGCCTGAAGCCCCTTCAATTCGGGTAAAAATACAGACTGTAAGGTCAGTTTATTAATCGTAAATACGGGTCACTTTTGCAGGCTGAATATCTGCCGGACTGACCTAAAGTTCGGGAACTCCTTTCCCTTCCCTTATTATTAGGGGTTCCTCATTGGTGCAGTCAATTACCGTTGAGGGAATATTTCCGCCATACCCTCCGTCTATTACCGCATCTACCTGTTTTTCGAATTTTTCATGAATAAGCTCCGGATCGGTTGTGTATTCAACAACCTCATCGTCATCATGTATTGACGTTGTCAGTATTGGTCTGCCCAGTTCGGCTACTATTCTGACTATTACAGGGTTATCAGGTATGCGAATTCCTACAGTCTTTTTCTTCCTTTGAAGTAACTTTGGCACACTTCCGGATGCAGGAAGAATAAAAGTGAACGGTCCGGGCAGGTTTTTTTTCAGGAGTTTGAAGGTGGAATTGCCAAAGTGCTTTGTATAATTTGATAGCTGACTGAAATCGTGGCATATAAAAGAAAAATCATGGTCTTTTAGGCGTATTCCTTTTATACGGGCAATCTTTTCAACTGCCCTGGAGTTGAAAATATCGCATCCCATTCCATAGACAGTATCGGTGGGATATATTATTATGCCACCATCCTTTAATATTCCGGCTACTTTTTTCACTTTCCTAGGATCGGGATTCCCGGGATGAATTTTTATAAGCATATGTTAGCTGTTTAGGTTTTATGAACTGGTATATTATCGCTTAAGCTGCCCACCCCAAATTTCCGGTAATTAACAAATCAGGCATTGAGCTTCCTGTGATCAGAAAGGAATTTTTCAAGACCTGCATCGGTTAAAGGATGATTTAGCAGTCCAAGTATCGGGTCAAGTGGACAGGTAGCAACATCTGCACCTGCTTCCATGCATTTTATTATATGGTTTGTATGGCGTATGGAAGCTGCCAGCACCTGGGTTTCGTAACCGTAGTAATTGAAAAGGTCTACCAGCTTTTCAATAAGCTCAATTCCGTTTTCCCCAATATCGTCCAGTCTTCCAATAAACGGAGAGACATATGTTGCTCCGGCCTTTGCTGCCAGAAGAGCCTGCCCCGTATTGAAAACAAGTGTGCAGTTGGTTCTTATTCCCATGGATGTGAGATGTTTAATTGCCCTAATGCCTTCGCTTATAACGGGAATTTTTACTACAATCTGAGGATGCAGTGAAGCTAACTTTTCAGCTTCCCCGATCATTCCTTCAAAATCAGTTGATATAACCTCGGCGCTTACATCACCGTCAACTATACTGCATATCTTTTTGTAATGGTTGAAAACATTTTCATCTCCCTTAATACCTTCTTTTGCCATAAGGGAAGGGTTGGTGGTTACACCGTCGATTATTCCCAGATTCTGTGCGGTTTCGATCTGGCTGATATTGGCTGTGTCGAGAAAAAATTTCATTTGCTAATGATTAATGTTAAATAATGTTCTGATATATATACAAAGTTAACAATGTCTTCTTAAAAGTTCATATAATAATTGCCGGAAGGGAAAAAAAGTGTGGGCAAGCTACTTATATCGCGCCGCTACAACCGTCTACCCTTGCTTCCTTCCGGACCTGGGGGAGTTCGACAGGAGCTGGCCGTATAAGACTTACCCACACCACAAAATTAATAATAAGGATTTCTTTTTCCAATTTTGTTTTATTTTTAATAGATAAAAAATCCGATATTTGTTTCAAATCATTATCATTTTAAGCTATGGAAGAAAACAATGAAGTTTCAATGTTCAAAAGCACTTTAAATTATGGTGTAATGCTTGGCCTTGCAATGATCATTTTTTACATCCTGATATGGATGTTCGATCTCTTCTTTGAAAGCTATATGGCCTATATCAATTATGTTATCCTGTTGGCAGGTATTGTTTTATCAACCAAAGGTTTTCGGGATTCAATCCCTGGGGGGATCATGAGTTACGGCAAGGCTTTGGGAACAGGAGTGCTTGTCAGTCTCTTCTCTGCAGTTTTACTTTCTGTATTCATGTATGTTTTATATAAACTTATTGACCCTGGCCTGATTGAAAGAACAATAGATGAATCGATCAAAACTCTATATGAACAGGGGCGTACGGATGAACAGATTCAGGCGGTTCAGCAAGTCCAGGAGAGGTTTGTTACACCATTTACCATAGCTGCAGGAATGCTTTTTCAGATTATATTCATAGGATTTATTATGTCACTTATTGCCTCTATATTTTTAAAGAACAATGAAAGAAGTGTATAAGACTAAATGGTTAGCTTAAGGAAAACCGGTTTAAATCATTCTGCAGGAAAAATAGTGAAACTTTTATATGGATATTTCAGTAGTAATACCGCTTTATAACGAAGAAGAGTCTGTTCCCGAGCTGGTTGAGTGGATTGACCGGGTAATGAAGGGGCATGGTTATTCACACGAAATAATTTTGATAGATGACGGCAGCAATGA
>PUMT01000161.1 GCA_003551495.1 Bacteroidota bacterium
CCAATACCAAACTTTCTGCAGGTTTCATGAATATTTTTCATAATGGACTGCAGCTTGGTGTCAACCTCCTCGCGTGACCAGCTCAGCCGCATGGAGTTCTGGGTCATTTCAAGTCCGGAAACAGCTACACCTCCTGCGTTGGCAGCTTTCCCCGGTCCGTACAGGATCCTGTTATTCAGGAATACTTCAACCGCATCCGGTGTTGAAGGCATATTGGCTCCTTCTGATACAACGAAGCATCCGTTTTTCACTAGTGTCTGGGCATCTTCTTCAGTTATCTCGTTCTGTGTTGCACAGGGCAGGGCAACGTCGCATTTAACTATCCAGGGTCTTTTTCCCTCGTAGTATTCAACACCGTATTTATCTGCATATTCGCTTATCCTTCCCCGCTTTATGTTTTTCAGTTCCATAACATATTCAAGTTTCTCCGCGTCAATCCCGTTGGGATCGTAAATAAATCCTGCAGAGTCAGACAGTGTTACAATTTTTGCCCCAAGTTCAAGGGCTTTTTCGGTTGCAAATTGTGCAACATTTCCCGAGCCGGATATTGTAACTGCTTTTCCTTTAAAGCTGTCACCACGTGTTTTCAGCATCTCTTCAGCAAAATATACGGTTCCGTATCCTGTTGCCTCGGGCCTTATGAGGCTTCCTCCCCATTCCTTTCCTTTTCCGGTGAAAACTCCTGTAAACTCGTTTTTCAATCGTTTATACTGCCCGAACATGAATCCAACTTCGCGTCCCCCTACGCCAATATCTCCGGCGGGGACATCGGTATCCGGTCCTATATGGCGGAACAATTCACACATAAAGCTTTGGCAGAATTTCATTACCTCGTTGTCTGATTTGCCTTTAGGGTCAAAATCCGAACCTCCCTTGCCACCTCCCAGGGGCAGTGTTGTAAGACTGTTTTTGAATACCTGTTCAAAACCAAGGAATTTAAGAATGCTCAGGTTTACAGTAGGGTGAAAACGGATTCCCCCCTTGTATGGGCCTATTGCACTGTTCATCTCAATGCGGTATCCCCTGTTAACCTGAACGTCTCCCTTGTCATCTATCCAGGGCACCCTGAAAATTATGATCCTTTCCGGTTCGGCGATCCGCTCCAGGACCTTGGCATGTTTATATTTGGGATTTTCTTCTATAAATGGGATCAGTGATTCGGCCACTTCCTGAACTGCCTGATGATATTCCGATTCTCCCGGGTTTTTGGCAACTATGTTTGCCATAAATTTTTCTACTCTTGGGTCCATACTCAATGTTGGGTTTAGGTGATTAGAAATTAAATTGACAATAACAAACATAGAAATTTTTTTTTACAGTTTGGGAATGCAGCAAAAATTTTTTATAAAAAAAATGCCTGAATAAAAAATGTTATACAACAGAAAAGCGGTCAGGGAGGAGGTGTTTTAGAACATGAAAGCTTCCGGAAGCCTGTGGTTGAATAATTTACATTACTGCAATTTGGTAGGTTTTGCCCGGCAGGCTTTTAATGCACCCCTCAAATTCAAGGTTGAGAAGGATATGAGAAACTTTTTCCAGCGGCTGTCCGGATACATGGCACAGTTCGTCAATCGAAATTCCCTCCTTTTTTTCAATTATGGAAAGGATCTCTTTTTCTGCATGAGTAGGAGTATAGAATAGTTTTGACTGTACAGGCTCTTTTTTGTTTTCCGGCTTTTCCCATCCCAAAAGGTATTCAATGTCAGAAACATTTTCAATTAAAGCTGCCTTGTGTGTTTTGACCAGCTTGTTGCATCCTGCGGAATATCTATCTGTTATTCTTCCTGGTATTGCAAAAACATCACGATCATATGAATTTGCAATATCGGCAGTAATAAGCGCCCCCCCTTTTTCGCCTGATTCAACTACGATTGTGGCATCAGAGAGTCCGGCAATGATCCTGTTCCTTTTAATGAAGTTGTTTTTTCCTGGCTTTTCGCTTGAAATGAAATCTGTTACCAGTCCCCCGTTCTTTGAAATATCACGGGCTACGTCAGAATGTGCAGGAGGATATATTGTGGTTAAACCGTGTCCAAGTACTGCAATCGTTTCAAGTCCGTTTTTTAGGGCAGCCCTGTGTGCACAAATATCAATTCCATAAGCAAGTCCACTTACAATAAGCGGGCTGTGACCTCTTTCCGCCATCTCCCGAACAAGCATGTTGCATATTTCCTTTCCGTTTCCGGTTGCCTTACGTGTGCCAACTATGCTGATTATCTTCGGGTTGTTCAGGTCTGTATTCCCTTTTACGAACAGTATTACAGGAGAATCATGACATTGCTTTAATCTTTCAGGGTATTCACTGTCGAGGTAATAAAGGGCTCTTATTTCATATTTGCTTATAAATTCCGTTTCCTTTTCAGCAAGTTCCAGCACCTCTTTTTTGGATATTTCCCGTAATAGTTTTTTCCCGATACCCGGAATACTTTGGAGTTCCAATGATGGCAGCCTGAAAACTTCTTCAGCGCTGCCGGCATATTCAATAAGCTTTTTGGCAAGTATGCTCCCTATGCCGGGTATAAGACTTATAGCTATTTTGTATTTCAGCTGCTTATCCTGCATATGTTTCAGTTATAATCCTGATAATCTCTTCAAACACAAAACTTAGCCTAAAATGCCATCAGAATATTTTGTAACATTCACTTTATCTGCTTATGATTGCAATTTCAGTGTGCATTTCTCCGGCAAGTTTAACAGCTTTTTCAAGCGCTTCAAGGCTTTTACCCGAAGAATATCCCGTCAGGAATTGCCTTGCAAGCTCAGGGTTCTTGCTGTAAAGCTTTAACGCTGTTTCTTCAGTATACTCCTGCAATATAAAAAGATGTTTCTCAAATTTACGCCACTCACTTTGCACCATATCTGATAAATGCTCAAAATATGGTGTCATAAGGTTTTGAATTGTCCTGAATTTCCAGAAAGCTGATCCAGGGTCATAAGCGGGTCCTGCTGTTTTGAAAGCTTCAGGGAAATCTTCTGTCCCGAAATAATAAGGAATAAAAGGTGTTGAAAGGGGGCTCCCCGGGCCGCCCCAAAGTACAGCACCTATATCAGAAGGCAACCATCCCCTTAGCTGAATAACACTTGTATGAACACAATTGGGTACTGCAATGGCTCTTTCGTTCACCCCTGATTTTTCTCCGGCGAATGTATCATATTCAGTCCCCCTGTAATGATCGCGCAATATTTCGGTCATTTTCATCACTGTCAGCTTCTCGTCGGGTATTACAAACATAGGATATTCGGTCTTATCCGGAACCAGGTTATATGAGGGTACCAGTTTCCTCATTGCACCCCACACACGGCGGCTGTCATAATGTTCGGAACCTTCACGGGTTAATCGTCTGCCACCGAAAGCCCTTGCAAAATTGAAACTCCCTTCGGAAGGGTCCCATAGTCCTTTTTCTTCGGCAAACTCCAGCAATCCCGGAGAAACAATTACGTTGGCTGAATCCCGGGGATCGATATCCTGTATTCTGTAACCGTTTGCCTGCACCCACACGGCACTGTCAGGCACTCTTACAGCAGCCCACGACCGGCCACCTCCCGCCTCAATATACCAGACTTCATCGGGATCAGCAATTCCTACCCCGCTGGGATAAGTTATCCCGTATTTGGAATATTTTCTCCCGAGCATTTCAACTGCTTCCCGTGCAGTTTCTGAACGCTCCAGAACAACATAGCGGATGCCCCCGGGCAACCCGTTTTCCAGCATCGGGTCAGCTTCAGCGGCTTTTTCGTTCCTGTCGCCACCAAGAGCTACACCTCCCGCTATTGCCACCTGGTGTTCATTTACAGCTTTTGCATCACCTTCTGCAAAGCCCCTGTAAACCTGCAGTACGATCCATTCATAAGTTTCTTCTGCCTGGGGTATTTCAAGTCCGGATGAAAAAACTATTGTTTCTCCATGTCCGTGTTTTTTTGCCGGTATTTTTGCAAAAAAAGAAGCGTTGTTTCCCCTGAGGTCATTGTTGTGTGCAAGCAGGACAGAACCGTCGGCAGTGGCATTTTTACCGGCCATTACCATAAAACACTCCAGCTCACAGGGATTATCCCCATTTACCGTTCCGGAGAATATAAATAATCCGGTCAGAAGGGAAAAGAGGCGGTAAAGCTTCATATTGGAAGTAATTTAAAAAGTTGAATTATATTTAATTATTTTCCTGATTCTGCAACCAGCTCAAAAACCATCTGCATGAACCTGCTGCGGGTATTATTGCCTCTTGACTGGGTGAAGTATAATGCAATAAGGTTATTTTGAGGATCTGCAAATGCAAGGGTGCCGTCAGAACCTCCGTGGCCGAAAGTGCCGGGTGAAACAGGGGCGCCAGATGCCCATCTTTCTGTATACTGAGTCCAGTGCAGGCCGTAAAACCTGGATTGCTCCTTCCATTCTACCGGACTGTAAACAGAAAGTGTAAGCGGACTTATGGCCAGACGTGTTGTCAAAGGGGAAAGTAGCTGAAAATCTTCGTGTTTACCATGGTTTAGGAAAATATTCATGAAC
>PUMT01000256.1 GCA_003551495.1 Bacteroidota bacterium
ATGGAGATGTTATCATAGGTCTGGCATCCTACGGTAAAACCACGTATGAAGAGCAATACAATAGTGGAATTGGAAGTAATGGTCTTACATCTGCTCGTCATGATGTATTTTCCAAAGTATATGCCGAAAAATATCCCGAAAGCTTTGATAGTAACCTCAATCGGGAAGTTGTTTATAACGGGGAATATCTTGTGGAGCAACAGGAGGCCGAAACAGGACTTACTATAGGACGGCTTGTTCTTTCACCTACACGCACTTATGCACCTGTTATTAAAACCATTTTAGATGAAATCCAACCATATATACATGGTATGATACATTGTAGCGGAGGCGGACAAACCAAGGTGATAAAATTTATCAGTAATCTTAATGTTATTAAAAATAACCTCTTTGAACCACCACCTGTGTTCAGAATAATCAGGAAACAATCAAAAACACCGTTGCAGGAAATGTACCAGGTTTTTAATATGGGTCACAGGTTTGAAATTTACCTCAACGAAAAACATGCACAAACAGTTATTGATATTTGCCGGTCTTTTGAACTTGACGCCAGAATTATCGGCTATTGTTCACGTAGCGACAAAGCTTCAGTGACCATCGAAACTACCGATGGAAGATTCGTTTATCAATAAAAGCGGTATGAAATTTGAGAACAAACAAAGATTTTTTTACCGGGATCCTTTAGAACACAGATCACATATAATACTAACGATTATTGATCATTTGGTGGTATGAAAGAGAATTTATGTTTGGATTATGGCTTTGAGACGTTATAATCTTCATTTGAACTATTATCCCGTAAAAAAGTATTAATTTTGCAATTGCAATTTCAAAAAAAACCATGTGCATACCCTTATGGTATTCTATCTGACGGGTAAATTGCAAGGTTTTGGTCAAAAGCTGGACATACTTATGTTATTGGAAAAACTCAGATCAATAAAGGAGCGTTATTTGGAAGTTGAACGTCTTATGACCGATCCTAAGGTTATTGCCGACATGCAGCGATATATCAAGCTCAGCAAGGAATATAAGGATCTGGAGCCGGTTGTGGATGCTTATGAAGAGTACAGTAATGTTTTGAGCAATATTGACTCGACGAAAAAAATACTATTGTCTGAGAAGGACGGGGAGCTGCGTGATATGGCTAAGGCAGAGCTTGAAGAGTTGCATGTGAAAAGGGACGAGTTGGAAGAAAAGATCAAGTGGTTGTTGGTACCTTCCGACCCGCAGGATTCGAAAAATGCCATTGTCGAGATAAGAGCCGGAACTGGCGGTGATGAAGCTGCTATTTTTGCCGGCGATCTTTTCAGGATGTATAATAAATTTTGTGAGACACGTAAATGGAAAACAGAGCTTGTAAGTTGTACCGAAGGTACATCGGGCGGCTTTAAGGAGGTTGTTTTCAATGTGCTTGGCGAGGGTGTTTACGGGGTTTTAAAATATGAATCGGGTGTGCACCGGGTTCAAAGGGTGCCTCAAACAGAAACCCAGGGAAGAGTGCATACCTCCGCAGCTACTGTAGCCGTGTTGCCTGAAGCCGATGAATTTGATATTGAGCTGAAAATGGCAGATATCAGAAAAGATACATTTTGTTCAAGCGGGCCGGGTGGACAGTCGGTTAATACAACATATTCGGCAGTGAGATTGACTCATGAACCCACGGGAATAGTAGTATCATGCCAGGATGAAAAATCGCAATTAAGGAATTATGAAAAGGCTTTAAAAGTTCTTAGATCAAGAATTTTTGACCTGGAACATAAAAAACATCTTGAAGAAATAGCTGCGAAGCGTAAAACAATGGTATCTACCGGCGACAGGTCAGCAAAAATCCGTACTTACAATTATCCCCAGGGACGTGTTACAGACCACCGCATCGGTCTTACCCTCTATAACCTGTCTGCTATAATGGACGGTGAAATAGACGAAATAACAGATGCATTGCAGGTGGCGGAAAATACTGAAAAGCTTAAAGAAGGTGTTTCTGCCGGTAATTGATATATTGATATAATGAACAGGGAAAAATTATATAACCTCATTAAACTGAAAAGGTCATTTCTTTGCGTTGGTCTGGACACTGATATGGCCAGAATTCCCGAACATCTCAAAAAATCTGATGATCCTGTTTTTGAATTCAACAGGGCCATAATTGATTCTACATTCGAATATGCGGTTGCCTACAAGTTTAACCTCGCATTTTATGAACACTATGGTTCGAAGGGATGGCTTTCGCTGGAAAGGACTATGGGCTATTTGAAAAGCATCGGAAATATATTCACCATTGCTGATGCCAAGAGAGGTGATATTGGCAATTCAGCCTCACAATATGCCCGGGCATTTTTTGACCATATGGGTTTCGACGCCGTTACTGTAAATCCATATATGGGCCGTGATGCCGTTGAACCTTTTTTACGCTACGATGATAAGTTTACCGTTATTCTGGCTTTGACATCAAATCAAGGCTCTTCTGATTTTCAGATGCAAAAGTGCGGCAACAAATATCTTTATGAAGAGGTTATCACCCGGACTTCAGAATGGGGTAGCCCCGATCAGATCATTTATGTGATAGGAGCTACAAAGCCGGATGTGTTTGCAAAAGTCAGAGGGTTTGCGCCCGGCAACTTTTTGCTTGTTCCCGGCATTGGTCTGCAGGGAGGAGATCTGAACAGCGTATGCCGCGATGGATTAAATGAGATGTGTGGGTTGATAGTAAATGCTTCACGAAGCATAATATATGCATCAACAGGACAAGACTTTGACGCAAAAGCATGTAAAGCGGCATCTGAGCTGCAACGGCAGATGGAAACCATATTAAATAATAGAAAACTATGATAGCTGTTATGGAAGTTAGCTGCCCGCTTTCAGTCCGTTAAATACGGATTTTCGCAAATCTCTCCGTATAACCAACCGTAAAGCCCTTTAAACCAAAAGGCTATACATAATAAAAGATAAAGTTCGATACAAGCAATTTATTGCACAAAAGACACCCATCCGTGTGTGTCGGGCTCATCACCATATTGTATTCCCTGCAGCTTTTTGTATAATTTTGTTGAAACAGGACCGGCTTTACCATCTTTACAGTATTCGTATGTTTTTCCTGTTTTGCGGTCTGTAATTTTTCGTATTGGAGTTATTATTGCTGCCGTTCCGCAGGCACCGACTTCCTCAAAGGTTTCAAGCTCCTCTATGGGAACTTTGCGTTGCTCAACGGTCATCCCCTGGTCTTCGGCAAGCTGCATTATGCTTTTATTTGTTATTGAGGGAAGTATTGATGTTGATTTGGGTGTGATATATGAATTGTTCTTTATTCCGAAAAAGTTAGCCGGTCCGGCTTCATCAATATATTTGTTCTCTTTGGCATCAAGAAACAGCACTGCTGCATAGCCTTCTGCTTTTGCTCGTTCTGTTGGCTTAAGGCTTCCGGCATAATTTCCGCCCACTTTAATGCTGCCGGTGCCTTGCGGTGCGGCACGATCAAAGTCGCTTGCTATCTGTATTGACACCGGGTTAAAACCTTCCTTGAAATAAGGACCTACAGGGGTCACAAACACCAAAAACATGTATTCCTTTGCAGGGTTTACGCCAACCTGGACACCGGTTCCGATCAGAAGCGGACGAATGTACAATGCTGCCCCGTGCCCAAAGGGGGGGACATAGTCTTTGTTTAAGCTTACAGCTTTTGAGACCATCTCATGGAACAATTGCTCCGGCGGCCTGGCCATCAGTATGCCATCGGCCGAACGCTGCATGCGTTTTGCATTCTCATCCCAGCGAAACAGACGTACCTTATTGTCTTTTCCGCGATACGCCTTCATCCCCTCAAAAGCCTCCTGTCCGTAGTGCAAACAAGTTGCCGCCATATGGATGCTGATCTGCGGGGATGAGCTCACCTCTACCTCTCCCCATTGGCCGTTACGATAATAACATCTTACATTGTAGTCGGTCTGGAAATACCCAAACGGGAGATTTCCCCAGTCTATGTTTTGCATAATGTTTTGATTTATATAATGAGACAAATACGAATGTTGGTCTGCTAAGTTATAATAAACTATTGAAACGGCAAGAGATTTTATTCGCTTCCGGATGCGCGGAAGGTGTTGCCAGAGGAATAAAGCCGGTTAGTTCTCCTGGTAAAGGATGATGGTGTCAAGCAGGCGTATCATCTTATTGCGCATGGATGCGGGGGAGCCATCATAGTCGTTGACAATGATCACGAAGGCTGCGAGGTGTCCGTTTTGCATTGGCGTGTAACCTGCATAGGCAAGGACATTGCTGAGTGTGCCACTTTTTGCCCTGAGGACCCCTTCCGAATGACTCCCCCTGAAATGATGGGCAATGGAACCACTGTAACCAGCAAGTGGCAGACTGTTCAGGAGGACACCGAAAGAAGGGTGCCGTGATGCGGCCTCCATGACCGACATCAACTGGTGGGCAGATAACCGGTTGTATGCCGACAACCCGCTTCCATCATGCAAACGCCATTGGGATGATCGCACATCCA
>PUMT01000018.1 GCA_003551495.1 Bacteroidota bacterium
CGCCCCACAGCCGAGACGATCCGGTCGATGATCTGCAGGAGGTGTCGGTCGTCCCGAAAGGAAATCCTGGCCTCCTCAAGCTTGCCGTTGCGCTCGATGAAGACCTGGTCATGGGTGTTCACCAGGATGTCGGAGATGGACTGATCCTGCAGGAGCGGCTCAAGGGGGCCCAGGCCGAAAATCTCGTAGAGGATCTGCTCGACCACCTTCTCCCGCTCATCCAGGTTCAGGGCCACCATCTCGTCGGCCATCAGTCGATGGACGATGCGGGCCACCTCGGTCTCGGCCTCTTCCCGGTCCCGCTTCGCCAGCGAGGCGAGGTTCAGCCGGTCCATGAGCTTCCGGTGGATCCGGATCCGGGTCTCCTGGATCTCGGGATTGAAGGCCAGGTCGTCCGTGCCCGCCGGAACCACATTGGCATCGGGCCGGCGTGTGACGGCGCGACCCTCTTCTGATACCTGCCCTCCTTGAGCCCAGCGAGGCCGATTCCCCGCAGTGGACGAAGAAGTGGTCTTGGATGAATCGACGCCGTTTGACATGGTGATGAACTCGGGTTCAGGGCAAGACAGAGGGTCAGCGGGAGCGTCCGAAGAGTCCGGAGAGGAATCCCCCGTCCCGATCGGCGACCTGTACGCCAGTGATCCGGGAGGCCATCTCCCGAACGTCCTTCGCGAAGATGGAGTTCCGATCCAGGACGGCGGGCCGCCCCTCGTTGATGGCATCCATGGTGGACTGGTAGTCGTTCCGGAGGGTGGCCCCCACATCCCGGTTCAGCGTCTTCCGGATGTCACCCAGGGAGATGAGCTGTCGGGGACTGATCCGATTCGCCACGACCTGGATCCAGTCGGGGCGTCCCGGACGCTCCAATTGGTCCAGGAGAGGAAGGCACCGGGCCGCGTTCCGCACCGAGGGCAGATCCGGCGTAACCAACAAAAGGACATTGTCCGCCACCTGAATCGCGGCCCGGGTCACCGAGTTCAGCGACTTGGGGGCGTCCACCACGATGTAGTCGTAGTGCTGTTTCAGGAAAGCGAAGATCTGGGCCACCTGCTCCGGCTCCACATCCTCGAAACCGGCGGGTTTCAGTGGGGCCGCCAGGAGCTCCACACCGGAGGAATGGCGTTCGATGTACGAGGCCAGGAGTCCGGCATCGACCCGGTGGAAATTTCGAATCAGATCGACAAACGAAAAGCGCGGCTCCATCCCAAGGAGGAGGGCGGTATCGCCCAACTCCAGATCCAGATCCACCAGAAGGGTCCGCTGCCGGGTGGTGCGGTGGATCTCCACCGCCAGGTTCACGGCGAAGGTGGTGCTCCCGGATCCGCCCTTTCCGCTGAACACGCAGAGGGTCTGCCCTGCCCGCTTCTCCTCGGTGGCCGGCGCGGCGCCAGACTTCCCCGCCCGCTTCCAGATCCGGTCCAGCGTCCCCCGGACTTGCTCGATATCCAGGGGCTTGGGGATGAACTCCACCACCCCGGCCCGCATGGCCGAGAGGAGGAGATCCGGTGAATCGGCCGGCCCCGCCGCCACCACTGACCGGGTAAGCTTCGACTCGAGGAGGTACTCCGCAAACTTGAGTCCCACCTGGGGATCGGACTCAAGATCCACGAAGATGACGTCCGGCGCCGCCTCCCGGAGCCGGTCCAGGTGCGGATCAGCGATGGCGGTGAACGGCTCGGTGATGCGCACATCGATCCGGAACCGCTCGGCCTTTCCGTTGAGGCTCTGGGTGAGCCCTTGGTGGAAGGTGGCGTCGGTGGAAACGATGGCGGCTGAGACGAAGCCGACGTCGGGGGAAGGGGAGGAGGGCATGTCAGTGCTTACTCGACGATGCGGATCATACGACCGAAGGTGCCCGGCACCAGGCCGGGAGTGGATGGACCGGTACTGGAGAATTCGACGACCCTGCCAACCACTTGGTTTCCATCGTACGTGATAAATACACCAAGGAGATTTGCGACATCGAAACGATCGGCAGGTCTGCCTGGAGTCTGTCTAGGATCAATCAAGACAACAGGACGGACGCGAGGACTCGCACGGCATACATCGGACCCTTGGGTTGTAATACAATTCAAACTTTCATTCCATTCTGCCATCAAATCCGAGTTCATTATCGCATTTAGTTGTGCACGGACCATGCTGGCCTCGACTCGGTTACCAGGTATTACCCTCATTGACTGTCCCAGGCTGATCTGCCGCTGGCACTCGAAGAGGCCTTCAAGTCGGGGATTACCCGCGGATCCGTCGGCTTCAGCTGTCCAACCCCACCATGGGGTCAGCCCACCGGCCTGACCCCCACCGGCCGGACGTCCGCCTGGGGGGCCTCCTCCGCCTGGGGGGCCTCCTCCCCCTGGGGGTCCAGTTAGCCCATCGGTAGGACTACCCGGGGAAAGGACAATCAATTCTCCACGATTTACCTCCGGGGAAAATCCAGTGGCGTTTCGGTTGAAGTCCCACTGAGAAGGGTCAGCCTGGGGATTGTTTATCGCAGGGACATAATGAAATCCATTTTCCCATGCTTGGCCAAACTCAGAGAAAGCGTTGCATTGGCCTCCACCGGCAAAGGGGTCGAAATCAATGCAAAACCGATCCTGGATGGCGATCGGAACGATGCACTGACCACCGCCCACCGTGAAAACTTCGGCGGCTGCTGACGCCGACACCCCTACCTCCTGAATCCCGAGCAATCGGGCGAAAAGGGTCTGGATTTGGTTTTCACGTTCTTCTGTGCGGAGGACTTGGACCCGAACCAGCCGCTGGTTTCCTGACATTTCCACATTGATGTCCTCGGCCGGATCCAGGGTCACTGGATCCCCCCGGACCGTATTGGCTGCAGCCACAGCGACCGCAGCAGCACGAGCCCCGGCCCCATCGTTCGGTGCCCCCAGGAAGTATCCCGCTCCCGCATGGGCCGCTGCATCCGCCGCCCGCTGGGCCTCGCTCCGGGCCACGAAGAGGAGGCCCAAGTCCACAGCCAGGGCAGCGATGCCCAGGAAGACCACCAGAGCGAAGGCCATGAGGACCAGGACGGCCCCTCGTTCATCGCGCAGCTTCGAGCGGTGGGCTCCGCGCTGCCGCCATTCCCGTATGGTTTTCATGCCACCAATACTCCTTGGTTATTCAACGATCCGGATGGCGGTGATGGCGTCGCCCGGCCCCGCGATCTCGTCCCCGGGGAGCGTAGATGGCAGGCGTGCCAATCGAACCTCTACTTGGTACTGGGGTCCCGTGTCGTCAAAACGTTGCACGAAGACCCCTAGGATTCTCGTCACCATAACCGGTGTTCCCGGTCCGGATATTGGCTGGTCCGGTGAGAAGAAGACCATGGGGCGAATCCGTGGGCTGGAGCGGCACGCGCCTCCACCGAGATCCGTTACACAGCCCAGGGCATCGTTCCAGCGAGCATTGGGATCCGAATCGATGATGGATTGCCACGCGTCTCGGATCGACCTGGCCTGCATGTTGCCCGAAGCCTGCTCAACGCTTGCCCCAGGGCCGAATGGGTCCCCGTCGCACCCGCTGATGGCCGGAGCAATCTCCGGAGGCCCGTTGCCGGAGAAGTCGAATTCCGGGGCCTCAATGGTGCCCCACCAGCTCGGCGTGATTCGGCTGGACTGCCCGCCACCGCCTCCTGCCCCCCCCGTTGGCGGACGTATGAAGATGAGCGATCCAAGGTCCTCGGGGATCCGGTATCCGGTGGCAACTGGATCGTAGAAGTCACCGGCATCGGGATCGTATGGGTCGAGACGATCGGGGAATGACCCATCCGCCTGCCGCCATCGATCTGGAAGGGCCACTGGAAGCATGCACCCCACCGCCCTCACTCCGAAGATCTGAGCCGCTGCCGATGCGCTCACCCCCACTTCCCGAAAGCCCAGGATCCTCGCAAAGAGGGTCGGGATGGGCCCATCAATCCCGTCATCTGTGCGACGCACCCGCACCCGCACGAGCCCTTCGGCGGGAAGGACGTCGATGTCCTCCTGGCCGTCCACCCGAACCGGCAGCGCCCGCACCTCGTTGTTCTGGGCGAACTCCACCACGAAATCCCGGGTGGCCTGAACCCCGTCGGCGCGATCGCGATTCAGTTGAAAGAACCCCGCCCCTGCATGGGCCGCCGCGTCTGCCGCCCGCTGAGCCTCGCCCCTGGCCAGATAGAGGAGGCCCAGATCCACCGCCAGCGCGGCAATCCCCAGGAAGACCACTAGCCCCAGCGCCACGAAGACGAGCACTGCCCCGCCCCGGTTTGCCAAGCGATGGTGGCGCCGAGGTTCTGCGGACTGAGGGCGTGGTGCTTCCTGGATTTTCATGATCTCACCCTCCGTTGGGCTCTTCCTGGGCATCGGGATCCGGCGCATCCGCCGGGGGAACGCTCCGGAGTTCCCGGAGCATGAAGTCACCCCAGGGCCAGACGTCCAACTCGCCTGTGGGGATCTCGGGCATGGCGTCCATGGGTCGTACGAAGTGCGGGGTCACAAGGAC
>PUMT01000186.1 GCA_003551495.1 Bacteroidota bacterium
CCCGGACGTCCGGGAGCCAGTTGTCGTCCGTATCGGTGACGCGACCTCGCAAAATGCATTCACGTTCAGCGGCCATAAGTCCTCCCGTCATCAACGTCAGGACGAGTAGGACACCAAGCCACCGACGCGCCAGGGTGGGGCAGGTTTGCTTCCTCATGATTAAGTCTCCGTTTATTGATCATTATCTTTGAGATTCATATGAAAATGAAAGTCTTCAAACGCCTCCGGCTGCAGCCCGATGCTGTGCTCGGTCAGTTCGGGATTCGTCGCGAAAAGATCCGGAAAATCCAGGTCTTGCTGTCTCAACAGGTAATCACCGAGAAAAACGGGGTTGCCTTCCGCGTCAATCCGTTCGCGATCGAGCGTGGCCTTGAAATGCGGGTCGCCGACCAGCGTATGATCGCCGGGTTTACGACCGGCCAGCATGTCGGCAAAACTTTCTTCGCCATTCCATACCCGCTGTGCGGGGGGTACGCGCAAGTAAAAGCAATTGTCCCGAAGGATCACATAGCGCTCTGAAATCGCGAGCGATACGTTGCGTTTCGACAGCAGGTTGTCGGTGAAAATGTTCTTTTCAATCAAGGGCCGGTCCGGCGGGTCCATTACGTGACGCGACCCCCGGGGATGGTAGGCGAAATGGCGAATGAGATTGACCAAAAACACGTTGTGGCGAACGCGGGCGCGCGGGGAAAGATGCCGGATCGACAATCGTCCCATGTTTCGCAGCATGACGTTGTTTTCCACCACGAGATCAGGACTGTTGTTCGCGCGGAGCAGTCCGGGCGCGTAGCCCGGACCGCGGCCGTCGGCAAAACAGCGGGTGACCTGCACATCGCGGCTTTCGGAGAGCACGATATATCCGTTGCTATGGCCGCCGCGCCTGTTGATCCGCCAGGGCATGTGTTCGCTGCCATGACGATAACCCGTGAAATAAAACCCGTCGAATCGCAGGTGCGACTTGTCCTGTGCCAGGAAGGCGAAACAGAGGTTGCGCTCCAACCCGTCGAAGACGACTTTTTCGCCGGGAGCGGCTCGGAACGTAATCGGCCGACCGGCCTCGCCGGTGGTGCGCAAACGGACGGACTCATGATACGTCCCCCCCCCGATCAACACCGTGTCGCCGGGCCGGACCTGCCCCGCCGCATGTTGGACGGTTCGCCACGCATGCTGCCGGCTCAGACCATCGTGACGGTCATCACCGTCGGGGGCAACATGAAATATCTGCGGCGCTTCGGCTGTGGGCGCCGTCCGAAAAGCAATCATGACGCTGTCGGCGTTGTGCGCCACCGCCTCCGCTCCGGATTCGCGCTCGAACGGCTGGGACGCTTTCAACCGCAGAAAATAGGCTGTATCCGGTTCAAGTTCCGTCATTGAAAAGCTGCCGAACAGGTTGGAGTCCCGCCTCACCGTGTTCGCCAATGCTTCCGGGTCTGTTCCCCAGGCGAATTCAAAACGCGCCAGGTCCGAGATCCACCACTCGAAGTTGGCGGTCGTGTCGGTTACCGAATGAAGGAACGGACCATGCAGCCGCAACAATTCGCCGGGCGTTTCATAGCTATAGGGACCGGCCGGCCGGCCGAAAGGGCCGGTGGCAGCGGGCGCAACCGGATCGTGCCATGGCACGTCATCATCAGCCGCATCCGGAATCTGCTCCCGTGCACTTCCATAACTTTCGCGCGCGGGCGGCAGTTCCGCGAGCGCCAGCTCCCTGCCGTTGACGAGCCAGGCGGTTTCCGCCGTTTGATAGGAGTTGTAATCGCTGTAAAAAACCGCATCCAACGTGTCCGAGCGCACCCCTGCGCCGCCGCGGTTTTCGAACCGGCTGCCCTGGAGAAACACCTCCGCGCAGTCGGTCAGCCACAGGCCGCTTTTGCCGAAGCCGCTCAACAGGCATTGCGTGACGCGGAAATCGCGAACCGACTGCGCTTCGATCGCTGATTCATCACCGGCGATCCAACAATTTTCAAATTTGATTCCTTGCCCATCGGAGAGTCGCACGCCGCCGGTGAATGCCAAACGTTCAAACGTAACCTGAGCGCTCGCTTCAAGCGCGAACCGGCCGTCGATGACCGCTTGGTCCCGCCCGCGACTCCGAACGATGATCGGCCGGTCAGAGGTGCCGTTCAAGGTCACCGGCGCACCGGCAACGTAATTGCCGGGCTCGAGATAGAGCGTATCTCCCGGGCGAAGCTGTGTCATCGCGAAGGGAAACGAGTTCCAGGCGGTTTTCAGCGACAGTCCGTCGGCATCGTCTTCGCCGTCGGGGCTTACATAGAAAATGTTCGGCTCGTAGGGGTAGGGTCCACGGTCGCTTCCGTCGGGGCCGGCGCCCCGGAATCGCGAGGTGGCCTGCAGCCGGTAGTCGTGGTTCTCCGGGTCGGCGAACTCGGCGTTCAGGTCCAGATTTTCCTCCGATTCCAGTTGGATGCTGTCCGGACCGGCGGCCGGATACGGTCGGCCGAAAAGGCAATGGATCGGGTTCAGGGAGTTCGTGCCGAAATGCCCGACACAACGTTCGGTCACATGCCAGGGTTCAGCCTTGATCTTCAGGTCGGCCAGTCCGTTGCCCCAGGTGATATTGCGAATCAGCCGGTTGCGGTTGACATCGGATTCATCCAGTCCGCGGGCCGAATTGTAGATGTTGGCACCGTAGCCCGCGTTGCGGAACGAGAGCGAGTCGCGGATCGTGTCGCCCCGTCCGTGGAAAATCGTCAGCCCGCCCATGTCGCCCCATCCGTGCGGGGACGCCTTCGCCCAGGCCGTGCAGCGCTCGATCACGTTGCCGCCGCGGATCGCCTCGCTTGCCTGCTGACCGGAACTGATCCCGATGCCCTGAGCGTTCAGCCACGCCCGGGTGTCGCGCACCACGCAGTCGGCGCTGTCGCTGAGAAATATCCCGTACACGCCGCCGTGGGCGCCTTCGCGGCCGCTGCGCATCGTCGCGGTATGAAATCCGGTCACCGCCAGCCCCTCAATCTCCACCCGCCGCGCTCCCGACAGATGAAGTCCGTGCGTTTCATTCACCGAGACACTGTAGCGATGACCGCTTGCAGGACGCAGATCCGGAGGCGAGAGGTAGAGCCGTCCGGCGGCGCGGTCATGATGGAAAGAGCCCGGCGTAAACGCGACCAGAGCAACGTTCGGCTGTTGATCCAGGACTTGGAGCGTGTCCAGTTCGTTGACCGCCTGGACCTCGGCATCGACTTCAAAATCCGCAACATAAACGAACCGGTATCCGTCCGCCGGCCGGAATCCGTCAACGGGCACATCGCCGCGCAGCACGACCGTGCCGGGAATATCAGCGCGAATCGTTGTCGTCAGTCCCTCGGCGCCCAGCCCCGCACGACGCACCGAACCAAAATAATCCCCCGGCAGGATAATGAGCGTATCGCCCGGCTCCAGAGCGTCAACGCCCTGTTGGATCGTTGCAAAAGAAGCTTCGCGGCTCAGACCGTCATACGTTTCATCACAGCCTTCAGGGCCGACAAAATACTCACGGGCACCTGCTGCGGACACAGCGACCTGCAGGGCCAGAACAAACGACAAAAAAACTTTTATAATCATCATTGTGTCGTCCTGATTAAAAGTTGACACTTAGTACTCCCTATAATGTAATGAAATTTCACACGGGCACGCGCACAGTGCGCGTGCGCGCGCGGGATACCTCACGCTGCCTGCCGGTGGACTTCACTCGGCATTTTGTAGCCCAAACTCGTATGAGGGCGATCCTCATTGTAAAGTTCTACTGCTTGTTGTTCGTTGCTTGTTAACGGCGGAGGATAATGCGCATCGGCGGACACAAAACAGGCGCAGAATTGTCGGATTGCAAAAAAACGTTAAGGCCTTTTACGAACAACGAGCAACGAGCAACGAGCAACGAGCAACGAGCAACTTTTTGCCAAAATAACAAGAAAATTACAAATAAAACATTAATCATCATCCCCACCGTCACAGGGCACGGCAGGGGAACAACGCGTGGTTCACTGAACACTTACAATCCCCTGCAACGAAATCCTGCCCTCACAAACGTCCGAGAAAATTGAGAACCAGGTTATCGCCTTGCCTGAAAACTGGGGTGCGAAGCAAAACGATTGAAAATTGTTTTGTTTTATTCAAAAAACAAACTAATTCTCCGTGTGAGGCGAAGGCCAGTCGAGGAGTACTTTGTAAGGTGATTCTGCCGGCCATCCAGCCGATGCTTGTCCATGTTTTTCAAATATTTCCTGAAGTTCAAGATATGTCATGTTTTGAACATTACCGGCGACAAAGGCAAAATTTGCCGTATAATTATCCGGAATCTGCCCCGTCGCGTTTGAGTAGAGAGCCCAGTGCATTCCCGGATTGCCATGTCTCCAATTGATAGCATGTTGATAGGCGCGATGATGCCCCGCCATCTGCCCCGGTCTTGCAACCATTTCCGTTCGAAACATGTGCTGTCTGGTGAATGCCTTATCGTGATCGGGGTGTTCGGGGCTAAAC
>PUMT01000255.1 GCA_003551495.1 Bacteroidota bacterium
AGGTGCCTCTTGGTACAGTTGTTAAGGATCCGGAAAGCGGCAGGACGATACTTGAAATAACAGCCCACACAGAAGAGAAGGTGCTTATTAAAGGGGGAAGGGGCGGACTGGGCAATACCCGCTTCAAATCGTCTACCATGCAAACACCCCGTTTTGCCCAACCCGGGGAGGAAGGGAATGAAGGGTGGTTTATACTGGAACTTAAGATCCTGGCTGATGTTGGACTGGTAGGCTTTCCCAATGCCGGTAAATCAACACTCCTTTCGGTCGTATCAGCAGCCAAACCCAAAATTGCAGATTACCCTTTTACAACACTTCTGCCCAATCTTGGGATCGTTAAATACCACGGGAGCCATTCTTTTATTATGGCAGATATACCCGGGATAATTGAAGGAGCACATGAAGGGCGGGGACTCGGAATAAGGTTTCTCCGTCATATTGAACGCAATTCAATGCTGCTTTTCATGGTACCTGCAGATAGTCCGGATATTGCCAGGGAATACAATACACTTATAAATGAGCTTGGCCATTACAGTCCGGAGCTTCTCGACAAAAAAAGGCTGCTTGCCATTTCAAAAAGCGACCTTCTTGACGAAGAGCTTAAAGAGGAAACAGAAAAAGAACTCCCTCCCGTCCCGGCCATGTTCATATCTTCAGTTACGGGCAGGGGCATTGCGCAATTAAAAGAGAGGCTCTGGAAAGAGCTTAATACCTGACTATACGATAGAGCTGGGTGATAATATTTTGGACAGTTATACACGCATATACCTGGGTGTACATTATCCGGGCGATCTGCTGGGAGGAGCTGTTCTCGGCATCATATCAGGATGGCTGCTATACAGTATGATGCAGCTCACATGCAGTAAATGGCTTGACACGGAGAAAGATAAGAATTGCTTCCTGCCTTCATCAATCACACCCCAACCCGGTAATATGAAGCATAAAAAACAGCCCTGCCGAATATTTCGGAAACAAAAAACAGAATAAATGAGAAATATGCAAGCTGGGGACGATAAACCACCGGGTGCTGCATCTGGAAATTTGCCCAGAAAATAAGCATAAAAAACCCCAATACCAGGAACAGTATATGAAAAACCTGCCATGAAAAAGGTATCTCAGGCGGGGGAAGACCTGCGCCGGCAACACTGATCTCAGGTACCAGAAGGAACATGTTGAGAAGTTTAACCATTACGGCAATGAATGTTACAGCTATCAAAGGCCATAAAACCGGCTTGATCACTTCAACCGGGAAGCTTTTGCTTCCCGTAAAGAGAGCGATGGCAACAAGTGCCGTTCCCCCAAGTAAAAAAGTGCTTGTGAAAAAAGCAACCATGGTTGAAGGATTATCCCATACAGGTGTAAGGGGTATCATATAAAGCCTGCCCATTACCCAGACAAGTATGATCCCGCTTATGGCAGCAGCTGAATGCCAGAAATGGAGACCGGCAACACCCGGAATACCAAATCTTGCTGAGAAAAAGCAAACAGCTGTAAGAAAGGCGAAGAGCGACATAACCAGTATTTCCCTGCTGAGCCATGATGTGCCCAGGTTGCCGAGGGCATAAACCGATTTCAGCGGACTGGCAAGATGAAGGAATGATACTGCCAGTGCAATTATCATAAAAACCAGTGATACAAAAAAGCAACCCTTTCTGAAATCATTTCCTGAAAGCATTTCGGAATTCCTTACAACAAGCGGAAGCAGCAGGGAGATGAACATTATACCTGCAGTCATCTGAGAAATAACTGTAAAAAAAACAAGTGGCCACTCATTACTGTTCATGCTTAACCTCCTCCAGATTATCGATTTTCATATCATTGTTCCTGGCCAGCCTCGCATCCCTGTGCGGTTTAATAACCACTGCAGGTTCTGTATGATGTGCAGGCGGCAGGGGAAAAACCTCATTGCTTTTACCATGAACCCTTTCCAGCTCTTCGAGCTCACCGTAATCGAGAACCCTCATCGGACATGCAGTTATGCACGCGGGAGTTTCCCCTTTCCCAATATAATCATCGCAAAAAGTACACTTGGTCATCACACCTGAAGACCTGTCAAACTGCAAAGCCCCGTATGGACAAGCCCATTCACAATACCGGCACCCCATGCATCTTTCATCTTCTATCAGCACAATACCGTTCTCTTTTTTAACTATTGCTTTATTGGGACACAGTTCCAGGCACAAAGGTTCCAGGCAGTGATTACATGCCATGGATACATGATAAGAATATATATTGGGTATCCAGGCATCCCCGTCCTTTACCCAGTCACCTCCGGTCATTTCATAAACCCTCCTCCAGAGAATACCTCCACCGCTGTCGTGCTTATCCTTGCATGCAACCTGACAGGTTTTGCAGCCGGAACAGGATGATGAATCAAAATAAAATGCAAGTTGCTTCTTTTCCATTTTCTGGTACTGATAATTGATTATTATATCTTGCTAATCAGGCCTTTTCAACCTGGCACATAATCGTATGCTGTGCATTGCCGAAAGCAAGTGGTGTCCATTTGTGACTTGTCAGCACATTTACACAGCCCCTTCGGTCAACCCCCTTTTCATCAGGTTCCCACCAGGCCCCCTGGGGTATATTTACCACTCCTGGCATTATCTTTTTGGTTACCCTGCATGGGATCACCATCTCCCCGCGGTCATTGAAAACGCGTACTTCATCTCCGTTTTCAATGCCTCTTTCATCTGCATCAATTGGATTTATAAACACCCTTTGGGGGAATGCCTCTTCCAGCCAGTCGATCTGGTCATGTGTTGAATGCACCCTTGGCATATAATGGTGGCCTAAAGCCTGCAGGGGAAAGCGCCTGCTTTCCTCCCCGAACGGACTTTCCCATTCCTGTATATACTTCGGAACAGGCGGTATTTCATCCGGTCTGCCCATATCGTAAAGCTGTCTGGAAAAGATCTCTATCCTGCCGGATGGAGTATTCAGCGGACTATTCTGAGGATCTTTCCGAAAATCTGACAAAGCCACTTTGGGGTTTTTTATGGGTACAGAATAAACACCTGTATTCTCCTTTTGAAGTTCATCCAGTGACGGGATATCCGGAAAGCGGGTATTGCGGTAACGGTTAATTGCCCATTCTATCCATTGCCTTTCATCCCTCCCCTGTGTAAACTCATCGGCTATTCCCAATCTTTCCGCAAGTTCGGCACAAATACGGTAATCGCTTTTGGTTTCGTAGGGAGGATCATAAATCTTTGGATTTATTATTACCTCGTCACCGTACTTCCAGCCGTCCTGCAACCCCCATACTTCAAACTGTGTACAAACAGGAAGAACAAGGTCGGCAAACCTGCCGGATGGTGTCATGAACTGGTCCTGAAACGCAATAAACTCAACAAGTGATTCATCTTTCAGTATCTTTGCCGAACGGTTGACATCTGCATGCTGGTTGATCAGGATATTGGAGGCTACACACCAGATGAGCCTGATGTTATTGTTGAGTTTGTCTGCCCCAACCACCCCGTCTTCAGGCCCCATCTCCCTGCCTCTCAAAACCGCTTCAGTCCACAAAAAAACAGGTATCCTTTCAGTAACGGGATTCCTTCCTGTCGGGAAAACGTTCCAGAAAGGGCCCCCGTCATCAGCCTGCAAAGCAATTCCGCTTGCCCATCCTCCGGATATTCCAACATTCCCGGTAATAGCAGCAAGTACACAACCAGCCAGAACCGGCTGTTCGCCATATGCCCTTCTTTGCATTCCGTAACCCTGGTAAAGCATTGCAGGTTTTATCGACCCGTATTCCCGTGCTATGCGTATGATCGTACGTGATGAAATCCCGGTTATTTTTTCAGCCCATTGAGGTGTTTTGGGAATACCATCCCTTGTGCCGAGTATATAGTCCCGGTAGCTCTCCTCATGCTTGAGTCCCTCAGGCATTTGTGAACTGTCAAAGCCTGTGCAGCAGCGTTGTATAAAATCCTTGTCGTGGAGATCCTCTGAAATTATGACATATGCCATTGCACTCATCAATGCGGTATCCGTTCCCGGTCTTATGGGAATCCATTCATCGGCGAGTGAAACTGCGCTCATCGTCATCCTGGGATCTATGCAAATAACTTTTGCTCCGTTTTCGCGGGCTTTCTTAATAAAGTATTCGCTATTTGTGCCATCACGCATCTCTGCAGGGTTCCAGCCCCACATTATTATATATTTTGAATTTACCCAGTCCTGACGCTGATTGCCGGTTACACCCGTTCCGTAAACATAGGGAGTTGCCCGGCTTATGCAGGCCCAACTGTAACTGTTGTAGAAACCTAGTGAACCGCCGAACAGGTTCATCAATCTTGCGGCAGTTTGTCTTCCGTTGGTCTGGTTATAGCTACCGGTGCCATAAGGAACCAGAATAGCTGAATTACCGTATTGTTCTTTTATCCTTTTGAGCTGGTTTGCAAGTGTATCAAGAGCTTCATCCCATGATATCCGTTCAAACCTGCCTTCACCCCTTTTGCCAATTCGCTTCATAGGGTATCTGAGCCTTTCCGGATGGTATTGCCTGCGCCTGTATGCACGTCCCCTTATGCAAGCCCTGAGTTGAGGATCGGATATATCGTCGGAAAGACGGTCATCTGTTTCAATTCTCGTTATCCTGCCATCTTTTACATGCAGTTTAAGTACACAGCGCCCCCCGCAATTGTGTGAGGGACAGCCGGCCCTTACTATAACGGTTCCGTCATCTTCCATGGTAACCGGAAGGCTTTTGCTCTCTTTTTCATTCAGGCAACTGAGTATGCCGCCTGAGGCAAGGAGGCCACCTCCAAAAAGAGCACTCAGCCTTAAAAAGCAGCGGCGGTCCATTGCCGAAATAGCAGGCGCGGTTTCTTTCCTCTGAAGATTATCTTTCTGCATAAATCCGGTAATAGATATCAAAAGTATGCTAATATAACCAAAAAAATAAATATATACATATAATCTCCCTGCCTCCTGTTGTTTGAAAGCCTTTACAAATGGGCTACTTAACAGCCAAATTAAGGGGAGTGGACGCCGGATGAAAAAGTAACTGCAGAAACAGTTCTGCTAAGGTTTGCTGAAATGAAAGATGCCCCATGTAAGATTTCCTTTTTCACCTCCTTCAACCCAGTACTTCAAACCTTTTTTCATATTCGACAGGTACTCTTCAGAAACATCTCTTTTCAGCTCCTTTTCTTTTTCCCGGGTCTTTTCCAGAACCATTGAATAGTGTTTTACAAGATGATCGTGCAGGTCTATGTATCTTACCTTTTCAAGACCTTTATCCCTGCAGGCTTTATCGTAAAACTCCGGGGATCCCAGAGAAGAAAGATTAAGCCTTTTATATACAGGCTTCAGCTCCTTACCGTCACAATCACCTGTCTGCATCGGATCGGTGAATATCAGGTCGCCGCCCGGCTTGAGGACCCTTACAGCTTCGCCTATCACTTTGTCCCTTTTGCTGCTGTGCAGTATGGCATCCTGAGACCACACAATATCGAATGTGTTGCCGCCGAAGGGAATACTTTCAAAATTACCGTCAACCACATCAATCAGGCCTTCCAGGCCCTGCTCACGGTTCATTTTTCTTCCCCTTTCGTTTTCCGTTTCACTTATGTTCAGCACTGTTACATGGCACCCGAAAGATGACGCAAGATAACGTGCGCTGCCTGCAAAACCACCTCCAAGGTCAATGATCTTTGTTTTCTCATCAATATTGGCAAGATTGGCCATTTCTCTTACAGTGCGCCTGCTTGCAGTAAAGATGTCATCATCTTTGCTAATATATATCCCCAGATGCAGGTCTTCACCGCCCCATACATGGAAATAAAAATTGTCTGCATCCTTGCTGTTGTAATAGTTTCGTGCCGTTTCAGCATCTTTGGAGTATTTCTTGTCACTCATAAAAAATTCATTTTTTAATTTTCTGAAGATTCTTTAATCTGTAAAGCCAGGCTCTCTTTTTGCACCTTAACAATCAGAAATCGAGTTTCCCTTCCCTGTATGCGATCATATACTTTTCACAGAACTGGTCTTTGCCAAGCAGCATTTCTGCGGCCATAATATTTGCCATCATCTTATTGTCAAGAGGATTCATAATAGCAGAATCCAGACCCTTTGTTATTGCCATAACCATAAAAACCCGGTTTGCGAAACCCCTTTTAGGTATGCCGAAAGATATATTTGACAGTCCGCATATAGTATGTATCCCTTCATACCGGTCATGTATAGCTTCAATTGAATCAAGGAACTCCCTGCCGAGGTGATCTCCTGATCCTATTGGCTGTACAAGTGGATCCACAAAAATATTTTCCAGTTTAATCCCATTTTTTACAAGGTTGTTAACCAGCTTGTCTGCAATCTTCAACCTGTCTTCTTTTGTGTATGGCATACCTTCATCGCTCATGCAAAGTGCAATAACCTTGAAATCAGTTCCTTTTATAACCGGTATCATGTTTTCATACCGCCCTTTCTCAAGGGATATTGAATTGATCATAGGGGTCCCCTTGTGCACCTTAACGGCTTCCTCTATGACTGCCGGATCGGGAGTATCAATACAACAGGGTGTGTCTATCTTTTCCTGCACGGTCTGAATCAGCCATTTCATGTAATCGGCCTCTTTGCCCACAAAAATTCCGGCATTGACATCAATATAATCTGCTCCGTTTTCATACTGATCTTTGGCAACTTTAACAATTGCATCATGGTTTTTAGTCCTGATCTCTTCCCTGATCTTTTTTCTGCTTGCATTTATTAGTTCTCCTATAATTCGCATATCTATTTCTCCTGTTTAAAAAAGTTTTTATAATTACTTGTCTGGTTGGGTTCCACAAAAACAAAATCTTTACTGTTGTAAGGGCCGTAAACTATTTTACGGAAAAAATCATCACTGCCTTTAATTTCAAGATATTTTTTGCCTAACACCTTTGCATTTTCCTTTGCCCTGTCCCTGTAAAAAACGGAATTTTCAGTTCCCGGATCAATGTAACAGATATATTCATAATTTTTCAGTTCCCATTCAATTGTTTCCTTTGCCAATTCAGCACCAACCCGCTCTTTATACTCATTTTCCATAAGACCCAGAGGATCCTTCGCGTTCTCTATCCAGCTCCGGGTAAGATAATAAGTACCGGGCCTGCTGCTGAAATGGGCATGATACCGTTCCACTCCCCCAAGATACAGGCTTATGCAATCATGCACCCGGGGTATATAAAGTCCGTTACGCCCCGCAAGCAATCCTGCAACCCCGTTCGAACACAATCCATATCCCAGTACAATGATTTTATCAGGTTCTTCCCTGTCATAATAATCTATTGCCTGCTGGAGCTCCTCCCTCATTTTGTCGGGATACCTGTGCAGGTTTTGCGGCATAAAATGTAAGTGCACAGAAGGATCCTGATTGCCAAACCCCTGCAGATCGGCCTTCAGGCTTCCGCATGCAATTATCAGTTTATTTCCCTGTTTTTTTCTCAAAGTTAACCGTTATTTTTTTCAGATAACCGGGGATTCCCCATTGCACGGGCAGTAAACCGTGTAAGAGATCCCTCAACAGTTCTCCCGGATTCAACATATGGTTCAGACGAACCGGAAGCAATAGCTGCTTCCCTTGCCAGTTTTTGTGAAATCATCTGAGCATAATCACAAGCCTCTTCATGTGTATCAAAACTGTTTATCTCACCGTTGCATTTAACTATATAAGTAAACTTTTCCTTGTTTTCCCTAACAAACACGAGTGCTTCGCTCATTTCGGAAACAAACCCCGATACGGCACCCACTGCATTTGCCACATCTGCATATTCAGGTGTTATGTACCTTGAATTCAGCCGACGGGCAACATTACCCAGAAAATGCCTTGAAGGGGCACCTGTGCCTATTAGGGGAATCAGACTGTTGATCTCTACCGACACAAGGTCACTTTGAGGATCGAGAAACTCTTTAAGCATCCATTTCCCCCATTTGCCATCAACTCTTCCGGGCATATCCGATTTCATATTGTGCTGCGCAAGGAATATTATTATTTCTTCAACAATGGAATCCTCTATCTTGCGGAAAACCGATTCAATAAAATCCCTTTTTTCCATTCCGTAAAGATTGCACAAACACAACAATGCAGTTTCGGCAGGCTCCCTCTCCCACAAGCTGAGCCTTCCGGACACATGCAACAGGTCGGTCGGGTTAAGAAAAGAGCACTCAATGTATCCGCCCCTTAACAGGTTGTTCAGGTTCAGGTGAGAAGGATGGAAAACCCTTTCATCATTCATTATTTCACTTAACCTGACAGGCTTATTCATCTTTTCAAGAAGCCTCTGTTGTTTATCATTCAGCAATTCTATCACGTGATTGTCAGGCTCCCTGTAAAGATGCCAGTATTCCAGGTCGTATATGCTCTTCACTTTTTTCGGATCCTGCCTGAAATTCTCAAAATCTGAAGCCACTTTTTCGTAATGGCGGGCAACCTGTGACAATGCGCGAACCCTTTGAGGGCCTATACAAATTCTGTTTTTATTATCAAACCATATCCTGCTGTCGCATCCCAGACTGACGGTACGGATCTGTGCCGCCTCCACTGCAGTGCGTGCACCGCCCACCAGTGCGCCTTCCTCTGAAACAGACACCTTTCCGTTCTCTATAAGTGCAATATCGGTTGTAGTCCCACCCATATCAACAACCAGGGAAGTGTTTTTGCGCATCATGAAACGTGCACCAATGGCACTTGCTGCAGGTCCGGAGAGCACCGTTTCAACGGGTTTATGCTCGGCTTCTTTATAAGGCATAAGTGTTCCGTCCCCCCTTACTATCATTAAAGGGGCCTTTATGCCCAGTTGAGAAAGCGACTGCCTTACCGACCTTATGAAATCCTGCATAACGGCAACCAAAGATGCATTTATTGATGCTGTGGCCGCCCTCCTTATCGAGTTGAGCTTGCCTGACAACTGGTGTCCCATTACTACCGGAAGATCAGACACTTCCTTGATTATTTCGAGGGCTTCGAGTTCGTGTGAAGGGTTTAACGGACTGAAATATGATGATACGGCAACTGCTTCAACCCCTGGTCCGTTTTTTTTGATCCATTCTTTTATTCCTTCCCTGTCAAGTGGTTCCAGCAGGTCACCCTGGGCGTTATGGCCTCCGCTGAAGTAAGCTGTTTTGGAAGAAGCAAGCTCATCTTCCATATCATAATTGCTTATCAGCTTTCTGTCATAGCCGATCAGCAACAGGGCGGTTTTCCCGGTTTTGCCTTCTGCAACAGAATTGGTTGCAAGGGTGCTTGAGATACCTACCAGTCTGATATTATCAGAGGAACTAACCTGCAGCTTCTCCAGAACTCTTATTACCCCTTTTTTCAGGTCATTGTGGGTTGTAAGTGTTTTTGCTGTTTTAATAACCCTCCGGGTTGAGTAATCCATTACCACCCCGTCGGTAAAAGTCCCTCCTGTATCAATACCAATTACATACCGGTTCATACCTGTTACTTTCACAATAATTAAACTGAGTCAGCCCCCGCCGGTCCGTTTTCATACGTACAAACAAGGTTAATTAAACTAATATTCGATGAGTTATTATAGTATGTCAATTAAGTTCATATCATTTTGTCTGCCAAAGGCTGATGGGGCTTTCAGTCAAAAAAATGAATTCAGCATTATTTGTTTTCAGATTTCCTGACCCTCTCTTCGGCTTCCTTCAGGATATTCTCAATCTCACTGTCGGCTGCCGCAGGCACTTTACTTCGCGGACCTTCATGATTTTGAATCAGGTCCCTTGTTTTTTCAATTATCCTGTCCTTCATGGTTTTTTTGCCTTCATCCACCCACCCCTCATAGCCGTTCCTGTCCATTAAGGTCGGCATCCAGTAGGCACGGAACCATTTCATTGTATGATCTTCATAAAGATAATGTCCTCCCGGCCCGACACTGTCAATAACGTCAACGCTCAGGGTTTCCCTGTTCACATCGAAACTCCTTTCTATAACCCTTGCCATGGATATAAGCTCATCATCCATAACAGTCTGGAAAATATCACCGGTTAATCCGCTTTCAGTGTAGCCGTTATCATGCACGAAGTTTGCACCGCTCATCATGGCGGCATTGATGGAAAGGCTTGCTTCCATAGCTGACTGCATATCCATCTTTTTTGTATCTGTGCAACCTGACTGGGAATACATAGGCAGCCCGCAATACTGAACAACTTCTGTCAGGGCTGCACTCAGCAGGCTCAGCTCTGGTGCTCCATAGGAATAAACCGAGTATCTCATGTCCAGGATTGACTGAACTCCGCCAATAATGACGCAGGTGCCAGGATTGATGAGCTGTGCTGCAATTACGCCAACCATAGACTCGGAAAGCGCCACCACGAGCTGTCCGGCATGTGTTGCAGGCACGGTGCCTCCTCCTATTGCGCACGGACTGTATACCTGGGGAATCCGCTCTTCGGCGCAGTACATACATTTGTCAATTGCATGAAAATCGCTTACAAGGGGAGATATGGGCTCACCATAAAAAATATAGTTAGGCCGCTGCCTGAACTCCTCTTCCCCTCCTGCCATAGCCACAGCCATCCTGTGTATATCCCGGCAGCCTTCCCTTGTGAAAGACCAGCTCATTACTGGTGTAGTGGTGTTTCTGACCATATCGGCAAACTCATACACGTCGGCAAGTCCGTTTGTTACATCACTAATAGATCCGAGCGACTGCACAAAACCGATATTTGGAAGCGCATCGCATACACGTGCAACCGTTGTAGCATCCTTCCGGAGATATTTCCTCCTCTCCAAGGTGTCGGGGTCAATAAAATTGGGAGGTGTTGGGCCGGGTCCGAAATAACTCCTGTTCTTTTCTACCACGATCTTCTTTTCGGTTGTTCCGTCCCACGGAAAAATTTCGGTTACCGGGGGAACTGTAGAAAGGGCTTTAAGTATCACTTCAGGCGGGAAAAATACCTTTATCCCGTCAACGCGGCAACCGGCATCTTTGAAAAGCTTTCTTGCCTCTTCATGATGTACGTGTGCCCCGGTGTACTGAAGCGTACGCATCATCCCGTTGAAGATCCTTTCTTTCTGGTCTTCGGAAAGGATTTGCAGCCGGGGACTTTCAAATATAGTATAGTTGGTTCTTGTACTCATAGGGAATATTTTATTGTAGGTTCTTTTTACATATGTCTTTTATCCGCATCCTTACATATTTTCCGTAGTTCCTGGTGCAATTTTTCTTCAAGCGGCGGAGGGTGGTGGGTTGCGAGAAGGTGGTCTGTCTTTTCCCTTACCCTGTCACCCATTGTTTTTGAACCGTTCTTAACCCATGTTTCATAGTCGCTGCGATCCTGCAACTCCGGCATGAACCATTCTTTCCAGTGGTTATAGGTGTGATCGGTGGTAACATACTCACCGCCCGGTCCCTGTTTTTCAATCAGTTCAAGTGCAAGATGCTCATCATCTGTGTTTATTCCCTTGCCGAATTGCATGACCATCCCTATCATCTCCTGGTTGAGGACCAGGCTTTCAAGTGAAGCTGTAGTGCCGTGGTCAATATAGCCTACATCATGTATAAGGTTGGCACCTGAAAGGTAAGAATAGAAAAGGTTCATCATCTGCTCCGACGCTGCCTGCTCATCGAGCACTTTTGCATCCGTGCACCCGCCTGTACTGAACATCAAAAGGTTGAGCCATTTTGATATATCGGTGTTTGCAGCCGACGCAAGTGAAAGTTCAGGTGCACCGTACGAATAGGTTGACTTGCGCATATCGAGCAGAGTGGTCACTCCGCCCATAATTAGTGGTGTTCCGGGATTCTTAAGATGGCACATTACTATTGCCACAAGTGTTTCTGCAAGAGACTGCACAAGCATACCTGCAATAGTTGCAGGAGCTGTTGCTCCTGAACTGGGACATGGAGTGTACATGGCAGGGATTTTCTTTTCTGCTGCAAAAAGAAGTTTTTCAACTGCAGTCGAATCATTCTTAAGGGGTGATATTGGTTCAATGTAAACCACAAAAAGGGGGTTCAGCCTGAATTCATCCTCACCACCCTGAATAAGGCACCCCATTTTCCATATATCTTCAAGTCCCTCCCCGTCAACACTTGTTATTACCATAGGTTTGGTGCACTGCTCGACCATTGAAAGAAACTGGTGCCGGTCGTATGTCTGCGGATTGGGTGCATCACCCACTATACCGTGCGACATATGAAAATCGTAATTGGAGAGTGCATCAACCAGTCTGGCAGCATCACTTACATCCTTGTAGGTAGTTCTTCTTCTTTCACCCGTTACCCTGTCGTGGGTAAAAGGAAGATCCGATCCGGTTCCGAATGCAACCATATCTTTCTGCAAGTGAAGCGACCTTTTGCCGTTTCTCCCCCTGAGGGTTATTTTGCGGGGGTAGAACTTGAGAGCCTCTTCCACCATGGTAGCGGGTATCCTGACCCTGTTGCCCTCTACAATGGCATTACTGTTTTTGAAGAGCTCGAGTGCACCGTCATGGTAGATCACTCCTCCGGTCCTTTCAACAACTTCCAGTGCAGAGTAATATATTTCCTCAATCTGGTCGTCTGAAAGAACCCTGAATTTTGTGGATTTGTTTACTGTTTGATTTATCTTCATCAACCCTGTTTTAGTGTATTAAAATAAACCCGTTACAGCTTCCATAATTACAGAAGCTGTTCACGGGTTGAAAATATTTTTTAAACTTTGCTTTGGTAGTATTCTTTGGCAAGCTCAACGGCTGTTCCTGCGTTGGGAGCATAAATATCCGCTCCTATTTCATCGGCAAACTCCTTGGTTACAGGTGCGCCACCGATAATAACAGCCATCTTGTCGCGTATGCCCGCTTCCTTGAGAGAATTAATAACCTCTCCCATTCGGGGCATTGTGGTTGTCAACAGGGCAGACATCCCGAGAAGTGTAGGCTTGTGTTCAATGGCTGCTTTTATAAAACTCTCATTTGGCTGGTCAATACCTATATTTATCACTTCATATCCTGCTCCTTCAAACATCATGGCGGCCAGATCCTTGCCAATATCGTGTAGGTCGCCTGCAACCGTTCCTATAACCATCTTTCCGGCACTTCCAAGGTCTTCTTTAGCCAGCCTGGGCCTGAGTATTTCCATTGCGCCGCTCATAGCTTTGGCGCACCTGAGAACTTCAGGCATAAACATCTCTCCCTCTTTCCATTTCCTGCCCACTGCTTCCATACCCGGCAGAAGGCCCTTGTTCAGGAGGTCTGCCGGCGGAGCATCAGCATCAAGGGATTGTTGAACCAGTTCTTTTAACTCATCAACATTTCCTTTTATCAGAGAATCAGAAATTTTTCCCAAATCATTCGTCATGATTACATTTTTTTTAATTAGTTTAAAATTGGTTTATAAATATTTTTTTTAAGGCACATGGGGTGAAAAACTGCTTTCATAACATTTTTTTATGTCTGTGTACTCTTCTGCAAGTGATTTATATATTTCGACCGACGAACGGCTTTTGTTAAGTGTAAAAAAGTGCAGCCCCGGGGCATCATTCTCGAGAAGATCATGTGATTGCTCAACTGCGAAATCGAGTCCTATTTTGTAAACCTCATCGGGTTTATCTTTTACCCTTTCCATTTTTTTCCGGAGACTGACGGGTATATGTGCACCGGATATTTCGGCAAACCTGTTTATCTGCCTGAAGTCTGTTATTGGCAGTAACCCCGGTAAAACACGGCAATTAATTCCGGCTTTTCTGACCTTCTCCATAAACCGGTAATAGTATTCATTTTTAAAAAACATTTGTGTTACAAGGAAGTCAGCACCCGCATCAACTTTTCTTTTGAGATTCTCAATATCTTTCTTCATTGAAGGTGCTTCAGGGTGCTTTTCGGGATAAGCCGCAGCACCTATGCAAAAGTGACCATAATTATCCTTAACAAACTTAATCAGGTCGCTTGCATAGTTGAGCCCGTCTGGGTTTTCAGGAAGCAGCCCCTTTGTGCCTTGCGGGGGATCTCCGCGAAGCAGCATTATGTTTTCGATATTCCTGTCTGCATAGGTTCGCATGTTATATGCCACCTTCTCTTTTGTGGCGTTGACACAGGTGTAATGTGGCACACAGGTGAATTTGAGCTTGTTATTAAAAAGATCGACAATGTCCAGTGTTTTGTCATCTGTTGTTCCGCCTGCACCGCAGGTTTCAGTAACAAACGAAGGGTTCAGTTTCATCAGCTGTCCCGCATTGATCCCAAACTGCACGGCTGCCTTCAAATTTTTCGGGGGGAAAAATTCAAATGAAAATGTACGTTTATCTCTTTTAAATATTTCGGTTATCTTCATAATAATCTTTCCTGTTTTGTCCTGCTTAACTGATCATTCAACTGCTACATTTTTGTAACCGAGTAAAGATCCAAGCCATCTTTCGGTCTCTTCAGCTGAGAGGCCCATTCTTTCTGCATAATCTTCCACCTGGTCCCTGAGCACCTTGCCCACACCAAAATATTTGGCTTTCCTGTAGCCAAAGTAAAATCCGGTAGTTGAGCTTGCCGGACTCATTGCATAACTTGTTGTAAGAGTTATTTCAGTATTTTCCTCACCCCCCAGCATAGTGAAGATGTGCTTTTTAAGCAAGTGGTCGGGACAGGACGGATATCCGGGTGCAGGTCTGATACCCGGGAACTTCCCCTTGAGAAGGTCATTAATACCTGTATTTTCATCCCTTGAATACCCCCAGTATTCCTTTCTTACTTTCATGTGAAGTATCTCGGCGAAAGCTTCAGTTAACCTGTCGCATACAAAACGGAACATAATGCTTTCATAATGATCCCCGTTTTCAGAATAGCTGTCAACAGGCTTATCTGCCCCAAGGCCGGCAGTAACCGAATATGTTCCTATATAATCGGGTATTCCGGAAGAGAGGGGTGCCATATAATCGCTGAGGCAGTACTGCCGGGACTGATTTTTGTATATTCTTTGCTGCCTCAGCATGGGCAGTACCATAAGCGGTTCCTTCCTGCTTTCATCTTTAAAGACTATAATGTCATCTCCGGCTGAATTTGCAGGATAGAGGCCAATAACTCCCTTTGCCCTTACAAGCGACCTTTTGATTATCTCTTCAAGCATATCACCGGCCTCACGGAAAATTCTACGGGCTTCCCTGCCTTTTTCGCCTGTTCTGAGAATTTCAGGATATTTACCTTTCATTCCCCATCCATTAAAAAAAGATGTCCAGTCGATATGCTTCTTAATTTCCTCAAGGGGATAACTGTCCAGTACCTTAACTCCCAAAAATCCCGGTTTAACAGGTTTTTCAGCCTCCCAGTCAGGTTGATACCTTTTTTCCCTTGCCTCCCTGATAGAAAGGTAGTTTCCTTTTCTGCCCGGGGTATCGGAGAATTGAAACTTTGAAACCGCCTGGGAAGCAGCTCTGTTTTTTAAATTATTATTTGATAAAGGAGAGGTTATTTCCACACCTTTTACACCGGGAGACCCTTTCTTAATATTGACAGGAGGCTTTCTGGGCGGATATTTCCTTACAACCTGCGAAACAGCCTCAATATGTTCGGGGGTTGTGCCGCAGCATCCGCCAATAATATTTACAAGTCCCATACCACACACCTCTTCCGCCATACGCGCGAATTGCACAGGAGAAAGGTTGTGCTTGCCTTCTTTACCAGGCAAACCTGAAAACGGGTGAAAGCTGGTATAACGTGTAAGGTTTGAGGAAAGCAGCTTAAGATAACGGGTTATTTCATATGTGCCGGGACAACAATTCAGTCCGGCTGAAAAAACCGGATACCCGGATACAACATCAATAAAATCAGAAATAGTTTTCCCGGATGGCAATCGACCCTCCAGGTCAATTGATGCAGAAATCATTACAGGTATATCCCTTGATAATACCTGACAATATTTTTTTATAGATTGAATTGCAGCTTTTGCTATAATCGGATCTGTTACTGTTTCCACAAGAAAAAGATCAACACCTCCCTCAGCCAGACCTTTGATCTGCTGCTCATATGCATTTAAAAAAGTTTCGAAACATTTTGAATTGGATCCCGGTTGACCACCTTCATTTGAAGAAAAATAAGCTGGCCCGATTACACCAGCCACGAATCTTGGGCGGCTATCTGTATGGTATTGTCTTGCTGTCTCAACAGCCAGGCGGGCTGACTGGTAATTCATCTCATATACCAGACCCTGCATGTGAAAATTTGACTGGGATAAATTATTTGCATTAAATGTGTTGGTGCCTATAACAGCAGCTCCGGCATCAAGGTAGCGGCAATGAATGTTCTTTATTATTTGAGGCCGGGTTATTGAAAGAATGTCGTGGTTGCCTTTCTGTCCACAGGGAAAGTCGATAAACCTTGCTCCCCTGAAATCGGCTTCAGTCAGATCTAACTCCTGAATAGCGGTACCTATTGCACCATCCAGTACAAGAATTTTATTTTTTATATATGTTTCTAATTCCATAATCTTCATTTCTCGTGCATTGATTGTTCAATCTTTTCAAACCTGAGTTTTTCAAGCAATCAATGAACTATAAAAGATCTGCGCCACACAACAATAATAAAAACGGAATTACACGTTTGCCGTACTGCATTCAAGTGGATGTGAGCACATCCGGGGGATTTGCATATTTTCAAACGTGTTAAAATATCCGCAAGGTGTCAAAGAACTCTTCGAAAGCAATTTCACCCATTCCCGTCATTGCCTCTAAATAAACGATGAAATAACGGGTAAAGTTGTGCAACTTTTTAATTATCAATACCTCCAAACACCATTTTTTGCTTTAGCAAAAGCAAAGGTAGCAAATAAAAAAGATATAAAAAAATGGCCGCTCATCACGACCGGCCATTTTGCAGAGTGAGTATCAGGTATTAGGGTTCAGTTCCACGGGAGATACAAAGACCAATGCTTCACCATCGGGGAGTGTAAGAACGGCATGCCGCAATCAGGGTTCAGTCACCCTGCCAAGGAAAAGAAGTGTATTGGTTGTCCTTTCCCTGATGGCAAACAGGAAGGGCCTGTTAACATGGAAAAAAACCGGCCTGTCAGGATCGTAGCTTACTACACCTATTTCAACCGAAGTTACAGCTGCTGCTTCAGTTCCTTCCTCGTTGACGTCGATAAACGACTTGTGACGGGCTTCTGAGACATACAGTCCACCATCCTGATTGATCCCTGTAAAATCGGCATTATATTCATCAAAGGCATCCTCCATGCCCAGACTAACCAGTACATCCTTAAGTTGTATGTCATATTCAAAAGTAAAGCGGGGCAACCTCATGTGAATATCCCTCTTACCGTTAAGGGAGGCTGTAAGTTCCGCCCATTCCTCACCATCAAGCATTCCGGTAAGTTCTTCAATCCCGGTTTCAGGATCGGGCAATAAGACAATCATACTGTAATTGCCGTGACCATATGGCAATTCAACTGCATGATATCCGTTCCCGGGTGTATAGGGGAACCCGCCTTCGGTTTCCATGGTCATAACCTCTTTTTCGTCTCCTCCCTGGAGGTAAAAGGGACGTTTTTCGGTATTTTCCTCAACAAACTCCTTTTGCCAGATTCCGTTGAAATACACCGCGTTGATAAGGAACATAACATGCTCCGGATCAATATTTTCAATTATATCTTCGATCCTGTTGTTCGTTGTTTCGGCCACCCAATCGTTTATCAGGTCAACCGTTTCCGGATCATCAAAATCTGCAGCCTCCACAAGTGCATCAAAATACTTTCTGTTAACTTCCAAAAAGTCCTCTTCCACAGCATACCCGTCACGGTGCCATATTGAGTTGGCAATAACGGTTTCAACCTTTTCATCGGCTGAAAGAAGGTCTGCTATCAGCTTTTTGATCGCACTGTTTATCTCCTGGTCATCGTATGAAGGATAATTGAGGACATCCATCATCTGATCACGGGTTTCTCCCCCGGCACCGTTCCAGGTCATTGAAAGCGCCATATGAATGCTCAGAGGTGAAATGAAAACATTTTTGGAAGGCTCTTCATTAACGCATATCTTACTGAAAAGGTCTATGCCGAACGAATTCATTCCCTGAACAATCTCAATCTGTTCCGGGGAAAGGTCAATCTTTTTCAGGCCGGGCTCAGCTTTTTCCTTTTCCGAACACGAAAAAAGCGGGAATATAAGAAGGATAGCTAATACAGAAAAAATCTTCATGACTATAATTTTTAAGGTTCAGGCTATATACATAAACGAAAAAAGCTTCCCGGAAGTTGGAAAAGGGAAGCAGATAAAAGCAGGTCATGAGGTCACGGGCGGATTCGAACCGCCGTAAAAGGGTTTGCAGACCTCTG
>PUMT01000072.1 GCA_003551495.1 Bacteroidota bacterium
CACCCAAAGCGAAAGCACCCGAGCCAGAGATCGGATCGATCCTCTGGTCAGAGAAAACCGGCCAGGTCACAATAGGCACACCTTCCGCAATGGCTCCGGGTCCTGAACGGGATGCTCAAAAATCATTCGAATCAAAAATAATGAATCTCCGGACAGCTGAACACCGGCTAGAAACCGAGATGCAAAGGATCGCCTCAGATCCTCTTGCGGCATTCGGCACGCCCACTCCCGCCACCAAACACCAGGAACAACACACCGGACACCCCGGTATAGGGGTATCAGCACCTCAGACAGATCCGGGGTTGAAACGTGCCCTTAAAGATGTAGATTTGGCATTTGCCTCTCTTGCACCGGATACTCCATCCCCATATCGATCCGAGATTACCGCCTGGGAAACCGAAGTGAGATCCGGCGTCCATGCACACGAACGGGTGACCGGGTATCTCGACGCAGTCCAGATCGCCCGCGCCCGTCGAGAACCGATCCCGGAAATCCCCGGCGACATGTATCTCCACCTGGAGAAAGCCGGATACGATGCCCAGACCAAAGACGCTATCTGGAATTTTATCATTACGGAACCCAAACCAGATCCCCACCCGGTATCTGATCTCATCCCCGAACTCAAACCGGAAGCTGCATCGGCCGCCAAAGGGTTTGCCGACTGGATGACCGGGCTCGGCGACACATACCGGAAACATATCTCCACTCCCTATGAGACCAACATTGAACCATTCCTCGCGTCCAAAATACCTACAATAATCCCCGGCACCAGAACAGGGATTATTGAAACACCGGCGCATCTTGCTGACTTCGCTGGTCTGGTCCCCGGCGGCCTGTTAGGTCTGACCGCCGCATTTCAGAAAGATCCGCGATCCGTCGCCCCGATAGCAGCCGCCGGTCTCGGCATGCAATATACTGGCCTGAAAGAAGGTCTGGAAACCGATCCGGGCAGGACAATCGGCACAGTCGCAGGCACGTTCATGCTCACTGCCGGTGCCGCCAAAGGCATCAGAACTATCCCGATCAGGTATAGGGTAGCCTCTTTCCCCGAAGCCACTCTCCGGTCAGTCGGTATCGAGACGACCAAAGGCCCCGTCACCACATTCCGACCCCTGGTCGGATACGACAAGATCGGCGGAACCTACAAACCGACCGTTGGCTCCCCTGCCAGAGGTCAAACCCTGGCACCCTTTGTCGGCCAGAAACCATACAGCCCGGCCGCTCCACTCACTCCCTTTGAAACAACAGTGCTGCAGCGTGCCGCCGGCCCAGAAGGCGCGAAGATCGCGTTAGGCCGAAAGGTCAGGGCAGACACCTATCAGGCAGCCCTGACTGCAAAGGAGATCACCCCGGTCACTCAGGAGATCATGACGCTCCACGGCCTCCCCAAACCCAAACCCGTTGCTGAAGCAGCTGTCAAAGTGATGGCAAAACACGAGGTCGATCTCTATGGCACCACGATCGCACGGGCAATCGCCAAAGAACAGAAAGGCCAGTTCAGGCAACCCCGCGATCTGGATCTGATGGTAAAAGACGCCAAAGGGTTCCAAAGCGATATGATAACCGCAATCAACAAGGCTGCCGGGAAACCCGTTGTCAAACCCGACACGAAAGGCGGTATTGTGATCCGGCAGACTGGTGAGAAACTGTTCGATATCCATGCCAAAGACATCATTGATCCGTATACCAAACCCACAGCATCGTCCCAATATGCCGGGCTCGGGCTAAAACAGGAACCCATGACTGTGACGGCCGAGGGCATCAGGACAATGACTCTATCGGAACAGGCGAGCCGCAAACTGTCCGGGTCAGTAGAATCATCCCAATCCACCCCAATCACCCAGGCATCCCCATCCATCACAACCACCGGCCAGCTCACCCCAAAACACGCCGGCAGGATGAAAGATATCCCGGACTACTATGCCACCGAACGCCTCGCAATCGATGTCATGGCAACCCGTGGCCGCGCATCACAATATAAAGCACATCGCGCTACCAAAAACCTCGAGCTCTGGCTGGATCAGTGGGGGCCCGATACTGCATCAGCGATCAGGCAGGCATATGCCGAGGGTCAGCTCACTCCGACCATCCCAATCTCTTCATCCCCTGTCCACTCCTGGACACCATCCTCTCCTCATTCTCCGGCACCCCTGATCGGGACCGCTCCGATGATGGCCGCACCCCCCACGGACTTCCTCGCTACACACCCGGCAATTGCCGCCCCCTCAGCACAGCTCCCCGTCCGGGTATCTCCCTCACTCCGTATCACTCCAAAACCAAAACCAGTCCAACCTGCATCACCCGCCCTATATTCTCCGGCATCCTCTACCCCCTCAGCACAGATCCCAATCAGGATCTCCCCCTCTCTCTCCCAGACACCATCCCCAAAAATCAGCCCCGTCTTCAGCCCCGGAGCATCACCCGGCATCTCATCCCCCTCAGCACAGCTCCCAATCAGGATCTCCCCTCCTCTCTCCCAGACACCATCTCCAAAAATCAGCCCCGTCTTCAGCCCCGGAATACTTCCGGGCATCTCCCCCTCTCTCTCCCAGACGCCATCTCCAAAAATCAGCCCCCCCTTCAGCCCCCTACACTCACCCGGCATCTCTCCTCCACATAGTCCGCCTCACAGTCCGCCGCATTCACCGCCCCACAGTCCGCCCCACAGTCCACCGCATTCACCGCCACACAGCCCCCCACACTCACCTCCATACAGTCCACCGTTCTCCCCATCATACGCTCCACGCCCATATCTCATCCGGAGACTAGATACCTCCAATCTCTTTGAAGGCCGGAAAGCCCGCGATCTCTACATCAACTATGAAGATATCATTGCACCGATCGCCCAGCTCGAGCGGGCATACACAGACGTCCGGGACCCGAAGATTAAACCCGTCCGGGCTGTCAGAGACTTCAGTCGTATGACATTTGGGGATCAGGATCTCCTGGCAGCTCCCCGGCCGCCGGTAATCTCAGCAGCAGTCCGGGTTAAGAAACGGCAACCCGATCCCCTGTGGAGTATGGGGCAGCCTGATCTGAGGGCGATGGTCTCAGGCAAACCCAAATCCAAACCCAAACGGAGGAAATGAACATGCAAGAAAAGAGTTTATGGTGGTGGTGCTGTGCAGGCTTCTGTGCCGCACTAATAATCCTGATGGCACCCGGCGCAGCAACGCCTGGCGGAATAGGATCGGCGATCGGTCTCGTGATTGGTCTGTGCATCATCTTGTTCATAATCTATTATATCGGTGCCTGGATCGGTCTCGTGATTGGATCGGTGCTGGGTATTAGAGCCGCCTCAGAACAACCCGACCAGATAGATCAGGAGTAACAATGGGACTACGGGCATGGATCGGATTCATCGCAGTCAGCGTATTCATCCCAGTCTATTACATGGCGATGTATCCCGCCTGGGACACCATCAGCATCATGGTATTGGATATGGGCGTATCACCGGATCTGATCCGCCTCCTCGACTCAGGCCTCTACTGGGTCCCGCTCATGATCGTCCTCGCCGCCCTGGCACACGCCCTCCTCTCCCCGGCAACCCTCCGGAGCGGCGGCCAGTGGCGCAATGATCAGTGGAGGCGCTAACAATGGTCGCCTACGCATTCATCGTCTATCTCGTCAGCCTCTTCGGCGTCCTGTTCACCTACACAATCCTCTGGGACATCTACATGGGATTCTGGACCATCGCAAACCAGTTCATTCCCAACACCTCTGTCATGGGCTGGTTCCATACCATCCATGTCTGGATCCCAGCCCTCTACCTGTTCTCAGCAACATTCTGGTATCTGGCCCAGTCACAACGACGTCAACTATAAATGGTTTATTTGTTAAAAGGGGAAAGTTTATTTAGTTAACCTATCCATTAGACTATATTGGGAATTGTATGCAAATAAAACCGTTAGGTAAAACATCCTATCACCACCCATCTTATATTCTAGTAGTATTCACCATCCTCTCCCTCTTTATATTATACACCGTCCCGGCAACTGCCGTCCCATCAGATACCAGTATCATCGGCATAGAGTGGGATAGCAGTAATGACGCAACCGACGCTCTTACGTGGATAGATTCATCTGGGTCTCCAATAGCGGCACCAAATTTTGATAATCATGTAATTTGGGGAAATATGAGGCGGGTAACACTCTCATACGATGAGGGCGTTGTTACAGTTACCGGGGGCACAAACAACCGTGGAGACGGTTTAACACTTGATGGGAGCGCAGGGGATGTAATGGTAGAAATCCCCAAATTCTACTATAAATCCGAAGTCGATGGAAACTATCATCGATGGTGGATATCCCCCACAACAGCAACAGGATACTCGTTATTCCCTGCGTATGTCCAACGCGGAGGAACAGAACGCAACCACATCTATATAGGAGCTTTTGAAGCATCGGGATATCTGGACGGTTCAACATTCAAACTACAGTCAGCAACAGGTAAAC
>PUMT01000020.1 GCA_003551495.1 Bacteroidota bacterium
ACATACAGGTATGTGCAAATTGGCGACCAGGTGTGGATGGCGGAAAATTTAAGGTATTTACCTTCGGTTTCCGGGCCGGGTAATGGCTCAACAACAACCCCGTATTATTATGTTTATGGATGTAATGGCACCAGTGTGCGTGATGCAAAGGCTACGGAAAATTACAGGAACTACGGGGTGTTGTACAACTGGCCCGCTGCCAGGAATGCCTGCCCGCCGGGATGGAAATTGCCTAGCCACACTGATTGGACACAGCTAGAGCAGTATATTTGCAATACGCTCGGTAATTTGTATTGTGAAACCCAATTTCCTTACGATAACTCCTGGGGATGGAGAGGAACAAACGAAGGCAATGCCTTGAAGTCGTGCCGCCAAGTTAATTCACCTTTGGATGGTGCCTGCGATTCATCTGAACATCCACGATGGGATTCAAACGACACGCATAACGGATTCGATCAGTTTGACTTTTCGGCCCTTCCAGGCGGCGGCCGTGTCCCCAATGGGAATTTTGGCTACCTTGGCGCGCTCGGCGGTTGGTGGTCCTCTACCGAGTACTCATACACTACCGCCTGGGGTCGGGCCATGCGCCGCAACGGCGGCGATGTTTACCGCGTCTACGACGATAAGACGAACGGTTCTAGCCTGCGTTGCGTCCAGGAGCCATAGTTTTATTTGGTCATAATAAAGTTTAAATATGATTAATGTCTCATGTTAAAAAAAACATAACAATGAAAACAATCGCAACTTTGGTGTTTGTATTATCAATGCTTGCTAATGTACAAGCACAGATGCCGCCAATTAACCTGACGCCTGAGGACTTGCCATTTAAGGTTGAAGGTCGTACGACAGGTGACGGAGTAAACATCCTTTCAAGAGGAGGTATCCATATTGATGTGGATTTAAGAAGGGATATCCATGGACCTGTTGACAGACGCCAACAAACAATAGAACCTGGCCAGCCATATATGTTAAGAATAAAAATTTCTAAAGGAAGGAGTTTTGATGATGGAAGAAGAATGGTTGACGATCTTTTCGGGCCGAAAAGCCAGGTTGTAATGCACTTCCCGGGTTCTGTTGAAATAAGCGGGCCACCAGAGATTTATGTTGACGGTAGCACAGTTTCCCAGGAAATGATTCACACTACCTGGCAAATCCTGGGTTTTGGGATGCCTGCAGCAGCATCGATTGGATCCATTTTAACCTCCATGACAATTAATGCAATAGCAGGAGCCTTAGGTGATAGGGCAATTGATAAGTCCTATGAGAATTTTTTAGCATCAGAAAAGATTGAGATCACTGATGCATTGGAATTCGGGGATGATCAAGAAATTAAACAAGTTGTCTGGCAGTTGGGAGGATGGGACAGAAAGGACCATCTCAGTATTCAAATAGCTGAAATACAGGTACCCATTGAGTTTACAAGCGGTGGCGACTATGATCTTTCACTCTATTTTAATGTATGGGGAAGGCACACTTCTAATCCAAGAAACCCAATGACAAAGACTATAAGAGGGGTGTTTCATTCTTTTCGTCAGCAAATGGTTTTAGGTTTGGAGGTTGCTGAATATCAAACATCAACTAATGATTCGGAAATGGTGTTTTTTAAAAATCCAGATTCGATTCAAAAAGTATCCTCACAAGTGATAACTAACAACCAGTTAGAGGAAAATCCCAGTCAAATAGCTGTAGATTATACTCTTGACAACCAGGATATACATCTTATAATTTTTCAATCATCGGAAATATGGCAAGGAACACATCGGAACTATCAAAACTTTTTAAATGAGCCTCAAACTATAACGCAAGGGCAACATACAATACATTACGGTGCCATGCAATCATCAGGTTATAATGTCTTTGTAACGTCGGGGGCAATGAATATGTGGCAAGCATGGATCCTGTTGGAAAATAACATTATTGCCAATGTAACAGGAAGGGGAACGGATCTGGACATAATTCAATCATCATTGAATGGTCTCAAGTTAAGGAATTATGAACGTATTTTTAATCAGAGAACAAATTCAAATTAATGCACAATTTAGAGCACACTTATAATAAGGTTATCCCTGATGAGCTTTAATGGTATTGAATAATTGTGCGCTGGAATAAATGACACGATTTTATGTTTGAAACGCCAAAATCATACTACACATGCCAGAAAGCAACACCAGACGCTGCCCACTCTGCTTCGAAAAGATCCACCTGCAAGCCATAAAGTGCAAGCACTGCAATTCCATGCTCAGAGAAGACCTGCATCAACACACTCAAAATAAAAGCACCAATACCAATAACACGCTGCGCGTCGGCTCCGAAGCAGTGAAGTTTGCACTAGGCGATAAATATGAGATCCTTGAGGAGATCGGTCATGGAGGCATGGCAACAGTTTATAAAGCCTTGGAAAAGGGGCAGAATCGTTATGTTGCAATAAAAGTGTTGCATCAGAACCTGGTTCATGATAAGGAGTTTGTTTCTCGGTTCCAGCGGGAATCGCAACTTTGCTCCTGGTTAAACCACCCAAACATTATTCCTGTTTACGATTATGGTCATGTGTCCGGTGTTTATTTTATTGCCATGCAATATCTTGAAGGCTCCACTCTTCAGGCCATCATTGACCATAAGAAAAGCCTTTCACTGCAGGAAACATGTGAATACTTGGTTCCCATAGCACAGGCCTTGGGTCATGCACATGCCCGGGGCATCATCCATCGCGACATTAAAAGTTCAAACATTTTTATTACCCGGGAGAATCTTCCTGTTTTACTCGATTTTGGGATTGCAAGATCCAATGATTCCACCAACCTGACAAAAACCGGTGCGGTTTTTGGTACGCCAGATTATCTCAGCCCTGAACAAGTTGAAGGAAAAACCGTTGATCATCGCACTGACGTGTATAGCCTGGGTGTCGTTTTTTATCAATCATTAACAGGACGCCTGCCGTTCAAGTCGGAGAATATGCATACTACATTGTACAAAATCGTTCAACAGGAACCTGTGAAACCCTCAGAAATCAATCAGGAAATCTATACTGGCCTAGATTATTTTATTTTAAAATCCTTAAACAAAGTCCCCAATAAACGATTTCTGACGGTAATTGATTTTTTGGACGATTTGAATTTCTGGTTAAGAGAGTTAGAAAAGTTAGAAAAAAGGCCACAACCCAAAATTCTTAATCAAGAAGCTGAAATGACAGGTTTGACTCTTCTGCGCAACGCACTGGCTGGTAGATTCAAAGTGTATAATTTCATGAGTGCAAAAGCGGGTAATTGGACAAGGTTTGTTAATAATCCAGTGGTAAAGGCTTACGATCTTAATAATGAAGCACTTGTAGCGCTAAAAATTCGGGATGGCTTCATGTGTCAGTTTCCAGAATTTTGTGATGTGCTTCTCAAGGAGGCTTCAAAATGGCAAAAATTGAATCACCATAATATTGTAAAAATATATGAAGAGTCGGACTTGGGGGGCATTTACTATCTTGCCATGGAATATTTGCATGGCAAGTCACTTAGGGAATACATTCTGGAACACGGGCCATTGGGAATAAAAGAAACAATAGAGATTTTGCTCCCGGCACTTAATGCTGTGCATTTCCTTCATGGCCGCGGAGTTCAACACCGAAGAATCCTGGCTAAAAATATTTTCATAACCTCAGACGGCCGAATAGTTATCCTTGACTACGGAATATCACATGCAGCACAAGCATGCAACATAACATTGAAATATGAAGCCAATAATTTTTGTGTATCAGATATTTCAGGTTTTGGATCGATTATGATTCAATGTTTGAGCGGGTTTCAATGGTTTAGCCCAAAATGGGATTTAGAAAACAGACCAATAGATATGCTTATAGAACCAGATATAGAAGAACATTACAATGACTTCGTCAAACAATTTAATAGCCCCCAGTGGTTAAAAGATATTTTGTTTAAAGCCATTTTCCGTAAAGACAAGAGCAGCTACACAAGCATCTCAGAAATGATTCATGACCTGGAACATGGTCTGAATCATCTTTAAGCATTATTCCTCGGATTGGCTAAAAAGATAAAACCTCGTTGCCAAGAAATCGGCAAAAAGCAGACTGAAGATTTTTAATAAACATGAACCATTCGCCAACATATTACATACAGTTTCGCTTTATATATGCAACAAAAGGAAAGATCAGGCAACTGATTTATGATTTAACTGGACGGTTTGGTCTGAAGCACGAAAGAGAAGTGCCACATGTTACCCTGGCCGGCCCCTTTCATACAAGTGATGAGAATCGGCTGATTGTCACTTTTAATGACGTCTGCAGTGTCTTTCCACTGATGCATTTCAGGATTAATGGCTTTGGTTTTTTTGATGAAAAAAGAGTAGTTTTTCTTAAAGTAGAACCTGACCGTTCACTGAAAAATTTTCGGCGGCAACTATTTCGTTCTCTTCGAACATTTAGCAGGTTCAGCAAATATGATCATG
>PUMT01000033.1 GCA_003551495.1 Bacteroidota bacterium
AAATATGAAAAATAAAAGCTTAATACCACCAGAGAAAATATTAAGGGCTATACTGTTCATTCGAGGCCAAAAAGTAATGCTTGACAGCGATTTAGCTGACATATATGGGGTTAAGACAAGTAGGTTAAATGAACAAGTAAAACGGAATAAAGATAGGTTTCCAAAGGATTTCATGTTTCAGCTGACTGACAAGGAAAAGCAGGAGGTTATTGCAAACTACGATCACTTTGAAAAATTAAAATTCTCTAGAACAAATCCATATGCCTTTACGGAGCATGGAACAATTATGTTAGCAAATGTTTTGAATACACCAACAGCCGTTGAGACAGGTGTCTTAATTGTAAGGGCATTTGTTAAATTGCGAGAACTACTTTCTACACATAAAGAGCTTGAACGGAAAATTATAGAGCTTGAAGCAAAATACGATAAGAAATTTAAACTGATTTTTGAGGCTATTAGGGAATTAATGCATCAAGACCAACTTAATAAAAACAGACCAAGAATAGGGTTTAAAAGTAAAGATGGAAATTAATAATTCTGACAAAAGACGGATGTGCATATCATAACTTCAGAAAGTGATCATCAATTATAGCATGCTTTATAACAAATCACTCAAGCCGACCGTGACGCGTGTCACGCCCTTTGTTTAAATGGCTAAGACCGCGCCACGCTCCGGCGGCTTAGTTCCACCGTTATACTTTCATGCTAATCATGTATAATCAATAGAATAAGCTTCTTGATGTATTAATTCATTGAGATGTTTTTACTATTTTTGTGCTTTAGAATATGTATTTAGAGAATTACATAGAACAGATTAACAAGCTTTGTGAAGATAACAAGGTTAGGCAATTATTTGCTTTTGGATCAGTGATTGATGAACGATTCACTGAAGGTAGTGATATTGATTTGGTAGTTGATTTTCAGACAACTGATCCTCTTGAATATGCAGAGAATTATTTTGCATTGAAATTCTCTCTAGAGGAATTGCTTGATCGTCCTATTGATTTATTAGAGCAAAAAGCTATTCATAATAAGTACCTCCTCCAAAATATTAATAAATCCAAGATGCTGATTTATGAAGCATGATATAAATGTCTGGCTCGAGGATATAAGAAAATCTATAGAAGATATTTATCAGTTTCTTCCGGAACACTTTATCTACCAGGATTTTGAAAAAGATCTCAAAACACGAAAGGCAATTGAGCGAAATATTGAAATTATTGGTGAGGCATTAAATAGGATTCTTAAGGTTCACCCCCAAATTACCATAACTGACTCAAGAAAAATTGTTGATACCAGAAATCGGATTATTCATGGATATGACAGAATAACTCCTGATATTCTTTGGTTGATAATAAAGAGACCCCTCCCTGTTTTGAGAGATGAAATTAATAAATTGTTGAAATAGGCCTATTCCCATTTCGAATAAAAATCTAAAGATTTTTTTCAGTAAAGTGCATCGCATTTTCAACACCAATGAGTTCGATTGCAATAATAAGTATTTGAAAGTATAACAATTGTTTGCAGCCGAATGCCTGAATGCAGCACAAAAAAAGATGTTTTACTGTGCATAGTGGTAATTTGTAATTTGCTTATCCTTAGAAACCTGCGGCACCTGAATCATAAAGTTATAAAGCTGGAAATTACAGACTGTATATTGTTTACACTCCACCTAATTGTAAAGCCCTATTTGATTACTTATGGATAAATCATTGAAATTTACTGATAGACAAGCCTTCCGGGAATGGCTTGGCAAATATGGGGCAGAGAGCGATGGTGTATGGTTACTCTTTCGAAAAAAGGGGAAATTTGTCACAATCTCTGCAGGCGATGCATTGGAAGAGGCGCTTTGTCACGGATGGATAGACGGACAAATACAATCTATTGACGAAAATACCTACAAAAAATATTTTGCGCGACGTTTACCAAAAAGCAAATGGTCTGTTAAAAACAAAGAGCTGGCTCAAAATCTTATGGAAAAGGGTTTAATGACCCGGCAGGGTTTGGAAGCCATAGAACGCGCCAAAAAAAATGGTTTATGGGATGATGCTAAACGTGTCATTATTAACGATGAAAAAATACAGATGTTTAGGAAGATCATTCAGACGTATGAGCCTGCTTACACAAATCTGCTGGCTATGTCGCATTCGGTACAGCGTACATATACCGCATTTTATCTTGATGCCAAATCTGACAAAACCCGCCAGGCCCGGCTGGAAAAGATTATTGACAGACTTAACAGGAATCTGAAGCCAATGTGAAATAATATAATGAGAGTTGTTTTACATGGAGGAAGAGCATGAAAAGCTCCGAAAGTATTTTTTTGATAATTACGAAAAGAAAAAAATAGAGAATTTAAAGAAGGAAGGTTACTTCACTGGCCCTGGGAAAAAGAAAGGCTGTATTGCTTATGATCTTGAATGGGCCACGAGAAAACTGGGCAGTATTAAGGGAGGTTCAAAAATATAAATATGGTTATGAATCCGGCTTCATTAAAATCAAAAATTAAGCTACTCCTTGGGTACTTGCCGCACGACATGCTTGCATACGCGTTCTACAAAGTCAACAAATTGAAAGGTACACGGAATGAATTAGAAAAAGCAAATTTACGACCAGAAATTCAGATATAATTCCTCACATGCTGTTTTAAAAGTTCTGTAGAAACGGGATTGTAGAGCGGCAAATCAAACCTGGATTCCCAAACCATATAATATTGATATTATGAAAATCAGCGCACACAATTCGTTCAAAGGGAAAATAACTAATGTTGTTCACGGAGCTGTGAATGCGGAAGTCGAAATTACTACTCCAGGCGGCGATAAGATCGTCGCGATTGTTACCCAGGAAAGCTTGAAATCGCTGGATCTCAAAGCAGGCAAGGAAGCCATTGCCTTCTTCAAGGCCCCTTGGGTCATGCTCGTTACGGGCGACATCAAAATCCGCTTCTCTGCGAGAAACCAGCTGGCCGGCCAGATCAAGAGTTTTACCAGAGGATCTGTCAATACCGAGGTAAGACTTTTATTGCGCGGTGGCGGAATGGTCTATACGATCATTACCAATGAGACAGCGGATGAATTGGGGATCAAGGACGGCCTGCCGGCAACAGCCCTGATTAAGGCCAACAGTATAATTCTTGGTGTGCCAGGCAGTTCAGTTTAAGGAAAGAAGGTGATTGCCAGGCCAAATCAAGTTAAACTGTTAGGTTAAGAAATAGAAAAGTGCGGGTTTAATCTTGAAACCCAACAAAGGGAAGAGTAACCCTTGCGTGGTGCCTGCGGTGCATAACGCTGCGGCTCCACGCATTTTGTTTAGCCTCTGAATTATCCATGAAAAGTAATTTAGATGATAAGTATCTTTTAGAACGTGCCCCGGTCAGCAGGCTCTTTATGAAATACGCCCTGCCCAGTGTGGTCACGATGTTGTTTTTTGGTGTCCAGAGCCTGGTGGACGGCGTGGTTGTAGGAACCCATCTGGGGTCAGATGCATTAGGCGGGATCAACATCATCCTGCCGTTGTTCAGCTTCATTTTTGTTTTGGCATTGATTATCGGCATAGGAAGCCAGACCCTGGTAAGCATGGAGCTGGGGCGAAATAACCCGGAAAAGGCACAGGATGCGATGACAACCGGCTTCCGGTCACTGGCGGTGGTTAGCCTGATTACCACTACATTGTTGTTTCTGTTCGACGAACAGTTGACCAAACTGATGGGTGCTGACGAGCGGCTGTTACCATTCTCACTGGCCTACCTCAAAGGGCTGGTTCCGTTCATCCTGCCGCTGACTCTGTGCTTCTATTCGGACGCTATGCTGAAGGCACTGGGGCACCCCAGGTTTTCGATGATCATCATGTCGCTAAGTGTGGTGATCAATGTTGCGCTCAGCCTGTTTTTCGTGATCGGACTCGGCTTCGGCACGGCCGGGGCCAGCGTGGCCACCGGCATTGCCTTCACTGTCGGACTGCTGATTTCCGGAAGCATTACTTTCAACCCAAAACAGCGGTTGTCAATGATGAAGGGTCGTTTTCGCCCTCAGCTTCTGCGCCGTGCGGCTTACAATGGTTCTTCCGAGGGCTTTTCGGAGCTTGCAGCCGCGATCAGCATCCTTATCATTAACCTCACTGTAGTACGCCTTCTGGGCGCTGATGGTGTAGCAGCCTTCACTGCCATTAACTATATTAACTTTACAGGCTTGTTGTTTTATATAGGTATTTCCGAAGGACTGATTCCGGTACTGAGTTATAACTACGGAGCCGGGAACTTCGGGCGGGTAAAACGCTTGTTTCGATTTGCTGCTACAATTAACATGAGCATAGGTATCACAGTGTTTGCCCTGCTGCAAGTGTTTGGGAGCCATGCAATCTTGTTGTTCTTCGATAGCCCGGAAATTCAGGCGTTTCAGATTGCTGTTGATGGCCTGCACATTTTTGCTTTCGTATTTTTGGTAAATGGTTTCAATGTACTGATCATTTCCTACTTCACTGCTTTGGGGGAGGCCAGAAACTCGCTTATTGTTTCCATGCTGCGTGGTCTGTTGTTCGTTTCGGTCGGCGTCACAGTACTGCCTGTTTTTTTTGGTATTTATGGTGTATGGGCTGCAATCCCACTTGCGGAGTTTTCGGCGCTGGGAGTAGCACTTTTACTGTTTTTTAAGACGAACAGAAAATTGTTATTGCATGAACAAACTTTTGCCTGACATAGCTCCAGCCCGGAGGCTCAACTATACTGCGCACTGTCAGCTTCAATTACACTAAGCATTCTATATGAAAAAACCAATGAAAGACACTTGCCGTTTATACACTGACCTGGCCTGGCTTTGGCCGATGTGGGGCGATGCTGCTGAGTACGAAGATTACTGCGAGCTTGTAGCAGACCTGATCAGACAGCACGCCAGGCTACCGGTAACAACATTGCTTGATATTGGATGCGGGGGAGGGAAAAACATCATGAACCTGAAACGGGAGTTCTCAGTTACCGGCATGGATCTGAGTCCCACCATGCTCGCCCAGGCAAAGGAGTTGAACCCGGAATGCACTTTTTTTCAGGCTGATATGCGGACATTCAGGTATGGCCGGACATTCGATGCCATTCTAATGGATGATGCTATCTCTTACATGAACTGCCGTGAGGACTTTGAATCTGCATTTCGCACTGCTTATGCACACCTAAATAAAGGTGGCATACTTGTCGTCACACCAGATGTGACTCTCGAGACTTTTCAGCAGAATAAAACCACTGCCACACAATCCAGGCGGGATAGATTGGAAGTTGTTTTCATCGAGAACATATATGATCCCGATCCCGAAGACGATCAATATGAAACCACAATTCTGTACCTGATCCGGGATCAAGGCCGCCTGCGGATTGAGACCGATCACTGGACTTTGGGTGTTTTTTCCATTGATACATGGAGGAATGTTTTGCGTGAAACCGGTTTTGACCTACAAGAGGGGCGATACGAATATGAAGGTGATGAGTATACCATGTTCGCATGCGTTAAGACCGGTTGAATAAGCTTACAAGCTTATGTCAGGTGATGCTGATGCATTAACTTAACCCTTCTGGATAATAAAAACTGTCGCCCCGTCGTTATGATTGTGTTACATTGTAATACAATTAATCAGTCAGCTATGAAATCAACTCTGTCTATACGAATCGATAAAGAATTAAATCAACTCCTGGAAAAAGCCGCCAAAAGAACAGGTCGTCCCAAAAGTGAATTGGTTAGAGACGCCCTTCGGCGTCAGTTATCCATTGAATCCTTCCAGCAAATCCGTAATCGGATATTGCCATTTGCCGAATCACAGGGGTTGCTTACTGACGAAGATATATGGCGCGAAATTTCATGAAAGTTTTTGCCGATACCAACTTCCTTGTCAGTGCTTTTGCCACACGCGGATTAAGTGCTGATGTTTTTCAGCTAGTTTTGGCAGAGCATCAATTGATGACCGGGGATTTTGTGCTAAATGAACTTGCACGTATTCTGACAGAGAAGCTGAATGTGCCGGAACGTATTGTCAGGGATGTAGAAGATTTACTTAGGCGACATCATGTCGAACCACTTCCCGCCCAACCATCCAAAATTCAGTTAAAAGATGAAGATGATCGATGGGTGCTTGAGTCCGCAATAAGAGCTAGGGCCGATGTTTTGATTACTGGAGACAGAGATCTGTTGGATATTTCAAAACAAGTACCAAAACTGAAGATTGTATCACCAAGGGATTTTTGGGAACTTGTACAAAAGTGAGGGCGGGCTTATAGAAGTTTTTATGCGGATTACTTTGATGAGTATGGAATAATTATGTAAGCTAATGTTTTAATATGGATAATAACATAAAAATGTATTGGGAGCAGAGACTTGATGAGTGCAGGAAGTCTCTTGAAGAGAACAATTTCAAAACGTATCTTGCAAATGACTGTAAGGATGCAAAGAGAATTGTAATTGAGGATATTCTGCCGCAAATTACAGTAAAAACTGTTTCATGGGGCGATTCTCTTACCTTTCATGCCACAGAAATTTTGGATGAAATGAGACGGAATCCTGAGATTGTTGTATTGGAGACTTTTGCTGAAAATGTCCCGCGTGAGGAGATAATCGAAAGACGCAGACAGGCTTTACTTACCGATCTTTTTTTCACCGGAAGCAATGCAATAACAGAAACAGGGAAACTTGTGAATCTTGATATGGTAGGCAACCGTACCGGTGCTATCACTTTCGGTCCCCTGAATGTTGTAATTTTCGCAGGCAGAAACAAGATTGTCCCCGATGTTGATGCAGCTATGAAGCGGATAAGATCCTATGCTGCTCCCGCTAACGCCATTCGTCATTCCAGTCTGGACACCCCTTGCATAAAAACTTCCCGCTGTATTGACTGCAATAGCCCCGACCGTATCTGCAATTCATTGACAATTACGGAAAAATCATATCCGAAAGGACGGATCAGGGTTGTGCTTATAAATGAAGATCATGGGTTGTAAATATTTATTATATGGCGCTTCCCTGGTCACTCCCTTCTCCAGGATGAATGATAATGCTCACTATGCTTCTCAGGCAGCTTTAGGGTGGTATATGGCTTTTGAATCAACCGGGGCAGTGTTTGAAACGGAAAGGAATAAGAGCATTGCAGTTGCCCCGATGGTTGGTCAGGATTTATATGTTATCGCAATTTTTGTAACCTGGCAATAATATTTTAAAAAGTATGAAATTTCTTAGAGGTTGGATCGGTGAAAAAAAAACCACTTTCAAACTGTGGTTGTCTCTTGATGCAAAAAAATATCGCCGATTTCATAATGTAATTATTCCTTCGAAAAGCGGTACAACTCAAATAGACCATCTTCTGGTTTCACAGTATGGACTGTTTATAGTTGAAACAAAAAACAAAAAAGGCTGGATATTCGGCTCGGAAAACCAACCGAAATGGACTCAAACACTGTACAGAAAGAAGTACACTTTTCAAAATCCTTTACGACAAACCTTCAGGCAAAAAAAGTTACTGTCTGAATTCCTGGGCCTGGACGAATCGATCATACACACTATTGTCTATTTTGTCGGCAAATGCAGGTTCAAAACCCCACTACCTTCTAATGTTATAAGATCCAGGCTGGGAAGGAATATTAGAAAGTTCAAAAACCCAGTTCTTTCTCTTCAAGAGGTTGATCGATTGATCAGGGTGCTTGAACAACATCTGTCCGAATCGACCCTTACTACCAGAGATCACGTGCGGTCTTTACGCAAGCGACATGCCTCCGACACTATTTGTCCGAGGTGCGGTTCTGATCTTGTTGAAAGAACCGTTAAGAAACGCCCTGGGGCTGGCTCGAAGTTCCTTGGGTGTACAAGTTACCCAAAATGTCGGTTTACCAAAAAAATATGATAAATCCCTGCAAAGTTTTATCCTAAAGGGCTGCAATCACTCACATCCGGCAGGAAATAATATAGAATTTTAGTTATCAGGAATTAAGAATCTTGAGGATATCCTTTTCCATCTTTTCGGGTTTGAAAGAAGGTGCAAAACGCTTAACCGGTTTTCCGTTGCTGTCAATTAGAAATTTTGTAAAATTCCATTTAATCCTGCTGCCAGGGAATCCGGGAAGTTTCTTTTTCAAGAAGCTGAACAGTGGATGGGCATCGGGGCCGTTCACATCTGTCTTTTCAAACATACGGAAAGAAACCCCGTAGTTTATTAGACAGCCCTCCTCAATTTCCTTTGCATCTCCCGGCTCCTGGTTGCCAAACTGGTTGCAGGGAAACCCCAGTATCTCAAGGCCTTCTGATTTGTATTTGCGGTACAGGTCTTCAAGGCCCCTGTATTGACCGGTAAAACCGCATTTGCTGGCAGTATTTACAACTACCAGTACTTTACCCTTGTATTCTGAAAGACTGATGTCCTTACCTTGCAGAGTTTTGGCTTTAATATCATATATAGATGCCGGCATTTTTTTATTTTTTAAACAATTTACTGAATAATTGTGTTAGATGGAAAAATAGGGTATTATAATTTAACATTCAAATTTTTTTATAAAAACACTTCTAAAAAAGAATTAATTATGGAAAACACAGAGATCATTTTGAAAACGCTCAGGGATAACGGTGCACTTAAGTCTGGCGAGATTGCCGAAAAGACAGGAATATCGAAAGCCGAAGTAGATAAGGTTATCAAGAAACTTAAAAGTGAGGATAAGATTTTTTCCCCGAAACGTTGTTTTTATGACGTAAATAAATAATCTGATCTCATTATTGGCTGTTTAGCTGTACGAAGCCGGAGGGATAAAGTGTTACTGCTGATCCCCCGGTTCTTTTCTTTTACCTTTATGTTTTTCCATAGTGATCTCCCCGTATCCGAAAACAAGAGCAATTATTGCTGTTAACCAGCAAAGGAAAGCGTAAGGGAAATAGGCTGCGGCCGAAACCCCTATGGTGGAGTAAACAAAAACACCACTGCTGTTCCATGGTATCAGCGGAGCAGTGAGAGTACCACCTGCTTCAAGTGTCCTGGTAAGGTTTTTGAGTTTAAGTTTCTGGTTTCGGTAACACTCTTCAAACATTTGTCCAGGGAGTATCACTGCAAGGTACTGATTGGCACCGAATATATTCACAAAAACAGAAGTTCCCAGCACAGTAGCTGTAAGGTTCCCCATGGATTGAATAAACCGCTTTAACATCAGCACAATGCTGTGCAGCATACCGGTTTTTTCCATTATCCCCCCAAAAGCCAGTGAAACAAGAGCAAGACTAACTACATTGTACATACTTTCCATACCGCCCCTTGAAAAAAGTGCATCTATATCCTCCTGTCCAGTATCCATAACATATCCTGAATGCACAGATTCCAGGAATGAAGAAAAACTGCCGCCCTGCAGGGTTAGATAAGCCGCCCCCCCAAGTATCACTCCCGCAAGAAGACTGGGTATGGCCGGCACTTTTCTAACTATTAAAAAAATAACAACTACGGGAGGGATAAACAGAAAAGGGGAGATATTAAAATGCATACTGATATACTCAGTATATGCAGTTGTGTCAGCACCGGAACCGTTCCCGGAAAGAACCAGGCCAACAATTGTAAAAGCTATCAGCGATATGCCCAGGGCAGGTAGAGTTGTAAAGAGCATGTGCTTTATATGGTCGTAAAGATTGACCCCTAATACTGAAGGAGTAAGGTTTGTAGAATCAGACATCGGGGAAAGCTTGTCGCCGAAAAAAGAGCCGGAAACAACCGCACCGGCGGTAATTTCGGGAGGCACACCAAGTCCTTCACTCACCCCGATAGCAGCAACACCCAGTGTTCCGATAGTTGACCAGGAGCTTCCGGTTATAAGTGCCATGGCACTGCAAAAGATCAAAATGAGAGGGAGGAACCATCTTGCAACAAAAAACTCAAAACCGAAATACATCATTGCAGGTACAATGCCGCTTGCAATCCATACTGAAATAAGCATGCCGATCATCAACAGTATTATTATGGAAGGGACTGTCCGGCTTATAGCATTTTTAAAACCCTTCTTTATAACAGCCCATGAGGCACCATACAGGTAGGCACACAATCCGGCAGTAGCCGCTCCCAGCAGCAAAGAAAAATGAGGCTCTGCATCAACGACAAAAACCGACAGTCCAAGTGAAACACCCGCAACCAAAATAGGTATCATTGCAAGCCATCCGGGAGGGGAGAGGTCATTTTTTTTCTCCATAATAACTCTATTCTTTTACCATGGTAATAATAGGCTTATAAATATATTTATTTTTTTCAGCCTTTTGAATCTACATCTTTTTGGGGAACCAGGGGAGAAAAGCACTGGTTTTTTGGATGTATTCCCGGTATTGGGGCTTCTGATCATTTAAAGATCTTTCAAGCAGTGATACTCCTGAAACTTTTATTATCAGGAAGGTCATCAGTACTGAGCCAACAATTTGCCAGTAATTACCGGAGGCTATGCTGAAAATCGCAAAAGACCACCAAACACATGAGTCTCCAAAATAATTGGGATGTCTTGTATATTTCCAGAATCCGGTGCTTAAAACCTTTCCTTTGTTTTTGGGGTTATTCTTAAACCTTGCCAGCTGAAAATCCCCCCCGGCTTCAAACATAAAACCGGTAAGCCATACTGCAATACCCAGGTAATCTGCCCAGATGAGCTTTTCGGGTTGCGTTCCGGTGTTGGCTCCCAATAACGTGAGGGAAACAATCATCATCAATATTCCCTGCAAAAGGAAAACCTGGAAATAGCTAAACCACCAATAGCGTTTCGGGCCATAATTCTGCCTGAACTGACGGTACCTGAAATCTTCCCCTTTACCGATGTTACGCCAGGCAAGGTAAATGGAGAGCCTTAATCCCCATATAGAAACCAGTGCCAGCAAAAGTATTTTCCGGACGCTGACATCGCCTGTTCCAAAAAAATAAACAAAATTCACTATTACAAAACCCACTCCCCAAAACAGGTCGACTATACTTACATTTTTTATTATAACACTTATTATCCATAAAAGTGTTACCAGTACAAAAATGATTAACGAGGCTTGCAAAAAAATAGTAAGCATTTGATTAATATTTAGTTTCACTTAAAAAACCCGTATCTTTTGGCGCTGTAATGTCCTGACGGGGCTTTGCCCGAAAGGTATATGCGTTAAAAAATTCGCGGCGCGAACCAAAAACCGGGGTTAAAGCCACCTCTCTCAGTAGTTGGTAGTCCGTTTTTAGCGAATTTTTTTAATTGTCAAATAACAATGAGATACCAATTGCTCCGTTTCCTGCATGAATTCCAATTACAGGCGAAATATCAACTACTGAAACGGGCTTTTTCCCGCTAATCTGCAGCATCTTCTCTTCCGCCTCCTTAGCTCCTTCAGGGTTGTCGGCATGCAGCAAAATGTAGTTCCATATAATCCTTCCCCGGCTGATTTTTTCAATATGGGCATAAACTTTTTTTAAACTGGCCCGCTGGCTGAAAGTTTTTCCGAACAGAACAGATTTTCCGTTCTCATTCATAGAAATAACAGGGTTTATACCAAGCAAAGAGGCTATAAATCCTTTTGGACGGGAGACCCGACCTCCTTTGATCATATACTTCAAATCCCTTACACTCACAAAAATTTTTGCCTGCTCCACATCGGCTTCAACCGATTTCACTATTGACTCCCTTGGAACTCCGGATTCAATAAGCCGGGCTGTTTTAAGTACCAGCAAACCAAGTGCCCCTGATAAGTTTTTAGAATCAATTACATGAACCGGCTTGTTAAACTCCTTTTGTATTCTTTCGCCAGCTTTTACACTGTTTGCAAATGTTCCGCTAAAATGGCCGGTAAGATGCAGAGCAATTATGGCATCGTAATGAGAGGCCAGGTGTGAATAGAGGTTGGTAAATGCCTGTTCGTTAATTTGAGACGTTTTAGGGGATTCTTTGGTGGAGGCAAGCAGTTCGTAAAACTGGCCGGGTTGAATAGTCAGCTTGTCCAGATAATGATTTTCCCCGAAATTCAGGTTTATGGGAACAACATTGATTTGATAAAAATCTATCAGCTCCTGAGACAGATCGCATGTTGAGTCAGTTACCAGGGCAATGTTCCACTTTCTTTTAGTGATAATTTCCTGCTGGCGTACCATGTCATCGGCTTTCTGATAGGTAATTGTCCCAATATCTTTCAGCTGGTGGAAAAGTTCTGCAGGATGGTTTGTATGCACATGTATCCTGCAAATACTTTCAGATCCGGCAACAACAACCGAATCCCCGCTTTTGTCAAGGATATCCCGGAGTTCTGGTTTATTAACTGTAATATTCTTTATGATTGCTTCTGTGCAAAAACGGTGCGTGATTTTCCCGGAGGTAACATCCTCTGAATGAACGAGTGATATGCTTCCCTGAGTTTCGTTTTTCAGATTGCGGATGTCCCTGTTTATAATAAAATCAATAACTCCCTTGATGAAAAGTACAAACCCTTTCGCCCCGGCATCCACAAAGCCGGTCTTTTTCAGGGTTTTTAATTTTAAGGTTGTCTCTGACAGAGATTTTTCCAGCACATCAATAGAATCGATCATAACACGCCTGAAATCGTGCAGATCCTCTTTCCTGCTGTTCAGAAAATCTGACCATTCCCTTATAACAGTCAGCATGGTCCCCTCAACCGGTTTGGTAATGGATTCGTACATATAGGGAACAGATTTCTTTACACTTTCGGCAAAGTCAGGCAGGGTAATTACATGTTTGTTCTCTGTTTCAAGATTCAAACCATGCAAAAACTGTGCGAAAATCACTCCCGAATTTCCTCTTGCCCCAATCAGGGCTGCTTCTGCAATATTATTAACAGTTTTTTTATATGATTTGCTGGGTTTGATAGTATCAATAACCGAGCGAACTGTGGAGGCAAGATTAGTGCCTGTATCTTTATCATCAACGGGGAATACATTTATCCTGTTCAGATCCGCCTGATTGCTCAGTATCTGATTTCCCCCGGAAATAAAAGCATAGTAAAGAAACTTGCCATTTACTCCCTCTACTTCGGTTTTATACATGAATTATTAATAAAAGTGAATAAAAACCTGCCTTTTTACAGAAATTATTTAAAGATAAAAAATTTGTTTTAAACAATATATTAAACCATTATTGTTAAAATAAGTTCGTAGCCGTTAATTTTTTCAGGTAACTCCCTTTGCAGGGATAGCCGGAGTTTTAAAACCAGGGTTATTTTTATTCGCTTCTGGTAATGGGAGTATCACTAAACTATATCTGAAAGATTTTGTTATTGTCTATAAAGTGGCATATATGTATTTAAAAAGATTTGGAGGATATCTGTATGAAAAAGTATTTGATTGAAGTTCCTCACAGCGAGAGCAAAAAAGAATGCCAGAGGGCTATTCGTATTTTTCTTGAAACAGGTTCTCATTTTTTAAATAAAGCTCACTGGGGCTGCTCTGATGGTGAGCATAAAGCATGGATCATAGTGGAAGTCCCCGGCAAGGTTGATGCCCGGAATATTGTACCGTCACTATACCGGTCAGATGCAAAAATTACTGAACTTATGACCTTTACTGAAGATGTTGGTGATCCGGGCCGGTTCCACAAGAAAAAATAACATAACCTGCCGGGTTAAAGCCGGGGTTCTGCAATTATCTCACTCTCGTTTTGATCATAGCATTGGTTACCCGGGCAATGCAGTCCCCGCTTAATATCAGGTTCTGATACTGGATATAATTTCTTCAACATTTCCTGCCACCTCAACGGCTGCATTTCGTGCATGCCCGTAATAGAGAGATTTACCGGATTTTGTATCGGCCAGGTTAATTTCAAGTTTTGAGAACATGCTTTCTTCTATCCTGCCACCCATATCTCCCTTCAAAGGGGATGCAAGTGAAGTTGCTTTATCCCGTTCAACAATTATATCAAGAAGATATTTTTTGTTACCAAGTGTTATTTCTACTTTTTCTTTTCCGGCAACTACTTTTTTCAGTACTGAACCGTTGTATGTTGTGAACTTCACAAGTTTGTCCCTCAGCCAGAGTCCTGAAATAAACCCTGTAAAAGAACTTTTGAGCCAGGGGATTTTCGCAACAGATGCCTTAACCGATATTCCCGGCTCATCAAAATGATTCGACTGAAGCCAGATATATCCCTCAGGGAAAGAGCTGCCCCAGTCCTTTTCAATATAACCCCTTCCTCCTTCGAAATCAATTGTCTTCCCGTTGAATTCAAGTTTGCCGGTTATGGAATGATCCATACTTACAATTCCGTGGTAACATTCCATAAATGGGACAAATGAGAAGGGCCCCATTATACCCGGAGAGTACCACGGCTTTGGCCACGGCACATTTCCTGAGAAATAAAGCATCCCTTTAATTTCCGGCAGGTCCAGGGAGATTGAATCTTCTGAGAAATGATTGTTTTCAATTGAAACCAGGAACTTGTCCCCGGAAGTTTTGAAGGTTTCGTAATCAAATTTATGGTATTCGGCCCTCTTGTTTCTTCCGTCAAGAACCTGAATAAATGCATGGCGGAAACCGTTTTTATCCATTGCAATCCCGGGTATAATAGCCAGGGCAGCGTTTTCGCTCCGGTTCAAAACCTTAAAGTACCACCCTTCGAAATAGTTGCTTTTCTTTCCCCAACCCTGATAATTTTCAGGATTGAACAAAGACCTTATTTTATTTTTCATCATCTATTATTAAAGGATATTAAAACTAAATAAATAATCCGTGTTGTTTTATTTACCTGCTAATTCGAGGTTTTTACTCAGTGAAGCAAGCTTAAAAGATATCAAAGTGCCATTATTCTGCTGCCCGGTGGTCGATTATTATCTCTTTTTAAAGAACTGCTTCAGTTTTTTCCGGACTGTAAGTCCGGTGCCGCAAAAGCTGTACAATTCCTCTAAATACTTTATTCTATACGCTTTATTATTTCAGCTTCCCTGTGGCCGTAAGGCAAAGACCCTCCTTCGTCCTCTTTCAGCTTCTTCCATGCTTTTGCTATGATGAACTCATCCACTTCGTCTTTATCGCAGGGCACTTCAACCACATACTCTTCCATTGCATAAGTAGATATAAATAACTTTACTATTGCTTTTCCCATATTTGAGTATTTAGGATTCGTATTGTATTCAGACAATAAAGTTAGTTTATGTTATCTAAAAATCCTTGATTTTATTGTTCATTAAACAATAAACAATTTATAAAAAGAACTGTTTTTTTCCTGTATCAGTTATCTGTAAAAGTAAGTCTGATACATTCAGTTGCGGCCCCGGAGCTCACAAATCCGAGCTTTCAGCAGAACTGAAGAGCGGGATTGACCAGCTTCAGGAGGAGCCTGTGATAGAAGGCATGCTCATACATAATCCGGACATTATTACTCAGCTGTATGATAAGGGAACCGGTTTATTTTGATGAACATTTGTTTTAACATGTTAAGCTATTCCAGGTAAGGAAGGGCTTAAGCCCCAGAGGGTAGTGGACAGGGCTATTGCAGGGATGCTGAATATTACCGTTGAAGAGAGAGTTCCAGTTATTTAAGTATTACTTATTTGTTAATTTTGTATTCTTTTCAGAAAAACCAAAATGAGATATAATTAAAAACCTGTTTGGTTTATAACGGTTTTAATTAATCTTAAAACTCGCGTTCTCTGAACCGGTTCATGTCCCGGCGGGGCTTTGCAAGAATAGTATTTGGAATTAAAAATTCGTATTTCGAAGCAAAAACAAGGGGTTAAAGACATTTGCTCCAGTGTTTGACGGGCTTATTTTTTGCGAATTTTTTACTGATACAAGTATGATTAGAATAGAAAACAAATTATACAGGCGTCTGAAAAACTTTCCTTTCTCACCGGCTAAGTGGCCGTTTTATTACGGGTGGGTCATAATTTTTGCAGGTATTGTAGGGATTTTAATGAGTATTCCCGGCCAAACCATAGGTGTTTCCGTTTTTACCGATCATCTCATAGATGAACTACACATAGGCAGGGTCAGTCTCAGCCTTGCTTATATGGCAGGTACCGTTATTAGCGGATTCTGCATTCCCTATGCAGGAAAGATATACGACCGGTACGGGGTTCGTCCTGTTGCTATAATAAGTGGATTTCTGATGGGACTTACACTCACTTACCTGTCAAATATTGTGAGTCTCTCATCAGGCATTACTTCATTAATCCATTTTATTGATCCGGCAGTAATTGTATTCCTTCTTCTTACCGCAGGTTTTTTTCTTTTACGTTTCCTGGGACAGGGTGTGCTTACTATGATTTCACGCAACATGGTAATGAAATGGTTTGAAAAGAGGAGAGGATTTGCGAATGCAATACTGGGAGTAACTGTTTCATTCGGATTCTCCTATTCGCCGCAGGTTCTGGATTTTCTGAATAATAACTTTTCCTGGCAAACCACATGGCAGATTCTTGGAATTGTTGCAGGCATAGGCTTTGTGTTGTTTGCATTTATCTTTTTCAGGGACAACCCTTCAATGTACGGTTTGCTACCTGACGGCAGCCGGACAAAAGGCAAAAGCAGATCAGATTCCTCAATTTCTTCACAAAGAGACTTTACATTAAAAGAAGCAAGGGCAACCTATACTTTCTGGATTTTCAACCTTACACTTGCATTGCATGCACTTTATATAACAGCATTTACTTTCCATGTTGTATCAATATTTGATATCAGCGGTTATGACCACAGGGCTGCAATAACAATATTTTTCCCTGCCGCAGTAGTTGCAGTGTCATTTCATTTTTTTGGCAGCTGGCTTACGGATTATTTTAAGCTTAAATATTTTCTTCTTATGCATCTTTTTGGGATGCTTGTAAGTATGATTGCGCTTGTTTTTCTCGACCAATCGGGATATTTCAGGTGGGTTCTGATAGCCGGCAACGGAATAGTTCAGGGGATGTTCGGAATTCTTTCAACAGTCACATGGCCTCGCTTTTTCGGACTGAAACATCTCGGAGCTATATCAGGATACTCTATGGGGTGGCTGGTTGTTGCAAGTGCACTCGGACCATTTATTTTCAGTTTGTCACACAGGTTTACGGGTGAATACCTGCTTTCTGTCATTTTTTGTATTATTGTGGCATCATTGCTTTTCGTACTGGGCTTTAATGCAGGTGAAGTTAACAGGCAGAACAACTGATTCCTGGTTAAGCTAGAATATAAAACTTCCCCGTTTACCATAGTTTAAATAAATCCAGGCCCTTTTTGCAGGGTATTGTCCTGGCATGGCTTTGCCCAATTATTATCAAGGGTATTGTCCTGGGGGGACTCTCCCCAATTGTTATCAAGGGTATTGTCCTGAGGCGGTTTCCCCCCAATTATTATCAAGTGGATACTTCTGGCGAGACTTTCCACAGTTATTATCAAGGGTATTGTCTGGCTGAGCTTTGAACGGATAGAATGTGGAATTAAAAGATTCGTATTTCGAAGCAAAAACAGGGCATAAGGGCACCTTCTGTATTTGCCTTTTTTGGAAATGGGTTATTGAAAAAATTTTTGACTTAATTTTAATTACCATCTTGTATGGGTTCATAAATAACTGTTTCGGATATTGACAGACTTTTTTAAAAGTTTAAACTTGAATTGAACTGCTTTTTTGCATATCTTGTAATCAGTAATTTAACTCTTTAAAAGTTTAACCAAACCTGTTGCAATGAAGATAAAATGTTTGCTTTTAGCAATTATGGTTTCAATGGCTTCATCAGGAGTTGAAGCTCAGAGGAGACCTTCCGTTTTTCCCGGGGCTGTGCCGGAAAGTCCGGGAAATGAAATGCACTATCTGGTAAATGCCTCCTATGAAGATGTAAAGTCGTATTATATAAACGAGAATGGCGAACCACGCAGGGTTGATAATGCCGGTGAAGCAGGCAGATGGGCTTTTTTCCAGTATTATGCGCGTATGCCTGATCCTGATGGCGTTTATATCAATTACAGAACAGGTCACAACAGGGCAATAAACCGGATCTTTTCAGAACTGAGGGGATTGATGACAATAGGCCACCTGTCACAGGAAAGAATGGATCAATTATCGGCCAAATACCTGCCATACAACGACCATTTTTTTAAGACGGTAGAAAATGCTGAAGGAGAGCTGGAGAAGATGGATGAGATAATATTCGACAGATATAATAAAAAACTTGGTGGAGCTCAGGATGATGCGGATGCTAAGGCTATGGTTGCAAAGGCACAGGAACTTATTATGTCAGGCAGGATTCAGGAGGGTACAGATCTGATGAAAAAAGCACAGGAAAAGATGATGAAAGGTCTGGA
>PUMT01000264.1 GCA_003551495.1 Bacteroidota bacterium
GAGATCGTCGATGCGCCCGACCGGATAGACCGCTTCCTGGACGCGGCCGAGCCGATGCTGGGCAGTTGCCTGGTCACGCTGGAGAGGATCCGGATCGTCCGCTACGGCCACGACAGCGGGCTGAGCTGAGGTCCCGGCACCGCGAGATGGGGCTGCGGGGCCGCTCCGGCGCGATTTTGCAATTATATGTGTCAGACAAAAACGGTCGTTTGAAGTCGCGCGCAAGCGGCGAGCAGGGCCTTTTCGGTGCCATCTCCACTCGACTTCGTGGCCAGCGGGCGCGCCAGAGCCCGGTGAACGCGACGAGAGCGCGCAAGCGCGCCTTCGGCGGCCGGTTCCGGCTGGAATGGAAGGGTCCTAGGCAGGCGGGCTTCCTGGCGGGGCAAGAGAGGTTGGGGAAAACCCCAAAGTGCTTTTCAGATTTATCAAATAATGAAAACAAGATAATGAAAGTGCCGTTATAGAGATTTAAATTTGGCGCCGTTGAGTGGAGACAGCGGCACAGGTCGAGCATGCCCGGAAGCTCGTCGCGACGGGAGAAAGCCCGTCTGCTGTAGCGCGCTCCCACAAGGTCGGGCGGGCCACGCTGTACCGGGCATTAAAGGGCCAGTAGGCAGAGAAGAACGGCGCGCAAAGCCCTTTCCGTAGAACTTGAACTGTCACACTCAGTGTTATATTATGATTGCAGTCCCCTGTGAGCGGAAGTGCCGCGTTTGAGGATTTTCAAGAACAGATGGTTCGTGCGCTTCGCGCGCCGTGAGGGATGCCGACCTGTGCGAGGCGATCGCGCGAGCCGAGAAGGGTTTGATCGACGCTGACCTGGGCGGCGGGGTGATAAAGCAGCGGATCGCCCGGCCTAACGAAGGAAAGTCCGGCGGCTTCCGCTCGATAGTCCTGTTCCGCTCCGGCGAGAAAGCGTTCTTCGTGTACGGCTTTCCCAAGAGCGTCCGTGACAACGTGCGGAAGGACGAACTGAAAGGCTTCAAGGAGCTGGCCGATGAAATGCTTCCGTATGACAACGCAGCGCTGAAAAGAGCCATGAAGGCTGGCGCGCTGATTGAGGTGAAGTGCCATGAAAAGGACGAATAGCAGAACCTACCGGAGCGACGCGCTTGCGGCGATCCACGAAACCGCATCCGATCTTCACGATGCGGAGGTTGTGGATAAGCGGACGATGCGCCGCTTTGACGAGCTGTGCCTGACGCCGGTGCGGCCGCTCGCGGCCGAAGAAATCCGCGCGCTGCGCGAGCGCGAGCGTGTGAGCCAGGCTGTGTTTGCCCGGCACCTGAATGTGACGACCGGCCTTATCAGCCAGTGGGAGCGCGGTGAGAAGAAGCCCGTCGGGCCTTCCCTCAAGCTGCTGACGCTCGTTCAGGAAAAAGGGCTCGACGCAATCGCATAGGAACTCCTTCAGCGATCACCGCTGCAACGACGAAAGGAAGAAGAAGGCGAAGCGGAGCAGTTCGTGGCCTGGGGAGATCGCGCGCGACCAGCGGCTTGCCCAATAGAGAGGGGTTGATTGGCCTGGAGCCATTCCGAGTTGCGGGACACGGCCATAAATTGAGCCGTGTCCCGCCGGATGGCGGAGCTCCCGCGCGGCCCGGTTCATTCCTATGGGGCCTTGCGTCGCGGTTCGACCTTGAAGGTGAGGCGGCGGCCCACTACATTAAACCCATCCCGATCTTCGGAAGAGTTTATGGAGGCTTCGAGATGGCGACGAACCCGGCTTTCAAGGATCTTCCTGCCTCGATACTGCGCCCTTTGAGCGTAAGCGAGGTCGCCGCCATAGAAGGCATCGAGCGCAAGGTGGTCAATCGGATGATTGATGACGGCGTTCTTCCCGGCTCTCTCGTGCGGACACGGAAAGCAGAGAAGGGGGTTGCCGTGGCGCGCTATCTCATGCCCGCCGCTTGCCCGATGGTCCGCTTCAACACAACGACCGGCACGTATCTCAACGCAACGATCCGTGGGCGGCTGATGCGCAGGATCGGCTTGTTGGCAACCAGGGGGATCGGACCCCCGGTCGAGACAGAGGGCGCGATGAGCATCGATCTGGAGCAGGTGATTGCCGAGTCGGTCTCAGGAATGCGCCGCCTTGCTGCGGCTGAGGAAGAGGTGGTGATTGATCCCGACATTCGCGGCGGCATGCCGGTTTTGCGCGGCACGCGGATCGGGGTCCATGAAATTGCCGATCTCGCAGAGCGCGCGTCCGTGGAGGATCTCCTGGAGGATTATCCGAGCCTGACGGCTGATCGCATTGCGGCCGCGCGGCTCTATGCTCGGGCCCATCCGCGGGCCGGTCGCCCCCGCAAGGCAAAAGGCGCTCCGAGGGGCGCCCGCAAGGTGTCGTCTGCGACGATCGCTCTCGGAACGCTTTGAAGTTCCTCGTCGACGAATGCCTCGGCCTGTCTCTTGCCGAAATCGCACAAGCCGCCGGGTTTCCGGAGTCAGCTCATGTTTCGCGCCGCGGTATGGCGGGTTGGGCGGATTGGCGCTTGATGCAGCGGATTGTCGAGGAGGACTGGACATTCGTAACCCGCAACTCGGACGACTTCCGGCCCAGGCGCGGCAGCGTTTCAGCGGCGCCATGCTATATCGGCGTAGCGATCCATGCAGGACTTGTCTGCCTCAATCCCCCCGCAGGCGTGCGCGGCGACATCCACGTTCTCTATTTCAAGGCGGCGCTCGAGAGCATCCTGTCCGACCCGGATATGGTCAACCAGGTGCTTGAGGTCTGGCCCGGCGAGGACGGCAAGGTCACTGTTGAGAGATACGCATTCCCGCAGGGTGTCTGAGCGAGGATCAGTGGGTATCGGCGATGTGCGGCTCAGCGCAGCCTGCTCGGCCGTCATCGCCCAGCTTACAGGCGGCTGAGCGCGGTCCGGCAGGGGCCGGGGCAATGGACATGGCGCCTGCGGGCTCCGTCAAGTTTTTCGACAACACGGACGACGAAGTCCAGCAGGCGCAAGAGAGCGTCCGGCACGGGAAGTTCGAACTTATACCAGCGGCGCGAGGCTTTGACTCGGCGGGCGATTCCCATTTTGGCCAGCGTGTGATTCACTCCTTCGAGGCAGGGAGGATCATCATGGCGGTGGAGATTACGCGGACTGAGTTTTCGGCGTCGGATTTACGTCGGGAAGCGGTGCGGGCGAAGGACGCGCGGGCATCGCGCCGGATGCTGGCGCTGGCACTTGTGCTGGAGGGAAAGAGCCGGACCGAGGCGGCGGCGAGTTGCGGCATGGACCGGCAGACGCTGCGCGATTGGGTTCATCGTTACAATGCCGAAGGCTTGGCCGGGCTCACCAATCGACCGCTTCCGGGTCGACAACCGCGCCTGAGTTCCGAGCAGATGCAAGAACTCACGACGATTGTCGAGACAGGGCCGGACCCGGCGACGGATGGGGTGGTGCGCTGGCGCCGGCTTGACCTGTGCGCGGTGGTGGAACGGCGCTTCGGCGTGCGGTTTGCGGAGCGGAGCATGGGCGAGATCCTTCGTCGGCTCGGTTTTGCCCGCCTGTCAGCGCGCCCGCGCCACCCGCAGAGCGACCCCGAAGCCCAAGCCGTATATAAAAAACTTCACCGATCTGGTGCGGGCAGCGCTGCCCGAGACGGCGCGGGGCAAGCCGCTGGAGATTTGGTTCCAGGATGAAGCAAGGGTCGGCCAGCAGGGAACCCTTACGCGCCTCTGGGCCCGGAAAGGCACCCGGCCGCGGGCTCCGAAAGACTGTCGCTACGCCTGGGCCTACATCTTCGGTGCCGTCTGCCCCGACCGCGCCACCGGCGCCGCGCTCGTCATGCCGAATGCGAATACAGAGGCGATGAACGCCCATCTCGCCGAAATCAGCCGGCACGTGGCGCCCGGCGCCCATGCCCTGCTCGTCCTCGACGGCGCCGGCTGGCACTGCTCGAAGAGCCTCGTCGTCCCAGACAACATCACCCTGATGCCGCTGCCGCCATACAGCCCCGAACTCAACCCGGTCGAGAACCTCTGGCAATACCTCCGCCAGAACAACCTCGCAAACCGGGTCTTCGACAGCTACGAAGACATCGTCAACGTCTGCTGCACCGCGTGGAATAACCTGATCGCAATGCCGCAGCGCCTCGCCTCCATCACACTCCGCGAATGGGCGCAGGTCAAAGGATAATTCCGTTGGTATCATACGCTTTCTGGCACCCCTGCAGGCGGCCCGCGCCCCCCGGGAAAGAGCACGACGAAAAACCGCGCGCAGGGGCTGCGCGCGGCGATCGGGTCGTCGGTCTGGAAGGCGGAAGTCCCGGGCACAGGGGCCCGGAGACGACGCGTGCTTGCGGCTCAGCGGCGGATGCCGAGGCGCTTGATGAGGTCGCGGTAGCGGCCTTCGTCCTTGCCGCGCAGGTAGTCGAGCAGCTTGCGGCGCTGCGCCACCATCATCAGAAGGCCA
>PUMT01000028.1 GCA_003551495.1 Bacteroidota bacterium
CAAGGGATTAATAATCAAATTCCAGCAAATAGATATTTTAAAAGGGCAGCATGATAACAAAATCTATAAAACGACAAACTTAGTTTTGCATATCAGTGGTCAAGAAATGGGTAGTACTTCATAATAATTTATTGTAGTCCGTATAATTGGCAAAAAATTTTAAAATACCTGCCGGAAAAGATTTGAAGCTGCTGGGAGTTATTCTTAAAACTCACGGGTACAGCGGGACAATTGTTATGAGCCTCTCTTTTTTTCCCGGGAATGAAATTAAGGAAAAGGATCCGGTATTCGTTGAAATTGACGGATTACCGGTTCCTTTTTTTATTGAATACTTCGAAGCTAAATCTGAGGAAACAGCATTTATTAAGTTTGATGATACCCACACCAGTGATAAAGCTTCAGGATTTCTTAACTGCAAGGTATTTATCGAGTCGCTTGGTAATGAGAAAAACAGTAATAGTAATTTTTCCCTTCAGGAAATGGAGGGGTACAGGGTGACAGATCAGATTTCAGGACATTCCGGAATAATAAAGGGGATAATTGACCTGAAAGAGCATTCCCTTATGCAGGTTGAAAGCGGGGGAAGAGAGGTTCTGGTACCCTTGCATGAAGACCTGATAGTGTCAATTGACCCCCAAAAAAAGATCATGGTAATTGATGCGCCTGAAGGATTGTTCGACCTTTGAATATAATACAGTAAATCAGCGGATTTTTATTATCTCGCCTTTTTCACCAAATTTTATAATTTCTGAAGGTGTGGCCTGCTTGTTTTCATCCCGGCGCCATTTTACTATATAGTCAGCAGCTTTCTTAATTTTTTCGCAAATCTGCTCATAATTTGCTGGATATGGCTTTCCGGCTGTATTTGCCGAAGTCGAAACAACAGGCTTCCCAAGTTTTTGTATAAGCGCCCTGCAAAACTCATCCCTGACCACCCTTATTCCAATTGTATAGTCTTCGCCAACCAGGGAAGAAGGGAGATTCATAGCATTCGGGAATATTATACTCAGAGGCTTGTCGGCCGACTCAATGAAATTCCGGGTTATATTTGGAACATATTCCACATAAGAGTGGATCATATCAATATTGTCAACAAGGATAAGCATTTTTTGTTTCGCATTGCGATCCTTTATTGAATATACACGTTCCACAGCAGTGCTGTTGGTGGCGTCGCAGCCAATCCCCCAGATAGTGTCGGTAGGGTAAATTATAACACCCCCTTTTTTAAGAACTTCACAGGCATTATTCAGATCTTCCGGCTTATACATGGCTTAGGTTTTAACATCAGATTTTGTTAATGCAAAGTTTATAACACAGACAGCAAATTTTAAACTGCCACGTTATATTCCCTCAGTACATTGTTCAGGGAAGTTTTCTTGTCGGTTGACTCCTTCCTTTTTCCTATAATTAACGCACAGGGAACCTGGTAGCTGCCTGCCGGGAAATCCCGGGTAAAGCTGCCGGGTATAACCACTGAACGGGGGGGCACAACCCCTTTGTGCTCAACCGGATCTTTGCCGGTTACATCAATAATTCTGGTTGAGGCGGTGAGTACTACATTGGCTCCCAGGACTGCCTCCTTTTCAATCCTTACACCTTCTACCACAATGCATCGCGAACCAATGAAGCAGTTGTCTTCAATTATAACGGGAGCAGCCTGAACGGGCTCCAAAACCCCGCCTATCCCGGTGCCTCCGCTAAGATGGACATTCTTTCCTATCTGGGCGCATGATCCGACGGTTGCCCATGTATCCACCATTGTGTAACTGTCAACATAGGCTCCAATATTAACATATGAGGGCATCATAATTACCCCGGTACCCAGGTAAGATCCGTAGCGGGCAACGGCATGCGGAACGACCCGTACTCCAAGTTTGTCATATCCGGTTTTGAGAGGTATCTTATCATGAAACTCAAGGGGGCCTGACCTGGTAGTTTCCATATTGCATACAGCAAAATAGAGGATTACAGCCTTTTTGACCCATTCATTAACTTTCCAGCCGGTGCTTGACGGTTCGGCAACCCTAATATCACCCTTGTCAAGATGGTCAATTGTTAATATAATAGCTTCCCTGGCGTCCCGCTCTTTTAATAGTTCCCTGTTATCCCAGGCTTTTTCAATAATTTTCGAATGGTTCTGCATTACAAACTTTTTTGTAAAGTTACAACCATTTCATGACTTTTACTATTTACCACTTGTGTGAATGACATAAACGCCAAAATATTAAACACATAACATTCGCCAGCCAGACCAGGCATTTTCCCGGCAAAGATTCTTATAGTTGATATTGAAATATTTTGAAGCCGCAGATTGGCTTTTTTTATTACGTAAATGATTTAATTTTGAGGGTTATCAAAAAAAGAAAACCATGCAAAAATCAAGTATTCCTTCGCATACTGATATTCAAACAGCACATAAAAAGATTGTTGATGCAATCCACAAAACCCCGGTTATGACCTGTTCTGCAATTAATGATATAACCGGGGCATCCATATTCTTTAAGTGTGAAAATTTTCAGAAAGCGGGTGCTTTTAAGTTCCGTGGGGCGGCTAATGCGGTTTTTTCCCTGAACGAGGATGACGCGCGAAAAGGTGTGGCAACTCATTCATCGGGCAATCACGCAGCAGCACTTGCTCTTGCTGCAAAACAGCGCGGAATTCCTGCCTATATTGCTATGCCGAATACAGCACCGCAAGTTAAAAAGAAGGCCGTTGAGGGTTATGGCGCCCGTATTACGTTTTGTGAACCAACGGTTGAATCAAGGGAAGAGGCTTTACAGAAAATTATTGATGAAACAGGAGCAACTTTTATTCATGCTTACAATGACTACTATATAATAAGCGGACAGGGTACTGCTGCAAAAGAGCTGGTTAATGAGATTGAAAACCTTGACGTTATAGTTGCCCCGGTAGGCGGGGGCGGACTCCTTAGTGGAACGGCCATTTGGGCAAAATATGCAGTTCCCGGGATAAAAGTAATAGGAGGTGAACCGGAAAAAGCAGATGATGCATTTCGTTCTTTAACAACAGGTGTACTGCAGCCTGCTGTTCCGCCTGCCACAATAGCAGACGGATTGCTGATGCCTCTAGGCAATCTTACCTTCAGTGTCATACGAAAGTATGTTGACCGTATTATTACTGTAAACGAAGGGGAAATTGTAAGTGCGATGCAACTCATATGGGAAAGAATGAAAATTGTTGTTGAACCTTCATCTGCAGTTGCTCTTGCTGCTGTAATAAGGAATAAGGAAGAATTTGAGAACAGGAGGACAGGGATAATTTTGTCAGGTGGGAACGTTGACCTGAAAAAGCTTCCGTTTTGATCGGGGTATTATCTTATAAATGTGAAGTTGCTGTAGAGGGGGTAATGATCTGACAGTTCTATCTGAGGTGATCTGAAGTAATATGATTGAAGGTCTTTGCTGTGAAGAATATAGTCAATCCTGAAAAGAGGTATTGATGAAATGTAGGTTCTGCCCAGTCCGTTTCCTCCCGATTCAACAAATGCATCGTCAAGCCCAAGTCTCCTGAGTCTTCTGTACGTGTGAGAAACAGGTGTCTCATTGAAGTCACCTGAAATGATAACCGGGTAAGGGGAATCTGAAATGCTCTCGGTAAGTGTGTCAACCTGTCTCGAACGCATTTCATATGCCTGCTTCATCCGGGCTGCAATACTTCTAAAACCGCTGATGTCCCTGCCGGTTTTCCCAGCCGCAAGGTTATCGATGAAATCAAGGTCTTCCTTTGAAAAATTGAATGACTGCAAATGGTTATTGTAAACCCGTATTGTATCGCTGTTTATTTTGATGTCGGTATAAATAGTTATGTTGCTGGTGTTGCGGTATCTTATTTCTCCCTTGTTTACAATAGGATAGCGGCTGAATGTAGCCATGCCGAAATTGAAGTTTTTCCCGGTGCTTCTTGAAAAAGCAATATGCGAATAGCGGTCGTGCAGCCTTTTAAAGCTCCTTGTTTCGTTGTAAGGGTCATCCTCCCTGTAAAAATATTCCTGTATGGCTATAATATCGGGATCTTCAGCAAGTATGAAATTAAAAATGCTGTCCCTTACCCATTCGCCACCTATCCATTCATAGAGGTCAAACAATCTGACATTGTATGACAAAAATGAAAAAGTATTGTCGGGTTCTGTTGGTGCTCTGTTATATATCCTGAAACTGAAAGAGTTGGAAAGATGCCCCCATCCCAGGATAATTGCAATGAGCGGATAAATTATTGCTTTCTTACGTTTTACAGCCCAGATAATTGCAAAAATAATATTGATAACCAGGAAAAACGGGTAAGCAAGTCCGAATAACGCAAAAAACCAGAAGTCGTGAGGATGAACATAAACCGAAATATATGAAAGCAGCAGCAGCAGTATAAAAACAAAGTTTATACGAAGCAATGTGCTGTCAAAAATTTTTTTTATTTTATCTGTTATTCCCACCAGAATAATTATTTACAATGGATAACCCCGGGGAGCCAATTTTGCCCGGATGATCTGAAATATTTTCATCACCTGCTGCTCATCCTGAAAAGTATCTCTTTCTCTTCTTTTGTAAGGCTGTCATACCCCGATTTGGATATCTTTTCAAGTATCCCGTCAATGATCTTCTGCTTTTCAGCTTTTTGCTTGTTGTACTCGTAATCTGTTCTTGGTTTTTCGTTCCTGAATGTTACCTTGATCTTCCTGCGCGGCTTGAACAGTCCGGCAATATAGTCAATTAACCTGTTGACCCCTGCGGTAAGATCTTTCCCCTTCCTGTACTGGCCGATAAAAATATAACCGAAAAAAGCACCCCCAAGGTGGGCAATGTGTCCGCCTGCATTGTGTGAAGCTATATTGATTATGTCAAGTATTACTATAACCACTGCAATGAACTTGAGCTTTACAGGGCCAAGGAAAAGCAGGTATATTGTATAGTTCGGCACATAAACCGATATGGAAATAACAATTGCCAGTACAGCCGCTGAGGCACCAAGGGCACGAGACATCAGCACAACATCTTCGAATGCCGGGAAAAGGTTGAAAGAGGCAATGTAAAAGAAGGCTCCGGCAAGTCCTCCCAGGAAATAGACACCCAATAGTTTCCTTTCTGAAAGGTATTCGAGAAATATTCGACCAAACCAGTATAACCACAAAATATTGAAAAGAATATGCAAAAAGCTTTCGTGCAGAAACATATAGGTTATTATCGTCCATGGCTTGGAGATCAAAGCCTGCAGATTGGCCGGAACGGCAAAAATATCTATAACCACAGGTGCCACTGTCCCTCCGGCGCCCGAGAGAAAGAAAATTACCTGCAAAAGCTTAATGGCAACGAAGACTGCAAGGTTGACATATATAAGCTTTGTAAGTACTGTCCCTTTTTTGAATGATTCGATTATTTCATCAAAAACACTCATCTTCTTAATTGTTTAAAACCACTCTGCAATTTTCCAAACGTCTTCAGAAGAAACTTCGTCTGTTCCTGCTCCAGTATTTTATCAGGATGAACCCGAAAAGCATTCCTCCAAGGTGTGCAAAATGTGCTATGTTGCTTCCTGGCTGTGTAAGACCAAGATATAATTCAATAACACCGTAACCTATAACAAAATATTTTGCTTTTATCGGAATAGGCGGGAACAGCAGCAAAAGTCTGGTATTGGGAAAAAGCATCCCGAATGCCAGCAGCACACCGAATACAGCACCTGAAGCCCCTACCGTCGGTATGTTCATTTGCTGCCTTACACTGTTTTCAACCATGGTAACTGCCTGATTGATATAGGAAGTGCTCTCCGGATTGCTTTGCCAGCTTGTTATAAAGTCATACACCTCTCTTCTCGGCCTGGATATATGGTCTTCAATGAATGCTGCAAAAAGTTCGGGTGAGGGGGTGTTTACAAATGCGCTGGCATCTCTCATCATTGAAGATATCTCGATCCAGTTTACAAAGGTGTGGAGGACTGCCGCCCCGATCCCGGTTACGAAATAATAGACCAGGAACCTTTTGCTTCCCCACACACTTTCCAGAACCCTGCCAAACATCCACAGTGCAAACATATTAAAGAAAAGATGGGCCATGCCGCCGTGCATGAACATATGGGTTACAAACTGGTAAGGCTGAAAATACTCCGACCTGAAAAAATAGAGGCCAAAAACCCTGTTTATTTCAACTCCAAAGCTGCTTCTCATTACAAAACCTATAAACAGCATAAGGATGTTTATAATCAGCAGGTTTTTGACTACAAGGGTCATTCCGCCAAATCGTCCTATCATTTTATATCTTGTATTGGTAGTTCAAATTAAACAATTTTTAAAAAAATATGTTTGTCCGGGAAACATAAGTCAGAATTACCACCTTCTGTTTTGCCCTTTATCAAACAATGCTTTTGTAAAAATAACAATTGAGTTTGTATTTCGCATCTAATAATCCCTAATACTTATAATACGGTATATTTTTACCGGAATTTTTTCTCCAGTTCATCCAGTGATAATATACTTATTACAGGCTTGCCGTCAGGTGAAAAATTGGGCATGTTGCAGGCAAAAAGCTTGTCAATTATTTCCTGCATCTCCTCCCTTGAAAGTGCTTTTTCTGTTATGGCAGATGCCTTTGCAAGTGAGAGTGCAAGCTTTTCCCTTGCCCCCTCTTTTATATTTGTTCCGGAATTCTTGTATTCCTGAAGGAACCTTTCAAGAACTTCTGCCGGATCACTTTTTCCGGATCCTGCAGGGCTACCGTAAACCACAAGCGTATTGCGCCCGAAATCCCTTATGTCAAAGCCCATATTTGCAAGATCATCAAGCATACCAGACATAAGAGCGAAATCAGCAGAGTTGAACTCAATAGTTACCGGGTAAAGGTTCTGTTGTGCAACTGCAGAGCCCGATTTTGCTGCTTCGGAATACTTTTCAAAGAGTATCCTTTCATGTGCACGCCTCTGATGGATCATCATCACCCCCGATTTGACCGGGGCGAGGATATACCTGTTTTTAAGCTGCATTAATGTTGGCAGGCAGACACTATCATCAAAAAGTTCTCCCTGCGAAGCCTTTTCGGTATCAGCTTCCGGCTCCATTGGAGTTGATGATCCTTTTTCGGGATCCTGGTGGAAATCTTTGTAAAGTTGCTCCCAGTTATCGTACCTCTCTTTTTCCTTTTTTCGATAGCCGGTGCTCCCGCCATATTTGCTATCCTGTTCAAAAGGGTTATAGTCGTGGTTAACAGGTATATCAGGTGGTTTTAACTCATTGTCCCTGCCGGCTACGGGAATATCAATCAGTCCCTGCGTATCAAAATCTATGGAGGGTACAACATTGAATTTGCCTAAAGCCTGTTTAACTGATGCATTAAGTATCTGCCAGATTGCCCTTTCATTTTCAAACTTGATTTCGGTTTTTGTGGGATGAATATTAATATCAATTGATGACGGGTCGGCTTCAAAATAGATAAAATAGGAAGGGATACTTCCCGGTGGCAGGATCTTTTCATATGCCTGCTGTACGGCTTTATTAAAATAGGGGTGTTTCATGAAACGATTATTGACAAAAAAGAACTGTTCACCGGGACTCTTTTTCGCAAGACCTGGTTTGCCAATATAACCGCTTATATTTACAACCCCGGTCTGGGTATCTGTTTCGATTAGTTGCTGGTTTATGTTTTTGCCGAAAAGGTGCATAATTCGCTGCCTGATATTTGCTGGGGGCAAGTGAAGTATCTCGGTGTTGTTGTGGTGGAATGAAAATTCAGTTTCCGGTTGCGCCAGTGCTACCCGCTGAAATTCTGTCAATATATGCTTGAGTTCAGTTGAGTCTGTCTTAAGAAATTTACGCCGGGCAGGAACATTGTAAAACAGGTTTTTAACCTTCACAGTTGTGCCCGGTTTGCAGGATACCGGCTTTTGGGAAACCACCTCTGATGCTTTTATTTCAATATGTGTTCCCACCTCGTCTTCCTGCCTGCGGGTTTGCATCTCCACTTCTGCAATAGCTGCAATGGATGCAAGTGCTTCACCCCTGAAACCCATTGTGCGAATGGCGAACAGGTCGGCGGCACTCTGTATTTTCGATGTTGAATGCCTCTCAAAAGACAACCTTGCATCGGTTTCACTCATTCCGCAACCATCGTCAACTATGTTAATTAAAGTTTTACCCGCATCCTTAACAATAACGGTTATTCTGGAACTGCCCGCATCCATGGAGTTCTCCATTAATTCCTTTACAACGGAAGCGGGTCTTTGTATAACCTCTCCTGCAGCAATCTGGTTTGCCACGGAATCAGGAAGAAGCTGAATAATATCAGGCATGTGAATTCGGGAATTTTTCTATACTACAATTATATAATAGGACAGTGCCAGCAATGCAAGCAGAATGATCAGCAATCTTACGTTTGAACGCCTGACAGACCTCCTGTTTTTTTTGAAGTTGGAACGCATCTGGCCTTTTATTCTGACTGCATGCATTTCCTTTACATATTTGCCGGCATCCGGGTCGTCATCTTCTATCCCCATTTCCAGCTTTATCTGTCTGATCCTGTACTCCAGCGCCTCTTTTCTCTCATCGTAATAACGGGGCTTATATTCAAAGCGCTTTATTCTGGGAAGTTTGAAAAATCTGCCAAGCATGATATTATAATTTTTTGCAAAGGTAATTCAATTTTAATTTATACGGAAAAACCTGTTTTCGACCCTGATGGACAATATTTTGTTGAATATTTTTATATTATTACATAAATTTACATAAAGGGGGGAAGGCTCTCCTGTATAACTTAATAACGTATTAATTATTACATTTCATGTATATGAAACCTGTAAGAAAGCCGCTCCTTTCTTTTCTTTCTAATCATCGGGGTTTAAGCCTGCCTGCCATTTTACTGGCCTGCCTGGTCTTTACTTTTTGCGGGAAAGATGATTCGGACGGGATTTTCGGATCCTATGTTGATCCGGAAGACGGCAAGGTTTACAGGACTATACAGATCGGGGCACAGACCTGGCTTGCCGACAATATTGACAGGGGTGAAATGGTCCCCGGAATTTCAGAGCAGGAGGATAACGGGATTGTGGAGAAATACTGTTATGATGATAATTACGATAATTGCCGGGAATACGGGGGGTTATACCAGTGGGGAGAAGCGATGCAGTATGAAGTTAATGAGTCATTAAGGGGTATTTGTCCTGCCGGGTTTCGGGTGCCGACCGACGGTGACTGGAAAGAGCTGGAAATGTTTTTGGGATTTTCTTCCGAATCGGCAGATCAGACTCTTTGGAGGGGAACAGACCAGGGCGACCTGCTTAAAGAAAGCGGAGAAACGGGGTTTGATGCCTTATTTGCCGGAAACCGGTATCTTACTGGCACATTTAATAAGATAGGTGAAAGAACCTTCTTCTGGACTTCAACAAAATATTCTGATGGCCATGCATGGGGACGCGCGGTGGATCTGTATGAGAAAAGGATTTACAGGGCTTATTACAATAAGTCCTATGGCTTTTCCGTGCGTTGTGTCAAAGAATGAAGACGTTTTATTTCAGCCAGATAACTGCTTATGCTTGTAAAAACATTTGGGAGCGCAGTTTATGGAATAGATGCCACGATAATAACAGTGGAAGTGAACGTTTCCACCGGCGTCAATTTTTTTCTTGTCGGACTGCCTGACAGTGCGGTAAAGGAGAGTCAGCAACGCATTGAGTCTGCCCTGGTCACCAATGGCTTTAAAATGCCCGGCCGCAGGATCGTTATCAATATGGCACCCGCAGATATACGCAAAGAGGGGTCTGCATATGATCTTACCATTGCAACAGCAATTCTTGCTGCATCCGGTCAAATACCACATCACAAACTGAAAGAATTCCTTATTATGGGGGAGTTGTCCCTGGACGGGGGATTGCAGCCTGTTAAAGGGGTATTGCCTATTGCAATAAAAGCAAGGGAAGAAGGATTCCGGGGTATAATCCTGCCTGCGCAGAATGCCCGGGAAGCTGCTATAGTAAAAGGGATTGAAGTGTACGGAGCTGAAGGTATTGCTCAAGTAGCAGCTTTTTTGAGAGGAGAAAGTTCAATGAAGCAGGTTTTTTTTGATGCCAGAAAAGAGTTTTTTACAGTAAGCAACGGGTATGAGTACGATTTTTCAGATGTAAAAGGGCAGGAGAGTGTGAAGAGGGCACTGGAAGTGGCTGCTGCGGGTTTTCATCATGTACTGATGGCCGGGCCCCCGGGGGCAGGTAAAACTATGCTGGCAAAGCGGCTGCCTTCAATTCTGCCATCGTTTAACCTAAAAGAAGCGCTGGAAACTACAAAAATTCATTCTGTTGCCGGTAGGCTTTCCGGGGATGGTGGACTTATGAACTGCCGCCCCTTTCGAAGTCCTCACCACACAATAAGCGACATAGCCCTGGTCGGGGGAGGGAGTTTTCCCCAGCCGGGTGAAATATCACTTGCCCATAACGGCGTGCTTTTTCTGGATGAGCTGCCTGAGTTCAGAAGGCACGTTCTCGAGGTTATGCGTCAACCCCTTGAATGCAGGACTATCACCATTTCAAGGGCAAAGTATTCGGTTGAATACCCTGCCGGGTTCATGCTTGTGGCATCAATGAATCCCTGTCCATGCGGGTTTTTCAATCACCCTGAAAAGGAATGTATATGTCCACCGGGTATGGTGCAGAAGTATCTTGCAAAAATATCCGGCCCGCTGATGGACAGGATTGACATTCATATTGAAGTTGTGCCTGTCCCTTTCGACCACCTTTCAAGGGAGGCCTTATCGGAAAGCAGCTCTTCAGTGCGGGAAAGGGTATCGGCTGCAAGGGCAATACAACAGGGAAGGTTTGCCAATATCGAAAATGTGTGCAGCAACGCTGCAATGTCACCCCGGCATGTTAAGCAGTTTTGCAGTCTTGATCCTGCAGGCAGGTCGCTCCTGAAAAATGCAATGGAGAAACTGGGACTGTCGGCAAGGGCTTACGACCGCATACTGAAAGTTGCACGTACAATTGCCGATCTTGAAGGTAGTCTGGAGATCAGTCCGCCACATGTGGCAGAGGCAATACAGTACCGGAGTCTTGACCGTGAAATATGGATGGGCTGACTACATCCGGCTATCCTGCTGAAAAGAGCTCAGTTCAGTGAGAATTTTTTCCATCTTTCGGGTATATGGGTGACCGGGATACTTTTCCCTGAATGACCCGAATCTCTCTTCCAGGAAACCGGTGTCAATCAAATCCCCGTACACCGGATACTGCAATGTAAGGGACAGCAACAGGGAATATGCAAAAATATCATCATTTGCCTTTATATAATCTTTTTGCCAGTTGACCATCCGGTGGTTTAACGAGTCAGTTTCATTTATCAGTGAATTTGCCTCTTCAGTGTAGGCCTCCCCGCTTATGATCATCTTTTCCCTTTTACCTTCAAGCCTGTCCGCCTCTTCTTCACCGGTTGCTTCTGATATCCTTACGAGGAGCCTTGTATATTTGCTGCTGTATATTTTATGAGCCGAACGCAAAGAATCCATTGCCTTTTCTATTCTCCTGTATTCAGGCAGGAACCGCTCTTCTGTTTTCCGGTTGAAGCTTTTCATCCTTTCATTCAGCGTTCCGCCGGAAACCTTTGTTTTTTCAGAATTACGGTAAGGGTATATTATAAATTCAATTGTGCTTGTATCAGGGAAAAACTGAACGGGCCTGAAATATCCTTTGTGCAACTCTTCTGAAATAATTATTTCATACTTCTCCAAATACTCCACTTCCAGTTTGTATTTGAAGTGCCCGCCTGTTACCGGGATCTCTTTTCCCGAAGCAATGTCTCCCGTTTCCCTGACCAGGATGAGGGCGTCACTTTCAATTCCTTCAACCCTTCCTTTCAGCAAAGTTGTTATACCTTGCCCCTTTAAAGTGGAGGGCAAAATAAAAAGCATTATTATAAGGCTGACCCTGTTCAGTGCAGTCATTAATCCGGTATTATTTTAAAGCCGCCCTGCAATTTACACAGGGCGGCTTTAAAAAGCAAATTATCAAGGATTTGCCTGCAAGTTGTTGCCAAACGGAAACACAAAAAACTTGCAGACCGTCCGGAAATATTATAGTTTATCGAAGGTAAACTTTAATATCCCGGATTTTGAATACAATTTTCATTTGCCGATATCTCCGATATGGGTATGCGATCAACAACCCTGTAATCATCGAATTCCAAAGGATCTCCTGCATCAACTCCCGGAATTCCCTTGGGGATATTCATTCCCCCGTAGCTGGAAAACTTGTCCTGGAACGCACACAACTGTGCCCCTTTGACCCTTTTATAATACATATCTCCCGCCGGATGCCCTTCCTCTCCATACTGGTCGAGCAGGTTAACAAGGCCCTGGCGGAGTATTACATCTCCGTAGCCAATGAAAGGCTCCCTGAATGAGGTTATGCCGGCAAAGCCCGTGTTCATCCCGGGCCTGTCGGCTTCAACACTTATGTTCTACCTTAGCGAAACTAATTACCGAGCAACAGGATACGGAAAAAACCCTTCGTCCGTATCTGTGGGGGAACGGGGAGGTAACGAACCGCTCTACCCGGCCAAAAATTGTTAAAAACACCAGTTTTTTTGGCAAATTTTACAATTCTATTAAATTTGTTATTTGATATTTGAAATCATACTTTTTCAACCTTTCACAAATGCTTGATTTCACAAGTATAAAAACCCCTTTTTATTTATATGACCTTGATCTGCTTGAGGAAACGGTCTCTCTTGCTTCAAAAGAATCGTCCAAGTATGGTTTTTTCATTCACTATGCAGTTAAGGCAAATTACAATCCGGTTATTTTCAGAAACATCAAAAAGTTTGACCTGGGTGTTGATTGTGTAAGTGGTAATGAAGTACGCAAATCACTTGAACACGGCTTCCCAAGTAACGGGATTGTGTTTGCAGGTGTAGGAAAAACCAATGAGGAAATAGTACTTGCACTTGAAAATGATATTTTTTGTTTAAATTGTGAATCCCTTGAAGAATTGGAGGTTGTCGCCGAGGTTGCAGAAAGAATGAAAAAGCCGGCGAGGGTTGCTCTTAGGGTAAACCCTTCCGTTGATGCCAATACACACAGGCTTATTACAACCGGTATGGATGAAAACAAATTCGGCATCAGTCTGCACCATTTGCAAAATGCTCTCGAATATTGTAAAAGTTCACCAAATCTTGAGTTTATTGGACTTCATTTTCATATTGGCTCCCAGATAACTTCTCTTGAGCCATACAGGAATCTGTGTAATAAGGTGAATCATATATGGAAGAAATTCGATATCCAGAATTACGGGGGCAGACTGCTGAACATGGGAGGGGGACTTGGGATAGATTATAATGATCCCGAAAAGAACCGCATTCCCGATTTCAAATCATTTTTCGCCCTCTTTTACAATAACCTGAGGGTGCCACCAGAGGTTAAGGTGCATTTTGAATTGGGCCGTAGCTTGGTTGGCCAATGCGGAAGGTTAGTAACTAAGGTTTTGTACACAAAGCAGGGGGAAAACAAGAAATTTGTAATTACAGATGCGGGCATGACTGAACTGATGAGACCGGTATTATATCAGGCAGTTCACAGGATTATCAATATAAGCTCTCAGTATGGGCGGGAGATATATGATGTAGCCGGACCGATTTGCGAGACCAGTGATATATTCGCCAAAGACACTGTGCTTCCTTTTACTTCACGGGGTCATTTATTGCAAATTTTATCCTGTGGGGCATATGCTGAATCTATGACCCTTAATTTCAATCTTCGTCAAAAGCCAGATTCAATATACATTTCCCAAGGAGAAATATTTTCCTCCTGACATTTGTAAAGTACCTCCTTAGTTGAATGTTGTATAACTATTATTCAGGCTTTTTTCGATATTCAAAGTGTTTTTTATACAATAGTTCGATGGTTATTTAGATAAAGTTGATAGACAACCTCAACTATTTGAAGATGGTTATGATCATGGATGGTTTATCTGTCAAGAATCTTTAAAACCGCACACTTTACAAACTGTCCAGAAAGCAATGATACCATATATTAGATGATCAGTACCTTTTACCACAACCGGCCAAACCATTGCATAGATGTTATGAGTCTATAAGTTAATGATATTATAGAATTTTCTTATGTTATCGATGTTTATAGGTTAAAAATTATTAGTAGCCCGGGTTTTGGATCAAATTCTCGTTTACGGCAATTTCATCTGATTCGGGTATCCTCTCAACGACCCTGTAATCAGAAAATTCCACTAGTTCTCCTGCATCAACACCGGGAACACCCTTGGGAATATCCATTCCCCTCCGCCTGAGGTCAAACCAGCGGTGCGACATCTCACTGTAGAACTCAACCCTTCTTTCATCAAGTATCAACTCAATAAAAGCTTCCTTGTTGTTTTCCACATCTACATCCGGACTGCCACGATGAGCACGCAGTTCGTTAAGGTAATAGCGTGCATCATCAAATTCTTCCAGTTCTGCGTGTGCTTCAGAAGCGATCAGATACATTTCAGCTATCCTGATTACCCTGACATCATCCCACCATGTTTCACCCCTGTAACTTGCAAATTTCTTCTGGTAACCATATTCCACGCCAGCCTTCTCTTCATAGAACATCATTTCAGGGCGAACATCTCCCATTGCACGGTACTCTTCCAGAAGGTCAAGAAGGTCCTGGCGCAGAATTATATCCCCAAAATATACACCTACATCCGGTGAATAGTAGGCATTCCCTGCAACGCTCCCTATTTGTGATGGTCTGTCAGTTGCAATATATTTTATTTCGAAGAGTGATTCTGCGCCAGGTGCTTCAGTGAAACAATCGCTGTAATTTTCAGCTTCAACAAGTTGGATGGGAGCATTATCCATGACATCTTCAGCATAATTTATTGCCTGTTGCCAGTTGCCCATGAAAAGGTGTAATCTTGCCAAAAGAGCTTTAACAGAGGTTTTGGTTAAGTATATCGGGAAGCCGTCATCATTCAGCAGTTCTCTTGCCATTTCAAGATCGTCCAGTACCAGCTGGTATCCTTCTTCTATTGTTCCGCGTGCCTGGAATGTGTTTTCATCAACTCCCAGGAAGGGTTCTGTTTTGTATACTACTCCAAGAGGCTGACCCTGCACCAGTGGTTCCTGGTACATATACGGACGCGCATATATTTTGAGCAGGTCAAAATATAAATATCCTCTTAATGCATATGCCTGCCCCTTTGCCCAGTTGATTCTTTCCTGGCTGGCTTCTTCAACCCCGTCAATATAATAAAGTACAGTGTTTGCTCGATTTATATCGTTGTAAAGCCTTGTCCATAAATCAAAGCCAGTTCCTTCCTGGTTGATCCTGTGACCGAGAAAGCGTCCGGTATTTACTCCAGCCACGTCCATTTGATCTGACAAAATTTCGCCCACAATGTTCATCTCCCGATGGTTATAGTATACGTATTGAAAGCGGCTATACAATCCATATATGGTTGCTTCTATACCCTCAATGTCTGCCATGGCCATCTCCGATGCCATTGAAGCTCTTGGGTACCTCTCCACAAAATCCTCACATGAGGTTGACCCTATGAGCAAGCCTGCCACTAAAAGGAGGGATGATATGAAATTATATTTAAGCATAATAGATCATTTTTTATTGTTAAAAGTTAGTGTTAATACCAATTGTAACTGTTCTGGCCTGCGGATAAGTGGAACGGTCAGTGTAATATCCTTCAGGATCGGTTCCCCAGTAGTCTGTCCAGGTTAAAAGATTTGTTCCGCGTGCATATATCCTCAGGTTGTCTATGCCAAAGCGCTGCGTAAATGTTCTTGGCACGGTGTATGAAAGGTTGACATCTTTCAGGCGTATATAGTCATTTCTTTGGAACTGGTGAGAAGCATAAGTGTGTGGAGCCTGAACGTTGCCCGGGTATGCGGCATCGTGATATGGAACGGGAACATCTGTAACATCACCAGGCTGTTGCCATCTGTCAGTCCACACTCTCATATAATTATTCCTGTCCTGGCTTCTGGCGAAATGATAACTCATCTCGGCCAACCATCTTTTACTGCCTCCCTGATACTGAAAGAATGCCGATGCATTGAAATTACCCCACCGGAACTCAGTCCCAAGGCCTCCAAATCTTCTGGGGTATATGGGCCCCCTCCAGTCCCTGTCTTCGTAAACGGGATTATAGGTGATATTGTAATTCTTGTCGTAGTACATAGGTCTGCCATCTGCCGGGTTAACCCCCGCCCATATAGGAATGTTTCTGTCGTTTATACCACGACCTACCATTAAACGGTCACTGAAGAAGGGTTGGCCGGGAAGGAGATCAAGTATCTCTTCCTGAATGAATGTTATATTAAAGTTTGTGCTCCACTGGAAGTTGTCTCTTTGAATATTAACAGAGTTGAGGGATATTTCTATACCTTGGTTAATTGTCCGGCCAACATTTTCAGTAACTGAAGTCCAGCCGGTTGCTGCTGGTAATGGCCTGTCAAGTAGTAATTCTTGGCCCCAGCGATTGAACAGGTCTATATCAAGAAGTAAACGTGCATTAAATGCTGAAATGTTGGTGGCCAGGTTTAGTGTACGGCTTTCTTCCCATGTAAGGAATTCGTTGGGAAGCTGAGTGGGGTATAAACCAACGTTACCATCATACTGCGTTCCTCCGCTCCAAAGCCCCAGAGCCGCATATGTGCCGGATGCATCTGACCCGGAAATCCCGTAACTGAGTCGAACCATGAGGTTGTCAATTTGTTCTATACCTGCCATAAAAGGCTCCGATGATACTCTCCAGCCCAAAGCTGCTGACGGGAAGAATCCCCATCTGTTTCGGGCTCCAAATCTGGAGCTGGCATCATATCGTCCTGTAAGAGATAGCAAATACTTATCATCATAGGTATAGTTAACCCGGCTAAATACACCCATTGTTGATCGTTCTGTTTCTGTACCAGCCCAAAACCTTCCAAGTGATGCTGCACTGAGAACATTCATGTGAGGGTTCGGGAAGTTATCTCCTGTTATACTTGTTCGTTGGTAATTACGATACCAGGTTTCAAAACCTGCAACAGCATTTACGGCATGAAGATTGTCAAATTCGTTAGTGTAGCTCAATGTTTGTGTGGTTTGTACTGAATAGGCTTTAGTAACGATACTTTGCAATGCGCCGTTACGGGCCATACCCATATTTGTTCTTGGGTCACGCCAATTTTCCTCATCGTTATGGTTATAATCAATTCCAACAGCAGCCCGGTATGTGATATTATCATGGAGGTTATAGTTTGCCCCGAGGTTAATTATTGTTTTAACAGTTTCGGATAATACGTAGTCATACTTTATGTTCTGGAGAATATGAGCAGGTTGAGCACCAAAAACACTACGAGGCGCACCGAAGAAATTACCATCCTCATCATAAATTGGCTCCATTGGTGGTATGCCGACTGCCCCGTGAATCGGGCTTGAAAAAAAGGTTCCGAGCAACTGTGTATTTTGTACTGCATAGTTAGCACTGACCTGCATGTCAAAACTCAGCCTGTCTGTTGGATCATGGTCCAGATTTAACCTGAAGCTGGATCTGGAAAAGTTGAAAGTCTTAACATGGCCATCTGTGCTGTTGTGTGAAAGGGAAGAATAATACCTTGTTCTTTCGTCACCACCTCTTGCAGTAAGTCTGGCATCCCATACTTCACCTGTTTGCCGTACTGCTTTTTGCCAGTTGGAATTAGGGATGGTATTAAAATCAGGCATCCCATCAGGGCCGGGTTCATACCAATTCCTGTCAAAACCCAGTTGAACCCGGTTTTGATATTGTGGTGAATCCATACCATAACGATTTTCATATCCCAGTAGGCGCCATTGCACAAATGACGGGCCATCCATAAGGGGGCGCAATTGAATGTATCTTTGGGCGCCTCTGCTAATATCAAATGTAAAATCTGTTTTATCTTTGGCTTCACCTCTTTTGGTTGTGACTATTATTACCCCTGTTGCACCCCTTGCGCCATATATTGCTGTTGCCGCAGCGTCCTTCAGTATGTCAATTGATTCAACGTCTCCAAAATCGAATGCAGCCAGTGGACTTTCATCATTGGGATTTGAACTCATTTGATGTGCTTGCACCTCGACACCGTCAATTATCCATATTGGCCTGTTGGATGAGAAAGAACCACTGCCGCGTACCATTATTGATACATCG
>PUMT01000032.1 GCA_003551495.1 Bacteroidota bacterium
ATACCGTAAATATCCCTAATGATCTTTTCCGGGAGCATTCCCAGGTACAATTGATTGTTACGGATTGAAACAGTTAATCTTTCATAATATACAAACGAACCCTTTTCACAGGGATCAATAACGTAATAACTGCCTTTAGCTTTCTCCCAACTTTCAGGTACCGGATATTCATAAATTTCGCTATGCCTGCCAATTGGAAAAATATCTCTTTCTCCCAGACTGAAAAGAATCTTTTCCTGTCCGACAGTTTCTGCTTTTAAGAAAAAGCCCTCACGGAATGAAAAAAAACCGTCTTCAAAAAATTTTACAGGAAATCTGTTTCCTCCGGTGAAAGCGAATATCCGGTCTCCATCTTCTTTAATCCGGATGATATCTGACTGTGTATGATAATTGCCGGTGATCTGTTTTTGATCCTCAAAAGGCCAGGATTCTTCACGGGGGGTATATCCCTGGGGAGGTTTATACTCAGTTCCGGTTTTTATTTCCAAAGCCCTGAATATAATATTGCGGGCAAGTTCCATCACTATTTGATATGATCCGGCAGTATTGCAAAACACAACTGTACCTATCCCGTAATCGGGTGCGATCATTAACATGGTATTGGTAAATATCGCCCCTCCCCCATGATAAACAAGCTTACCCGTAAACGGCTCCGGCATATCTTCAAGGAATACTGAAACACCCATGTTTACATCATAGTCAAGCAATACATCTGCATTTTGTCGGCTGAACATCATTTCCAGTGAAGACTCTTTTAATACCCCGTTGCCATCATCCACACCGGCCTCAAGCAACATTCCTGTAAAATTCAGCATATCCGCCACATTGCTTGTAAGTCCACCGGCAGCAATATAGTTAATTGGCATCTCATCATGAACAGCATCCGAAGACATGGTGTAAAAACCGGTTTCAATACCTTCATTCCCCTCTCCAAAAAAGCTGTTTTGCATTTTCTGAGGTTCAAGTATATTTTCTTGCATATACGACCGGTAATCCTGTCCGCTTACGTTTTCAACCACCAAAGCCAGCAACTCAAAACCGGGATTGGAATAATGATGCCTGTATCCTGCCGGAGCAATTTGTCGGTGGTTATTCAGATAATCCAATATTTCGTGAGTCTCAGACGGACAATAGCCCTGTGCCATACTCATAATATCTCGTGATAATCCGGAAGAATGAGTCATTATGTGCCTTATGCTAATTTGATTTGGATCCGGACAGGGCTTTTTTAATTTGAAATCCGGGAGGCGGTCGCTTAATTTATCATCGAGTTCAAGCTTCCCTTCCTGTATAAGCTGTATGACAGCGGCAGATGTAACAACCTTGGTAACCGAAGCCATAGGGAAAAGTGTGGAAGCATCTGTATTCCCATACCCCTCCTCAAACCTGTAGTCATTAGTATAATCGATGAATCCTGCAGAGATCCCCTTAATATTGCTTTCCTCAATATATCTGTTAGCAGTATCTTCTATATACTTCTCCAGTAGTCCATAATCAACTTTTTCCTCTTCAATTTCGCATGATAAGAGCAGAGCAACCGGCAAATGTAAAAACATAAAAAACCTGATTAACTTCATAATTACTAAAAGTATTAATTAATTTAAAAAAAACTCCCCACCCTTACCACTCTTTCGGCAGATCATAATCTTCTCCGGTAAGAAAAAAAACGTATGAATGTGTTTTGGAATAGTACACCGGTCTCTGTGAATTGCAGGAATATAAAGAGGCAAGAAATAAAAAAAATAACAGGTATTCGGCAATTGATTTCATGGCAGAATGCTTACTGTGCTTTAATCTGACCCGCTTATTCACATCTTTTGCAAGTTAATAAATAATTCTTTTCCGGCTATCCGAAAAGTGAAAACCAGCAGTGCGGGGCAGGCCAAAAGATGTTTAAGTTCAGGTATAGTACGTAACCGGACAGTATAGTTTCAAAAATGAACACTTTCTAATGCGATAAAACTATAGCCAGAATTTTTAAGTCCTTATTTTGTGCGACTTACAGATATTGGCTTTGAATTTGCTGTATTTTTTCCGGACTCTATCAGTTAATTTATAACACCAAGATTGCAATTTTATAATCAATTATTTAAAATAATTCAAAAACATTAAAAAAGAAGAGATGAAAAAAACATTACTTTTTATTACTGCAGCTATCATAAGTCTTCAGGTAAGTGCAACCAACAGACCAGATACTGATGCTGAAGATATTAAAAGGGTGATCGAAAAGGCATATATTGACGGTCTCCAGAACTGGGGCGATCCCGAAGTGATAAGACAATATATAGTTCCTGAATTTGTTATGCTGAGACTGGCCGGTAACGAGATACAGAAACTTCCGATTGAAACCTGGATATCGAATATTGAGAAGCAGAAGGCGGCGTATCCTGATGGACAGCCATATCCTGCAACCGCAAAATACCTTGATATTGACGTAACTGGTACTGCCGCAATGGTGAAATTTGAACTTTACAGGCAGGGAAGAAAACAGTTTACCGATTACCTCGCATTGTACAAGTTTGAGGAGGGCTGGAAAATTGTTGGAAAAACATTTTACAGGCACTGACCTGACATTTATACCTCAGATTTTGTGCGACTTACAGATGTTGGCTTTAAATTTGATATTCTTTTGATTAAATCTCAATTACAGGTTTTTCATCCATCAACTGAATATGATAAAGAACTACTTTATAACCGCCTTTCGTAATCTGCTCAGAAGGAAAGGTTTATTCCTGGTGAACCTTGGTGGTCTGGCAATTGGACTCACAGCCTTCATCATCATACTGATGTGGGTGGACCACGAAACCGGCTTTGACAGGTTTCATCCTGAACATGAAAAAATTAAACGAATCGGTTTTGAACTGACAGGAGAGGGATTTTATGACCATACACCACTTTCTATGGGACCTTTGGCTGAAGAACTAATCAACCGATTCCCGGAAGTTGATAATGCGGTTAAAATCAACAGGTTTGGAGAAGCCACCGTAAAAATAAATGAAGATTTATTCATCGAAGAAAACCTCCTCAGATCTGACACTTCTTTTTTCAATATTCTGGGTTTTGAGCTTGAAACAGGCAATCCGGCCAAAGTATTGTACAATCCTTACAGTATAGTTATTACGCGGGAACTGGCAAACAAATACTTCGGCAATTCAGAACCGATGGGCAAAACAATATTGATTAACAACTCACAGGAATACACGGTAACGGGCATTGCCAAAGCACCCCCTACCAACACTCATATAAAATTCGACGCCGTTTTATCCAGAGTTCCGGCTACTTACTCTTCACCTTTTGACTGGCTTAACCTTTCTTTTTACACCTATGTGAAGTTTAACGACCTTTTTGATGAGGAGTTGTTCAAATCCAAGTTAGACGACCTTTTCGAAGAACAATTCGGGCGGGAAACAAAAGAGTTCGGAGTATCCATCAGGCCTTTCCTGCAGCCTGTTTCATCGGTTTATATGGATTCCTTTGTTGAAGCGGGATTTTCACAATCCGGGAGCAGGGCTACAGTACTTATTTTCTCAGGAATTTCTGCGCTGATTCTGATACTTGCATGTATAAACTTTGTAAACCTTTCAACTGCCAGCGGTTCGATGCGTTCACGCGAAGTGGGGGTCAGAAAAGTGATTGGAGCATCACGAAAGTCCCTTATATTCCAGTTTCTGGGTGAATCACTGCTGTTCTCAATGTTTGCAGTTATAGTAGCAATGTCTCTTGTGGAACTGCTTCTGCCTTATTTCAATAACTTAACAGGTCTGCAATTCTCATTACTGGACATGAACAGCATAAGGATTTTCTTAATGATACCCGTGTTGTTAATGATAGTGGGGTTGCTGAGCGGTCTTTATCCTGCATTTATACTTTCCGGGTTCAATCCTGTAAGCACCTTGAAAGGGATAACCAAAGTTTCTTCCGGGAGATTCTGGGTAAGAAGTTCGCTGACCGTATTCCAGATTACCATCTCAGTTGCACTTACAATTTGTACCCTCTTTATCTGGAAGCAACTTAATTACATAAACAACAAAGAGATGGGATTCGAAGAGTCTGGCAGAATGGTAATCCACCTTAGGACGGCAGATTTACGCAACAGACATGAAACGGTAGCCAGGGAAATATCAAATATTCCGGGTGTAGTGCAAACAGCGGTTTCAGACCTTGTGCCCGGTCGTGGACTACGAAGCAGGATATACAAACCTTCCTGGCTGAATGAAGATGTTCCCTTCAACTTCATATATGCAGATTACAACTTTATTGACCTGATGGGAATCAACATGGTGGAAGGAAGGAACTTCAGCAGGGACCTCCCCGGCGATGCCAATGCTATCATACTGAACAAAAGAGCAGTTGTTCAGTATGGGCTGGATGATCCTGCAGGTATGACAGTTGATGTTAAAGTAGGTCCGGATG
>PUMT01000157.1 GCA_003551495.1 Bacteroidota bacterium
AAAAAAACAGCAATAGCGGTGCCACAAATGGCATTAATAAATTTTGAACGTTTCATACTCTTTTCTTTTTTAGTTAATTTCTGCACAGGCAATAGAATTTTCAACAGTCTGTTTATCCGGATTGATCTGCATTATAGTTCCGGTGGTTGCCAGTGCGAATGAAATAATTTTGCAATATACAAAAAAAATTATCCCTTCCTTAACCGGGGAGGTAACCATCCTTAAAGGAAACTGCCCCGGGATAATAATAATCCGGGGCAGTCTTTCATAAACCGGAAAAAGATAGTTATATTGGTGGGGAAAATGGGCCTTGAAGTCAGGCCGGGAGATATTGCAGAATTTTAACTTAAGGAAATAAGCAGAGCAACTTGAAGCCGAAAAAGCAACAAACTGCTTGCAAAGCAATAAAAACTCAGTTATGAGCCATTTATCGGAAAATGAACTGACCACATTTTCAAAATTCAGTATAACGTCTGCTGACACTGACATGTATTCACGGATAAGTGCCGGTTCCCTTGTAAACTTCCTTATCCAGTCTGCTATAGATTCAGCTGACAGGCTTGGATTCGGATTCGGAGAATTAAGGGATCAAAAACTTTTCTGGGTACTGAGCAGGCTAACACTTGATATTTCCCGTCCCCTTGTATGGAAAGAAAAAATTGAAGTTGAAACATGGCCTAAAGATGTGAACAAACTTCTTTACCTGAGGGATTTCATTGTAAGGGACTGCAAGGGGCAGGAAGCCGCCAGGGCAACATCCGGCTGGCTTGCTGTAGATATTGAATCAAAGCGAATTAAAAAAATTGAAGGTGTTGATTCAGGGTATTTTATAAAACTCAAAAAAAAGCATGCAATAACCGAACCTCCCGAAAAAATTGGAACGGTGGAAGGTAACGGGAAATATCTTGTCACTTCAGGTTATTCCGATATAGACCTCAATAAACATGTAACCGCCACAAGCTATATTGACTGGGTAATGGATACCTTTTCTCCCGAATTTCACGGGAATAATTATCCTGTTCAATTTTCCGTCAACCTTATGAAAGAAACAATGATCAATGAAACAATCAGGATACTTAAAAAAGCAGATAAAAAAGGAACATATTGTTTTGAAGGAATCAACACCGATAGGAATTCGACAGCTTTCAGGGCATCAGTCAGATTCTGATTTTTTGCCTTAAACATTTCGCAATAGATCGGGTTTGGATATGCCGATGAGCGAAGCAGAAAATGGAGATGCATGGGCAAGGCCGTAATATTTTTTACTCCTTAACCGGTATCTTTTATATGTTCAAAATTGAACTATCATCTTTCTCGTTTGTTAAACTTATTGAAGTTAAACCTAAAAATTTTTAAAAAATGGCTGATCTTAAAACCAAGTTCATGGGGATCGAAATAAAAAATCCCATAGTAATAGGTTCAAGCAATCTTTCAAAAGATGCGGAGACACTAACCCGGCTTGAAAAAGCAGGAGCTGCCGCTATAGTTTACAAATCACTCTTCGAAGAACAGATCCAGTACGAAAGAATGGAAATGGATGATGAACTTCATGAATTCGATGAGCGTCATGCTGAAATGATCAGTATTCATCCTGAAATTGAACACGCCGGTCCGCAGGAGCATTTGCTGGAACTGAAAAAAGCCAAAAAAGCTGTATCCATCCCTATTATTGCCAGTCTGAATGCAGTCTACAAGGAAACATGGGTAGATTATGCAAAACTGATCGAAGAAACGGGTGTGGACGGACTTGAACTCAATTTTTACAAAGTTCCCAGAAAACCTGATCAGGAAAATATTGAAGAAGAGCAGATTGAAATTCTTAAAGCAATACGTAAAACTGTTAAGTTACCTTTATCGGTGAAACTTGGACCGGCCTACTCCAACCCTCTGAATATCATCACAAAAATGGATAAGATAGGAGTTCAGGGATTCGTCCTTTTCAACAGGTTGTTTCATCCGGATATTGATGTTGACAATCAAAAGCATATCTCTCCATTCAATCTCAGCAACGAAGGTGACTACAAAATGTCTTTGCAATATACCGGAATGTTATACAACAACTTAACAGCAAATATCTGTGCCAATACAGGTATTTTCTCCGGAAAAGATGTGGCAAAACTGGTCCTGGCCGGAGCAGATAGCGTGCAGGTTGTTAGTGCTGTTTACAAACATAAGGCTCAACATATTTCAAAAATGCTTACCGAGCTTGAGTCGTGGATGGACTCCAAATCTTACGGTTCTCTTGAAGAGTTCAAAGGCAGGTTGTCGAATGCGGTTATAAAAGACCCGTTTGTTTATTCCAGGTCGCAGTATGTTGATATTCTGATGAACCCCGAAAAGATAATAAAAAAATACCCAACTATTTAACTATACAACTTTTTATAACATCTGTTACATTTCTCAACCTTATCCTGCATTTGGGCAGGATAAGGTTTTTTTCTTTATCTTCGTTTATAAAAATATAAAATGAAAGCATTAGTTATCAATCAGTTTGGCGGAGAAGAGCAATTACAGATTAAAGAAATCGCTATTCCCACTACCCGGTCCGGTGAAATACTGGTTCGAATTCATGCCGCTGGCATAAATCCTTTGGATTACAAAATACGCAACGGCTCCCTGAAATACATAAGCCGCACCAGGTTCCCCCTCACTTTAGGCCGTGATATTGCCGGCGTTGTGGAGCAAGCGGGAGAAAAATCGAAATTCCGCCCAGGTGACAAGGTTTTCGGGATGCTCTCCCTCAATGGTGGAGGTTATGCCGAATTTGCAACAATTAAAGAAAGCAATCTTTGCCATATTCCTGATGGATTAAGCATGACCGAAGCTGCGGCAACACCCCTTGCCTCTCTTACAGCCCTTCAGGGCTTGCAAAAAGGGCCTCGTATAAATAAAGGCGACAGAATACTTATCAATGGTGCATCGGGCGGGGTTGGCTCATTTGCCGTTCAAATTGCAAAAGCAATGGGTGCATATGTAGCTGGTGTTTGCAGTAAAAATAACGTGGAATTTGTTGAAAGCCTGGGAGCAGACCAGGTTATAGACTATAATAATGAAGATTTTACCAGATTGAAGCAGAAGTTCAATAAAGTGTTTGATGCTGTTGCCAAAAGCTCTTACAGAAAGTGCAGGAAAATTTTAGTGAAAGATGGAATATACATTGCCACTATTCCAGTTAAGGGACTATTATTTCACAAAACCTTCAATTTCTCAAGAAACAGGAAAGCAGAATTAGTAATGGTGAAGCCTTCAGGAAGTGATTTGGCTCTCATCTCCGATTATATAAAAAAAGAACTTGTACAGCCCCGTATTCAAAGAGTTTTTCCGCTTGAAAAAGGTGCCGAAGCCCATACATTGATCGAGACCGAAAGGGTAAGAGGGAAACTGGTGCTGTCAGTTATAAGGGAAAGCAATTAACCCTGCAACTTTTTAAACCGTTCTATCCATTGTTCAACTTTATCCTGCATATAAGCCGGGATCTCATCCTGGTAAAATGCACGGATAAGGTTTTCTTTTAAAAAATCATAATCGAGCAAGGATAATTTTTCCCGTATTTCAGGAAGTTGTTCTGAAAGACTTTTATTAGGGTAATATCTGAACAGAGTACCACCCAGCAATGCAAACCAAAATTCCGGTTCCATCCCGTAACTCTTCAGTTTATGTGCAAGTGCAAAACGGGCAGTAACATTTTTTGAAAATCCCGTGGCAGCTTCAATAAAGCTGAGATCTGAGTAATCATTGTTTTCTTCAAGCTCCTCAATGGTAAGGCCTTCAAGCAAAGGTGAGATAGCGCGACCAAGTCGCTCATATTCCGACATAACACGTACCCTTTCTTTTGTCAGTATCAGGTTCAGCCATGCATTTACAGGAGGATTGAAACAGACCGGTGATTCAGCCAGTAATATGCCCTCGTCATCATATGCCTTAACAACCAGGTGTAACGGATGATCCGGGGTGCCGGAAGAATTGTCGGTTTCATATCTTATATTGTACGAACCGTTCTGGGCTGTTACAGCCTCTCCGAGGATATGCTCCGTCCTCAGTCCTTTGCGGTAAGCCGATACATTAATTCCGGAAGCCGGGAAAAAATCAGTATATACTACTGTTCCCTGTACTGTACGGAGATCTTGTTTTTCATTGCCACTGATATCATTATCCATTGATTTTTTTTCCCGATTTTTAAGGAAAAGTTTAAAGAGTCTCATATTATAAAAATATTATTTTGATTTCGGAAAATTCTGTTATACACAAACATATAAAGTTAAGAAAAATTAGCAGGAAACCTCATCAGCCTTTGGCAGAAAAAAATGAACAAACATGAGGGTTTATCAGGAAAAACGGGATTGATTCCCGTTTTCCGGTTTAGGACTATGCACGGAACACATTGAAAAACGGGG
>PUMT01000232.1 GCA_003551495.1 Bacteroidota bacterium
ATGCCTGATCCTGATGGCGTTTATATCAATTACAGAACAGGTCACAACAGGGCAATAAACCGGATCTTTTCAGAACTGAGGGGATTGATGACAATAGGCCACTTGTCACAGGAGAGAATGGATCAATTATCAGCCAAATACCTGCCATACAACGATCATTTTTTTAAGACGGCAGAAAATGCAGATGGAGAGCTGGAGAAGATGGACGAGATCATATTCGACAGGTATAATAAAAAACTTGGTGGAGCTCAGGATGATGCGGATGCCAAGGCTATGGTTGCAAAGGCACAGGAACTTATTATGTCAGGCAGGATTCAGGAGGGTACAGATCTGATGAAAAAAGCACAGGAAAAGATGATGAAAGGTCTGGAGACAGCTGTTGGTGAAGAGGCGGTGGATATCTGGATTGAATGCCTGGAAGAGATAGTCGCAAATGCATACACTATAATGCTGACGATCCACTATTTCCCCGATTAAAACAATTTTCATCTACCCGGAACTTTGATAGTGTATTATGCTTAATGCGCTAATTATTGCCTGAGGCACTGTTTTGCCTGTCTTAGGGGCCAGCAGTCTGTTTGAATCGGCGCCTTTTCTTGCATCTTTGCCCGGGTGGAGAAGACGATTTATAATACAACTTATATTCATTAAACTTTGAGAAAATGGCAAAAAAAGTAAATAATTCAGGAACAGCCGGAGCTGTTTACGGACTTGGTTTCATAGGAGCTGCAGTTTTTTTTATTTCCCAGGCCACTACTTTCTGGCTTGGAGTCTGGGGGTTTATTAAGGCTATAGTCTGGCCTGCACTCCTTGTATATGATCTTTTCAGTTACATGGCTGCCTGAAAGGTGCTTCTGCATCCCTTGTGATTCGACCGTTTGAAGGATGATGCATTTTTTTTGGTGATCAGCTGTAAATTTGGTTCAGATCCACCTTTTACGCCTGAAGAATATCAGCATTCCTCCTCCAATCACTAACATAAGTGCAAGTACGGCAAAATATGCCCAGTGCCACTCCAGTTCGGGCATGAAATGGAAGTTCATACCGTAAACCCCCGCTATAAATGTAAGGGGGATGAATATAGTGGCAATAATGGTCAGCACCTTCATTATTTCGTTCATTTTGTTGCTTATTGAAGACATGTAAAGCTCAATAAGTCCCGCCAACAGTTCCCGGTAAGTTTCAACAGTATCTATCACCTGGATTGTATGGTCATAAAGATCTCTCAGGAACGGGTGTGTTTTTTCGCTGATAATGGCAGATTCTGACCTTTCGAGTTTTAAAGACAATTCCCGGAGTGGCCATACCGATTTTCTCAGCAGCATCGTTTCCCTTTTTAAAATATAGAGCAGGTTGAGAGTTTCCTGTTTCGGTCCTTTCAGAAGCTGTTCCTCAAGTTCTTCCATCTGCTCCCCTACTTTCTCCAGAACGAGGAAGTAATTATCTGTTATCACATCAAGAATAGAATAAGCAAGATAATCGGCACCCGCTGTTCTGATCCTTCCCTTTGACTTTCTAATACGTTCGCGCAGGGGTTCAAAAATATCATCTTCCTTTTCCTGAAAAGATATTACATAGTTTTTGCCGATAATAATGCTTACCTGTTCCGAATCTACCAGCCCTTCCGGCACGTTAAAAGAGAGCATTTTTAGAACTATGTATATATGGTCGTCAAATATTTCTGCCTTCGGTCTTTGGTTAGTATTGAGAATATCCTCAAGTATAAGCGGATGAATTCCGAAATGCTCCCCGGCTTTGGAAGTTATATTCACATCATGGATACCTTTGATATCGATCCAGGTAACAGAAGATGAATCTTTATAGATAAAGCACTCTTCAATATTGTCAGTCTTTTTTTCATTGATATTATCGCTGTCATAATCCATAATATCTATTCTGACCTTTTCGGTCTTTTGCTTACCGGTGAAAACAAGACTGCCGGGCGGCATACCTATTTTTTTGGTTAACTTTTTCATAAAATCCCTGTTTTATTGATAATTGATTTTTTAAAAAAATTATTAAGACAGTCCTATTGACCTGCAACCATGAAATGGACAATAAGTAAATTAACTTGATGCATTAACTTATCTACCTGTCTTACTGTCTTTTCAAATATTAGCATGGGTTATTGTAATTATTTCCAAGTTAATAATATCTTTGTAATTCAGGCTATGGGGTTAGCCATAAACCGCTTTTTAAAAGCTGATGACTCCTGAATATTGAATGTATCAGACTGATTGGATCTTTCCCGGTCAGCTTATTGTTTGTCAATATAAACAGCTTTTAAATTGCAAAAAGAGATTAAAAAGGGCCCCGTAATACCGGTATCTTTAAGAGCTATTTTTTTATACATGGCAAAATGGCTCTTGCTTTCTCTTATTATCGGACTGATTGCCGGTTCGGCTTCCGGATTTTTCCTTTATTCACTCGATTGGGTTACTTTTTTCAGGGAGTCTAATCTGTGGATTATTGCACTTTTACCTGTTGGCGGATTACTGATTGGGTTGACTTACCATTACTGGGGCGAGAGTGTTGTGAAGGGTAAGAACCAGTTGATGGAGGAGTTTCACTCTCCTAAAAAAGTAGTGCCTCTCAGGATGGCTCCTTTGGTACTTTTCGGAACACTCGTAACTCATCTTTTTGGAGGTTCAGCCGGCCGGGAAGGTACAGCTGTACAGATGGGGGGAGCAATAGCCGATCAGTTTACCAAAGTTTTCAGGCTCAGGCCGAGAGACAGGAAAATATTGTTATCAGCAGGTGTAAGTGCTGGTTTTGCATCCGTTTTCGGGACACCGCTCGCTGGTGCGGTTTTTGCAATGGAAGTTTTTGTGGTCGGGCGTGTAAGGTATGATGGGTTGATGCCTGTATTTCTGTCTGCGTTTATAGCTGACTGGACTTGCCATGCATGGGGTATCCCTCATGAAATCTATGTAGTTCCTTTTTTCCCTGCTTTTTCCCTTTTGAACCTTTTATGGGCGGTTGTTGCCGGTATAGCTTTTGGACTTGTTGCCCGTTTTTTCTCTTTTCTCACCCGGTTCTGGTTTCGCTTTTTCAGGGAATTAATTAAATGGCCGCCCTTAAGGCCGGTTCTGGGAGGAATTGTAATAGCACTTGCTGTTTGGCTTATAGGCAGCACGCGTTATATCGGACTTGGACTACCTGTTATTGCTGAATCCTTTTCCGAAGAGATGTATTATTACGATTTTCTGCTGAAGATCATATTTACCACATTTACCCTTGGTGCCGGATTCAAGGGAGGAGAGGTTACTCCATTGTTTTTTACAGGTGCCACACTGGGGAATGTCCTCTCCTTTTTCATTCCACTTCCAATGGCCCTCCTTGCCGGAATGGGCTTTGTAGCAGTATTTTCTGGTGCCACCAACACACCGCTGGCTTGTACATTCATGGGGATTGAACTGTTTGGGGCTGAAGCAGGAGTATACGTTGCAACTGCATGCATCATGGCATACTTTTTTTCGGGCCACACAGGCATTTACGGTTCACAGATCATTGGAAGTCCCAAACACCTCCTGATGGGACGTCACCAAGGTAAAATGCTGGACAATATATAACCCTTAATGAAATATTTGCGATATTCTTCAAAATGAGGCTTAATGCCACATATTTTCAGGTCTGACATTCCTGACAGAGTACTTTTCCTGACTTGTCCATTTTAGTGCGGCAGATTTAGGTATTTAAGATAATTCAAAATCTTTTCGTTGTATTTTGTTCTTATTCTTGTCTCTTTGTTTGTTAGCGTATTTAGCATACGAGCATCCGTTACCTTTTTGCATTCAGTTACAAATTTCCTAATCGAGTCACCAGTAGCTAGTTCAATGTGTTTAGATACTGCAAGAGCCATAAAACAGATTAAGGTATGAAGATTAATAGGCTCTTCCTTGAAGTGAAAGATGGGTCTTGTTTGTAAATCGTGCTTTGATATCCTGAAGGCTTGTTCAACTCTGTAAAGCTCGTGATAACGTTCAATGATGGTTTGGTTATTCACTTTTTTTTCGTCCAGATTTGTGTAGTATCCTTTGATTCCTAAAAGTTTTTTCGACTTTTCAATCAACGCTTGGTTTAGCATTACTTGCTCACCTGTGGTTTTAATAAACTTTACCTTTTTGCCTTTTGAGGGTGCTTCAATAATAACTTTGGCCTTCCGGATTTGCTTTTCCATTTCATGCTTATCTTTTCGATACCGAGCTGAAGAATAACTACAAACCAAATATCCGTTTACACCTGTTTTTATTCTGATACTTTTACCATCTTCTCTGGTAATACTGCGATCAATCCGCTCAATCAACTCATTAGATAAGTTA
>PUMT01000159.1 GCA_003551495.1 Bacteroidota bacterium
ACAAACCAGGTTGGAGAGCTGTTCCGGTAGCATCGGCACCACCCTGTCAACCAGGTAAACCGAAGTCCCCCTTTCAAAGCCCTCCTTGTCAATAATCGATTTAGGCGTTAGATAATGAGTTACATCTGCAATATGGATACCGATTTCCAGGTTGCCGTTTTTGAGTTCTTTAACTGACAGGGCATCGTCAAAATCTTTTGCATCCTCCGGGTCTATTGTAAAAGTTGTAACATCGCGAAAATCCCTGCGGCGTTTCAGTTCCTCCCCCGGTATTTCAGTATCTATTTTTTCAGCAGCCCTTGTTACGTCACCGGGAAATTTTGAAGGCAGCTCGAATTCGGCAAGTATTGCATGCATTTCAACATCGTGTACACCCGGGTCGCCAAGCACTTCAACTATTTCCCCTATCGGGTTTTTTACATTACCCGGCCAGTGGGTAATACGCGCAACCGCCTTTTGGCCCTGCATGGCACCCTTGAGATTTTTCAGCGGGATAAAGAGATCGTAGGGCATCAGACGGTTATCGGTTATCAGGAATGCAAAATCCTTTGAAATCTCCACCGTCCCCACAAAGGTCTTCCGGCTCCGTTTGATTATCTCCACAACCTCCCCTTCAAGAGCCTTGCGGCGCCGCCGTGCAAAGCAATATACCTTTACGACATCAGAATCAAGTGCATGATTCAGGTTGCTTTCAGATATATAGATATCTTCCGGCACATCGTCTGAAACAACAAAGGCTGTTCCGTAAGGGCGCATTTCAACTACCCCCTCCACATAACCCGTATGCGACCTGAGCTTGTATTTGCCACGGTTTAACTCTTCAATCTGTTCGCTTTCAGAAAGTTTATCAAGAATTTCACCAACCAGCTTCTTGTTTTTAGTGCCGGTAAGGTTCAATATTTTCGATAGCTGTTTATAGTTAAATGATTTGCGGGGGTTATTCCTGAAAATGTTCATTACCCCCTCAAGAAGTTTGTTTTGGTCTTTCGATTTCTTTTTGGCCATATATTGGGACTGTTTTATTTCTCAATTAATTATATGCGAATATAGGCATATTCATACGTACAAACAAGGTTAATTAAACTAATATTCAATGTGTTATTATAGTATGTCAATTAAGTTCATTTCTTTTTGTCGTATGAATTTCAAATCTGATTAAAAAAACCCAAAGAGCATTGGTTTACATTTGAAATCGACCCCAGGTCAAACCCCCATGTTTGTTCATCTCCTTTTGTCTACCGAAGGCTGATGGGGCTTTCATCCTGCAATCCTGAATATAATGGATTTTTATAAAAAAAACCCGTCACTTGCTGTATACACATCGGAATTTTTAAAAATTGAGGTGTATAGTGTAAATAGCATTGTTTTTAAAGGGTTATTTAGCAATTTATACTTAATTTTAATGGAAAAAGCAGAACTCTGTTATAATGGAAAACTAAAAATAGTATAATTATGGCTTTAATTATCGGGTCATTGACAAAAAAGATCTTTGGCAGGTTCAGGAGCCAGTCAGGTGAAAAATTCCAGTACGAAAACGGACTGGTTTTGAGTGGCGGAGCTGCCAGGGGGTTTGCTCATCCGGGAGTTATAAAGGCTTTGCATGAAAACGGGGTGATCCCTGATTGTGTTTCCGGCACCAGTGCGGGAGCAATTGTGGGAGTGTTTTATGCTGACGGATTTGAGCCTGAAGAGATTATTGAACTGTTCAAAAAGAAGAAGGTGTTCAATTTTGTAAATATAGCCCTCGGCAGGAAAGGGTTGCTCAGTATATCGGGTCTCGAAAAGACCCTTAAGAATAACCTGCGCGCCAAAACATTTGATCAGCTTCAGAAGCCTTTTTATGTTGCATCCACAAATTTCAACAGCGGTGAGATTGAATATTTCAATGAAGGCGATCTTGTGGAAAAGGTGGTGGCCTCCTCAAGCATCCCCGTTTTGTTCAAACCGGTTGAAATCGGAGGCGACTGGTATGTTGACGGCGGAGTGCTGGATAATCTTCCGCATACCCCGTTAAAGGGCAAGTGCCGGAACCTTATCGGGGTGCATGTGAATTATACCGGACCTGAAAAGGAGATCAACAACCTCATGGAGATAGCCGAACGTGCTTTTCACCTCAGTATAGGTGCAAGGATAAAAGAAATATCAGGTGAGCTTGATGTATTTATTGAGCCTGAGGAGTTGAAGCACTACAGTGTAACTGATGTGGGAGAGGGAGACAAGATGTTCAGGATAGGATATGAAGAAGCATTGCGCATTTTGAAGGAGGCCGGACTTGAAGGTGTGCCGGCTGAAACTGCCGGATAGAAGTACAATTTGATAATTTAAAAGGAATAGTTTATCTGATTTATTAATTTTGCCGGATAAACACACATATATTATGCAGGAGCAGAATAACACAAGAAAGAAACTGATCATATATAACACTCTCAGCAGGGAGAGGGAAGAGTTCAACCCTATTAACCCGCCGCATGTGGGACTTTATGTTTGCGGCCCTACCGTTTATGGCGAAGCGCATCTGGGTCATGCGCGGCCGGCAATCACTTTCGATCTTCTTTTCCGCTATCTCCGGCATCTTGGCTATAAGGTTCGTTATGTGCGCAATATTACCGATGTGGGGCATCTTGAAAGCGATGCGGATGAGGGAGAGGACAAGATACTCAAAAAAGCCCGCCTGGAGCAGCTTGAGCCGATGGAGGTTGTTCAGCATTACACCAACCTCTACCACAAGAATATGGACCAGCTCAATGTTCTGCCCCCTTCAATAGAGCCTCATGCATCAGGTCACATTATCGAGCAGCAGCAGATGGTTGAAAAGATACTGAAAAAGAAGTACGCCTACGAGAAAAACGGCTCGGTCTATTTTGATGTACTCAGGTATCACAAAAAGCACAAATACGGGAAGCTTTCAGGGCGCGTTCTGGAGGATCTTGTCACCAACACCCGGAGTCTTGAGGGACAGGATGAAAAGCGCAACAATGTGGATTTTGCATTGTGGAAAAAAGCTGAACCCACGCACCTTATGCGCTGGCCTTCAAAATGGGGAGAAGGGTTTCCCGGCTGGCACCTTGAATGCTCTGCAATGAGCATGAAATATCTTGGAGAGCAGTTTGACATACACGGAGGGGGAATGGACCTGCTTTTCCCTCATCATGAGTGCGAAATAGCCCAGTCAGTTGCCGTAACCGGCAGGGATGCCGTCCGTTACTGGATGCACAACAACATGGTTACCATCAACGGCAGGAAGATGGGCAAATCCCTCGGCAACTTCATCACCCTTAACGAGATGTTCGCCGGCAAGCATGAACTGCTTGAGCAGCCTTACCATCCGATGACCATAAGGTTTTTTATATTGCAGGCACAATATCGCAGCACACTTGATTTTTCCAATGAAGCACTTCAGGCCGCTGAAAAGGGTTTTGACAGGCTTATGAGTACAGTTGAGAGGATTGAAAAAATAAGTCCGGCTGAAAAATCAACCTGGGATGTAAAAGATTTCATTAACAAATGCTATGAAGGGTTGAATGACGACCTGAACAGTCCCGTTATGATATCACACCTCTTCGATGCGGCAAGGGTTATTAATTCAGCAGCAGATGGAAAAGAAACATTTACTGCCGGGGATCTTGAAAAGCTGAAGAACCATTTCAACCTGTTTGTATTTGACATCCTCGGGTTGCAGCAGAAAGAGAAGGGAGAGGATAGCGGACTGGCAGGGGGACTTGTGGAGCTGTTGCTAAAGCTCAGGCAGGAGGCCAAGGAGCGTAAGGATTTTGCTACCGCTGATGAGATCAGGGATGAACTTAACAAGCTGGGTGTTGAGGTGCGTGATGTAAAAGGCGGATTCGAGTGGGATATTGTTTAGGCCTGCCCTGAGGAAAAAGCTCTGTCCGCTGTCCTGCAAAAAGGAGATATCTTAATGTCAAAAAATAGTTGCGGCAAGGAATTTCGTTTTCACAGGCGTTTTGCCACAAGGGAAGTTATGATCGGCGGACTGGCCTTTGGCGGTGACAATCCCGTCAGGCTGCAGTCGATGTCCAACACTTCCACCCTCAATGTTCAATCAACTGCTGACCAGATAGAAAGAATTGTAAAAGCAGGCGGGGAGCTGGTAAGGATGACTGTCCGCAACATGAGCGAGGCGGAAGCCCTCACTTCAATAAGATCAGAGCTGCACCGCAGGGGCATCAGCGTACCCCTTTCAGCAGACGTGCATTTCAATCCAAAAATTGCAGTAGCGTCAGCCTCCAGGGTTGACAAGGTAAGGATCAATCCGGGCAACTTTGCCGTACCCCGCAGAAAGGAAGCATTCCG
>PUMT01000168.1 GCA_003551495.1 Bacteroidota bacterium
GGCGGATTCCAGCCATTGGAAACCCAGAAACCGTCATGCTTGGCATCATAGGCAATAGCACGAACAGTTGATGTGGCAGGAGTGGTAAATGAACCTATCAATGTTTCCGTGTCAAAACACATCTCGTAAATGGTAGAGCTGTGATTTGAACCATAAAAATAGGTGCCATCATAAGTCAAATCCCTTAAATTGCCGGCGCCTGTAATAAAAAAAGTTTCAACGTAGGTGCCATTCATTTCGTACCTGTAAAATTCGGTGCTGTTCCACCTTGCCGTGTAAATATAATTCCCGTCGGTAGCAACAGGGTATTCACCGCTGGCATCCCAGTGTGTGAATTCGAAAAGAAGGTCGAAAATGGCTCTGTCGGATTTAACAGGAACTTGTGATGCGCCAGGATCACGATCATCAAAAAAATGAACTCCCTGTTCATTAGAATTTGCAGAACTTATCTGTCCTGAAACAAGAGTTGATAACATAAAACATGAAATCAACCAAAAACCGATCATTCGTACTGTCTTTTTCATAATGATTTATGTAGTTTAGTGAAACAATAAATTAGTTTAACATTGAAAAAACAGTTCTGAAAACACAATAAATAAACATTAAGTCAAGGAGCAATAAGAAAGCTAAGTGCTTTTTTGCAAAGAGTTTTTAAATAATTGCAAAAATACTATAATAAATTAATAACAAATAAAAAAAATTATACGTTCTGTAAAAGTATAATATTTTTATAGTGAAAAGAAAAAAATTATTATTAAAAATTTAATCAGAAAAAACTAAAATTGAGGTAAGCTTTAAAATCTGATCCAAAAGGTTTATTTTTTTATGGCAGGATGTTTTTGACCGGGTACCTCTGTCAAATAATATTTTTTTTAACGGTGTAAAAAACCCGGGAGTTATAAAGGTCTCCCGGGTTATTTGGTTTAGCGTGCTACCTGAACACGTTTGGTTATTATGCTTTCGCCGGTATGTATTTGCATAAAGTACACACCTGCATGTAAGTTGTTTACGTTTATTTCGGTTCTCAATGCTTTCACGGCGATATCCTTGACTACTTGTCCGCTGATGTCTATAAGTCGTATCTGCTTGATCATTTTGCTTGATTTGACGTAGAATTTATCTCGTGCCGGGCTGGGATATACGGATAGTTCAAAACCCGGAATGTTTTTCGCCGATATAAAGAGGAAGTTGGCTGTTAATTTGACATTTCCAGCGGGCATAGTAACTATTGTTGTTTCTGATTCGGGATTGTTGATGTATTGAATATCTCCTGACCAGTTTTCGAACTTCCAGTCAGCGTCAACAGGTATGGCATAGATGTCTACTTCTGCGCCTTCCGGATACGTACCTGCACCTTCAACATCACCACCTTCCGGCGGGTCAGCAATAAGTATGAGATCGTATGCTACGGGTGGCTCAGAATCAAATTCTGCAGTCAGGCTGATATCTTTAGCCGGCATAATTACGATGGTGGTTGTTGATGTATGATCATCAATATGTTCAATGTCGCCTGTCCATTCAACGAATACCCAGCCTTCATTTGCGGTTGCAGTAACAGGTATTTCTTTACCTTCCCCGTATTTGCCTTCACCTTCTACCGTACCGCCTTCTTCAGGTTCAGGTACAAGTGTCAGAGTGTAAGCGGGTATCTTCTCAAAGTTGGCTGTGAGGAAAATATGTTTATCCGGTATAGTAACAATTGCAGTTGCTGATCCGGGGTCATCAACATGAGTTATGTCGCCCGTCCATTCAACAAACATCCAATCTTCTTCAGGAATGGCATTTATGGTTACTTCTTTGCCTTGCGGGTATTCCCCTTCACCTTCTACCGTACCGCCCTCTGCAGGATCAGCACCAAGAGTGAGGGTGTGAAGTACGGGATACATTACTACCTCTACGGTGATATTATCATCAACATAAACCTCGTCTTCCGCGTTGATGTATCCTTCTTTTTCGACCATATAGTTGTAAGTTCCCTTAATTATGTTTTCAAACAGATAATCTCCCGGCTGGTTTGTCATACCGTTGAAAGTAATCACGGCTTCTTCAACCGGTTCACCTTCTTCATCTATGACATCAAAAGTAACATTAAAGAGCCATTGCTTCATTTCAAAATCTATTTCAATGATTTCTGAAGATCCTGTCGTATAAACAGCTTGCACGGCTGCAGTGTGTTCGCCTTCTTCCACATTTGTAAAAAGATATTGATTATCATTTATTTCTGTGGCTATTTTTTCGTTGTTGAGCAATACGTTCCAACCCAGGAATTTCCTGGTGTTTACAGGCTGATTGTGAGGTTTGCCGGTATAAAGCGGTTCGTCTATCGGTAACATTACAGGCTCCGGTTCTATATATTCTCTTCCGGAGTGTTTACTATAGCTTTTAATTTTATGTTCTGAGCCGGGTCTTTTTGCAGTCGGACCGAAGATAATTTCACCATTGTTGGCACCGTATGCTCGCAACAGAAAGTTTTGAGGCCAGCCTCCTGCTCCAATGCAATCCCAGCTATATGATGGATTCAGGTAATCGAAAATAGCAAATTGAGTATCGTAAACAAACTCCCATGGTTCTCCTTCACCGTCGTCTAAGGCCAATCCGAGGAATCCATTATTGTAGCTCAGCCCTATCAGGAATCCTTCGGGAGCTTCGACAGGCTCGGAAAACTCATATAAGTTCCATTGATTATCTATATTGGGAACATTGTTTTCATTATATAGGAGCTTATTGCTGTCGGGAAATCCGTTTTCATCCAGTCCAAACACCCAAATATTTACCATGTGGTGCGGTCCGCCTTGCTGGGTAAGATACCAGGTAATTTCTTCCAATTCGGCTTTATATCGGTGTGCCGCTCCCATTATACTATTCATTGTACCCATTGGAAATCCAAGCTGATTGACCGCCGTACCGTCATCATAGCGAAACTCATACTCATCATAAATATTCCATGTAAAATAAGCTTCACCAGGGCCAAAATCTTCGGTGATCACTTTAAGATTGAAAGGCTCAACGATATCATCCATCAAGTAAACCTCAATATTTTTTTCTTCCCCGTCAACGGTGAATGTTACCTCTTCTTCCTCGTAACCTGCAGCTTTAATAGTTGCGATATAATTGCCGTCCACGAGATTAATGAAGGCAATTCCGTTTTCATCGGTTGTTATAATATCATTATCTATTGTGATGACAGCACCTTCAACGGGATCTTGATCCGGTGAATTTTCCATTACGTTAAAGGTTACGGTGTGAAGTACTATTTCGGTTTCTCCCAGATAAATATCGTCAAAGTTCCACCAGTCGATGTTGTAGGTGTCTCCCTCGTATACCCATGCAAGTCTGAACTCTTCATCACCAACGCCATGTGTGCCGGATATCAATATAGTTTCAAAAACTGTGGGTTCGATATTGCCGGGATTACCCCATTCTTTTACAAGATATTCCTCATTATCAACGATGGTGACTACTCTAAGAGTGAAAGGACCGCTATAGTGGTTGAGATGATTTTTGAAAGAAAACTCCAGGGCATTGTGTCCGGAGGTGTTTATGGGCAAGGTGGTGAGATAAAATACACCTTGCTGTGGCGGTGTCCAATCCAACCACATTTCCGGCGGTTCTCCCCCTGCCCAGCTAGACCATAAAGCAGCAAAATTATTAATATCCCTTGTCCAGCCTTCAGGTATTTCACCATCGGGTACGCCGGTAAAACACTCGAAAAAGGGTATAGATGCCCTCGTTTGTTCTGATTGGGTTTGAGAAAACCCGGGGGCTGCAAACATAAAGCTTAAAACCAGCCCATAAGTGATGAATCGTTTGATTTTTAACATAGTCAAAGTTTTATTTTTATTGAAAACATTTCGGGGTTTTTGTTTATCGTGTTACTTGTACACGCTTGGTTATTAAGCTATCCGCTGAATATATCTGTATAAAGTAAACACCTGCCCTGAAGTTATTTACGTTGATCTTAGCATGTAATGCATCAACGGTGATATCCTTGACCACTTGACCGCTGATGTCTATAAGCCGTATTTGCTTTATCATTTCGCTTGATTCGACATAAAACTTATCGCGTGCAGGATTGGGGTATACCGACAGTTCAACACCTGATATATCTTCGACTGATACAAACTTAAAGTTTGCTGTCAGCGTAATATCCTTTTCAGGCATAACGATTGTTGTTGTTGCTGCTTCGGGGTCATCAACATGTTCAATGTCACCTGTCCAGTTTTCGAATTCCCAGTCAACATCAACGGGTATTGCTTTAATA
>PUMT01000044.1 GCA_003551495.1 Bacteroidota bacterium
AACACGACCTGGCTTGGCTGTGCCTTCCTCGGTGGTCACAACAACCATGTGACTGACGAAGCAAAGCAGGCCGCTGCTGGTCTTCGCCGTTGGCTCCGCAACGAGGGCGGCATGAGCAGCATGTCGCGGGTCAACGGTCACCGTGACCTTGGCTCGACGGCGTGTCCCGGCACGCTTCTCCACTCCTGGGTGCATAGCGGAATGCGTGCCCCTGAACTCCCGCAGCCTGAGCCTGAGAAGACGAAGGAATACAACATGCTCATCTTCGCGTACCGAGACAGTGCCGATTCGCTGTCTGCCTACAATGTCATGTCCCAGCACAACACCTTCTCCGTCTTCACCCACAGCAGGGGCGAGGCAGTGGAGGCAATGGAGCGGGGAGATGACGTCGTGGCCGTTGGTGGCCCTGCGGCTCGTGATCTTCGTAGCGGTGCTGGCGGTGGTGTGAATCAGTACAGCAACGTGACGACGATCATCGGCTCTGACCGGGCCGAGACCCTCTCGCTCTTCTCGGAGTGGGCTCAGGACAACCTCTAAGGATCGCCCTTGTACGTCATTCAGCGTCCACCCGAGAACGACGATGAACTCTACGAACTCGTGTGGACGCTGTGGGGCGTGAAGATCCCTCGGACTCCTGTCTGCCCCAACCACTCGACGCCGTTCCGGGCCTTCGCCGACGCCTTCTTCGCTCGTGACCCGATCTCGATCTGGAAGGCGTCGCGTGGTCTCGGGGGCAAGAGCAGGACGCTGGCGTACTTGACCCTCACCGAGGCGGCGGTGCTCGGGGCGGACGTGAACATCCTGGGTGGGTCGGGTGCGCAGTCCCAGAACGTCCACGAGGCGATGCGCTCGGGGTGGAACTTCCCCTTGGCCCCAAGGCACATGCTCACGACGGACAACATGAACGAGTCCCGTCTCACGAACGACGCGAAGGTCAGGGCGCTGCTCGCCTCACAGCGATCCGTTCGTGGTCCTCACCCTCAGCGTCTCAGACTTGATGAGATCGACGAGATGGACGTCGACATTCTCGATGCGGCGTTGGGTCAGCCGATGCCGACGAAGGAGATCGATTCACAGGTCGTTTTGTCTTCAACGCACCAATATCCTGAAAAAACCATGTCAGAGATGCTTCGTCGTGCGGGGATGAACGGTTGGCCTGTTCACGATTGGTGTTGGCGCGAGACGTCGAACGACACCGACGGGTGGCTTCCTGGTCGCCACATCACCCGTGTCCGGTCGATGATCACGAAGAAGATGTGGGAGGTCGAGTACGACCTTCAGGAGCCGACCATCGGCAGCCGTGCGATGGACACGGAGATGGTCGAGAAGATGTTCTCCGGCTACCGCACTGATCACTCTTTGGCTGAGTCTGATGACCCTGGGTCGAAGATCTACAAGCACCATGATGTTGAGCGTGGTGAGCAGTACGTCTTCGAGGAGCCTGATCTCCGCAAGGGTGAGTACGTGACGGGTGCGGACTGGGCGAAGGAGCAGGACTGGACGGTCATCTCTACGTTCCGTGCGGACTGTGACCCTTGGCGTCTTGTCGCTTTCTCCCGCACACGACGCAAGCCCTACCCGTTCATGGTGAGGCTCTTCAACAAGCGCCTGGAGAAGTACCCAGGTGAAGCAATCCATGATGCGACGGGTCTGGGCAACGTCGTGGGCGACTACCTTGATGAGAAAGTCAAGGGCTTCATCATGACGGGTCGTCAGCGTGATGACATGCTCAGTGAGTACATCAGCGCGGTCGAGAACCGGAAGATGGTCGCTCCGAAGATCGAATCAGCCTATACGGAACATAAGTACGCCAGCATCGAGGACATCTACGGCCGTGGAAAGGACAACCATCTTCCCGATACCGTCTGTGCCATGGCGTTGTGTTGGCATCTCCGTAATCGCATGACCAGAGGAGTCGTCCCTGTGCTTGACTTGGAGCACGAGGGTGGCATGAGCCCTTGGAGAATCGTATGAACAAGGACTTCAAGCAGTTTTTGAAGTTCGCGGAGAAAGATGGATGGACATGGCGAAGACGCAAGAGCGGCCACATTCGCCTCGACGGACCCAATGGCGAAGTCGTTTTTACTGGCGGAACGCCGACGAAGGACCGTCGTCAACTAGAGAACTTGCAGCAGAACATGAGACTGGAGACCATGAGGAAGGCCGGTCCTTGACCGAGCGCCGAGAGACACCTCTTGGCCCAAAACATTCCAGGTGGACATCACTTCACTGGGGTCGAAGGAAGACTGATTACATGACCCAGCAGCCGTTCCAGCCATGGCCGAGCAGAGGCTCTGACCGTTGGCGTCTCATCGCTGGCCCGAAGTGGTTCACGACGTTCATGGTCTCCACCGTTGCGATCAGCGGAGCCATCGTCACTCGTGCCTTCACTCTTGATCGCATCTTCACGCTCTATCTTGCGCTTGCGTTGCTCGTCATCAACGTCTTCATCCTCGTGCGCCACATCTGGTGGGTGTATGACATCATCGGCGACCATGCGTACTCGCGTGGCCAGAACGATGGACTGGAGTTTGAGAGCGTTTCAGACAAACTCGCGGAGAAGTCCATCGAGATGGTCGAGGGCGAAAATGAGTCAGGGTGACCAGGCGGGCTATCTGGCACGATACGCACCCAAGGAGGTGCTGAGTGGTCGAGGGTGAAGTCTCTCAGAAGCGCATGTACGGGGAACTTGGCTCTACGGGGCTAAGGCGTTTCGGCGGCTACGTCGATGAGGAGTTCCTCCCCCAACTCAAGGGGAGGAAGGCTGTTGCGATCTACAACGAGATGCACAGCAACGACCCTGTGGTTGGGGCCGTGGTCTTTGCCGTCGACATGCTCCTCAGACAGATCTCGTGGCGTGCGGAACCTCACTCCGCGTCGTTTGAGGATCAGCGGACAGCGATGTTCCTCGAAGAGTGCATGAACGACATGAGTCACACCTTCGAGGATCTTGTGAGCGAGATCCTCTCGATGCTCGTCTACGGATGGTCGTGGCACGAGGTCGTCTACAAGCGTCGCATTGGGGATGTCCGCAACCCTCGATTCCGCTCGAAGTTCAATGACGGGTACGTGGGCTGGCGCAAGATGCCCATCCGTGCGCAGGAGACCCTCCACGAGTGGGACTTTGGCGATGATGGTGGTGTCGACGGGATGTATCAGGTCGCACCGCCGGACTATCAGATGACTCGCATCCCCATCGAGAAGTCGCTGCTCTTCCGCACCTCGATCCACAAGAACAACCCCGAGGGCAATAGCATCCTGAGAAACGCCTATCGGCCTTGGTACTACAAGAAGCGTCTCGAAGAGGTCGAGGGCATCGGCATCGAACGTGACCTTGCGGGCCTTCCTGTGGCCAAGATCCCGGCGAAGATGCTTCACCCCAACGCGAGCCCTGACGAGCGCGCGGTGGCTGATGCCTTCAAGAAGATGGTCCGCAACGTGCGTCGTGACGAGCAGGAGGGACTCGTCCTTCCCGAGGAGTACGATGACAACGGCAATCCGCTCTACTCCTTCGAGTTGCTCTCCTCTGGCGGCTCACGCCAGATCAACATCGACCAGGCGATCACGCGCTACGAGCAGCGGATCGCGATGACGGTCCTCGCGGACTTCATCCTCCTGGGCCATGAGCAGACCGGCAGTTACGCCCTCAGCGTCAACAAGACGGGAATCTTCCGCACGGCCCTCAACGCCTGGGGCACGGCGATTGCTGAGGTCTTCAACCGCCATGAGATCCCCAGGCTCTTCGATCTCAATGGCTGGCGTGTCGCTAACTACCCTCGCATCGTCGCGGGCGAGGTCGATCCGCCGGACATCAGCGAACTTGGCCAGTTCATCACTCAGATCACCAACTCTGGTATGACACTCTTCCCTGACCCTGAACTTGAGGGCTTCATCAGGGACGCAGCGAAACTCCCGCCCAAGTCGGACGAGGCCGAGATGCTTCAGCAGCAGATGCAGCAGCAGGCCATGCCACCGGAGATGGGCGGTATGCCACCGGAGATGGGCGGACCCGATGACGGGTTCGGCTCGTTCGACGAGTTTGACCAAGGACAGGGGTACTGACGTGTTGAACCTTCTCTCCAAGAGCGAGCCTCGTCTCGGCAAGGACGAGCAGAAGATCCACGACCTCCTCAAGAAGCACAAGGACGACGAGGAGGTGCAGTTCGCTTTCGAGATCGCGGTCATGGAAGCGATGCTCGTCG
>PUMT01000008.1 GCA_003551495.1 Bacteroidota bacterium
ATACTGGCGGGTATAATAATCAGTTCGCTTTTCGGGGCGGGGATTTCCGCAATGCAGTACTTTGCAGACAGTGTACAGCTGGCTTCTATTGTATTCTGGACTTTCGGTGACCTGGGGCGTGCGAACTGGGACAATGTGCTGATACTTCTTATAATAATGCTACCGGTGTTGTTTTATTTTATTTACCGTACCTGGAGCTATAAAGCTTTACAGTCGGGAGATGAATATGCAAAAAGTATGGGAGTTAACGTAAGGAACGTCCGCCTGGCCGGTATGGTGGTTGCCTCCCTTGCCACCGCAGTTGTGGTTTCGTTTTATGGAGTGATAGCTTTTGTGGGACTGGTGGTGCCGCATATTGTACGACGGATAATTGGTGGTGACGAGCAGTTCCTTATACCTGCGTCGGCACTTTTCGGCGGCTTATTCCTGCTTGCATCAGATACACTGGCAAGGGTTGTGATAGCACCAGTAGTGCTCCCTGTCGGTATTCTGACTTCATTTCTCGGGGCACCGCTATTTCTGTTCCTGCTTATAAAAGGGATGAAAAAGACATTCTGGACATAAAAAAATTAATATAATATGCAGATATCGGTTCATAACATTGAATTCAGTTACAACGGGGCACCTGTTCTGAAAGATATTAAATGCAGCATCGGCAGAGGCGAATTTATAGCGGTTGTGGGACCAAACGGTTCGGGGAAAAGCACACTTATTAAGTGCATGAATGGGATTCTCCGTCCGCTCAAAGGTGCTGTAATGATATCCGGAAAAAATATAAAACAGCACCATTTGCGGGATCTGGCAAAAACAATAGCCTATGTCCCCCAGAACAAATACGGCAGGACACCTGCCACTGTATTTGATACGGTGCTTCTCGGACGAAAGCCATATATAAGCTGGAAACCTTCCGGGAGCGATATGCGGATTGCATCAGAAATTATAAGCCGCCTGAACCTTGAGGACATTGCAATGAAAGATATTAATAATCTGAGCGGCGGACAGCAGCAAACTGTTTACATTGCCAGGGCGCTTGCACAGCAACCTGAAATACTGTTGCTTGATGAACCTACCGCGAATCTTGACCTGAAGCACACCATTGAAATAATGGATATTCTCAAAAATCTGTGCAATAAGGGTTTGACAGTCGTTATTGCACTTCACGATATTAATCTGGCTATTCGTTACGCTTCAGGAATAATGATGCTTAAGGAAGGTGAAATATTTGCTCATGGCGGGAAGGAGATTGTAAACGAGGAAAACCTTGAAAAGCTATACGATATTAAAGTTCAGATTGTGGAAAACCACGGTATCAGGCATGTTATACCGGCAGGGCAGTTTGAGGAGGCAGATGGTGTAAAAAAAACTTATACGTAAATGCATAATATGTGTTAAATTGTAATTTATTTAAGTCTTTTAAAAAGAGATATCAATGAAAGCATTTGAATTCACCCCCATAGGCATTGTCCGGAATTCATTTTCTGAGCCGGAAGATTACAGGAAAATTAAAGAAAAGCCCTCCGAAATAGAGGTTTTCGAAGAATTTGGGGATGCCTTGCTTGGTATAGAAGAAAACGACTACCTCGATATTGTATTTTATTTTCATAAATCTGAGAAAAAGCTTCTCACAACTACGGTTAAGCGTCCTCCGGATGAAATGAGAGGGGTGTTTGCAACCCGCAGTTCCAAAAGGCCAAATCTTGTCGGCGTTACAACGGTAAAACTGCTGGAACGCAAAGGCAACAGGCTGAAAGTGCAGGGTTTCGATGCTATTGACGGAACACCCGTGCTGGATATAAAGAACTGTGATACTTCGTTGTTTGCATATGAATATGATAACAATCCTGTACACACCGGCAAACTTAAAACGAGTCCCCGTATCGACATAAGAAACGAGATACATTCAGAAAGAACCGAATCGCTGATGATAAAGGCGGGACAAATGCATGGACACTTTTGTCCCGGACTTGCACAGGGGATAATGGCGGCCACATATGCAATGAACAAGCTGGAAGCGGAATCGGATGGCATGGAAGGCTTGCTGGCTATTACAGAGACCAATAACTGTTTTTCAGATGGAATCCAGTTTGTTACCGGATGTACTTTCGGCAACAATTCGCTTATATACCGGGATCTTGGCAAAATGGCATTTACCCTTACCAAAAGGGATGGGAAGGGTATTCGTATAAGTTCAAAAGCGGATGCAAGGGAAGTTATTGGAGAAATGTTTCCTGACCATGAAGAACTATACAAAAAAGTTGTTGAAGAAAGGAGTCAGGATCCCTCACTAATGGCGGCATACAAAAAATCAGCACTTGACAGGTCATTTGGCACGCTATCCATTGAGTTCAACAAATTGTTCGATGTTAAATATGTGCTGGTAAAGGTTCCGGAATATGCAAAAATTGTGGAAAGTGTTATTTGCACTGTTTGCTCTGAAAGTATTATGATCACCCGTACGGAAAGAAAAGGGGAGGGGTACGTTTGCCTTGACTGCGGGGGATATCCTCATGGTGTAGTGGACGGGAACGGTATTTCATGTACTTCGTGACCTGCTTTTCAGGAAATTTTTCAAATAATTTAGTGCGGCCTGCATATTGACATACGCACCTTCTGTAAGATTTTCCCTGAAGTCAAATTCGTAACCTTTTATGTGGAGCACGTATGCTTCGGGATTTTTCCCGTATAATTTCTGGCACAGGTCAACCACATAGGAAACGGAAACGGCATGCATAGTAAACTCAATCCTGGCATCATCAGGCTTCACTTTTTCCATTCTGTAATGATCCAGATCCTGAACTAAGGAAGCATCCACAAATACAACGGTATCAAATTCAGAAACTATCTCGGCATCTTCAATGTTGAGCTGATAATTGCAGTCTGTTGACACATTTTCCAGTTTTTCCCCTGCAATCCATTTGTCAAGCTCTTCAATGAACCTTGCTCCCAGTCCGTCATCCTGCCGTCCGGGATTACCGTATCCGTATATAAGAATTTTTTCCATTTTGTTAAGGGTTTGTTCTTGCAGCAAGTTTCCCTTTTTATAGTGGTTGCCGGAGAGGAAAACAAAAAGTCCGCCGGTAAGCAGACGGACTTTTTGCTGATTTATGTATCTTGCTATGACCTGTAGCGATCAATTTCTTCTCCATCCTCGTCCAATAGGGTAATATCAAGAGGCATTTTGCCCAAAGCATGTGTTGCACAGCTCAGGCAGGGATCGTATGCCCTGATAGCTATTTCCACAGCATTCTTCATTGGTTCGGTGATCACATCCTTGCCGGTCATCATTTTCTTTGCCACGAAGTTGACCGACTGGTTCATCGGCTCGTTGTTATTAGTGGTCGATACAATGAGGTTAGCCATTGTTATCTGGTCATGCTCATTGATCTTGTAATGGTGGAAAAGTGTGCCGCGTGGTGCTTCTATCAATCCCACCCCTTCGTCTGTTTTCTTTCCTTTCACAATCAGGTCGTCTTTCAGCAAGTCGGGATCCTGGAGCAGTTCCCTGATCATCTCACCTGCGTGAAGCAGTTCGATCAGCCTTGCCCAGTGTGTATGGAGGCAATAGTTGTTCGGCTTGCCGTTGGTATGTGCCCTGAAGGCTTCAAATTCCTTCTGTGCTTTTGGTGTCGGAATGAAGTCGCAACAGTTGAGGCGTGCCAGCGGACCAACCCTGTACCATCCATTATCCTTGCCAAGCTCCTTGATATAGGGGAATTTCATATAACTCCAGTTGCGCACCTCTTCCTCTACATACTTGTAATACTCCTGGTAATCCACATCGTTGAGCACCTTGTTCCCTTCCGCATCAACAGCCCTCAAAACGCCATGGTAAAGGTCCATCGCACCGTCTTTCCTTACCAGACTGAAGTGGTTCGATGGGAAGTATGCAAAATTGTCAATAAAGTCGCGGTTCTTCAGGTAGTAATCCTTGAAGAAGTCGACCGCACCCTGAGCCCATTCTACCATCTTGTCAGCATTGAGCGGATCGTCTCCTTTCAGCAGCAGGTCGCGCTCTTCAACGGTGAGGTTCTTGTTTATTCCGCCGGGTATAGCCCCTGTACCGTGGATCTTCTTTCCGGCAGTGTGACTTATTATCTCCTGGCCGTATTTACGCATCATCACCCCCTGAGTTGCCAGTTCGGGGTAGTTGAG
>PUMT01000137.1 GCA_003551495.1 Bacteroidota bacterium
CTAACACAAAAATAACAATATCTTTTTATGATGCACGTTTATTGCAAATTTATTTGAAAGTATGCTTTTTCATACTTTTTAAGGCATTTATTATCAGCATGTAATATAATATGCATTTTCCGGATTTTTTTATCCTTCCAGTATGGGATTTGCTTCATAAATAAATAATTCCGGGCAAAAAAGTTCCAGTAAGAAAAAACAAAAAACCGTCTAAAAAATATAGGTTGCAAAAAGTTTGTAAATAGGTAAAACTTTTTTACTTTTGCACACCTTAACTATAATAAAAAGTAAACAGGGAAAAAGATGTATGCAATTGTTGATATAGCCGGACAGCAGTTTAAAGTAGAGAAAGAAGCAAAACTTTACGTACACCGTCTGCAGGAGGAAGAGGGTGCACAGGTTGATTTTGAAAAGGTTCTTCTGGTTGACAATGACGGAAAGGTTAAAGTCGGGAAACCGCTGGTAAAGGATGCTGTAGTAAAGGCAAGGATACTTTCCCATCTGAAAGGGGAAAAGGTCAGGATATTCAAAAAGAAAAGAAGAAAAGGTTACCAGAAGATGACAGGTCATCGTCAAAACCTCACTCAAATACAAATTGAGGATATTGTTGCTTAATATCAGTACCTGATCAATAAGAGAAGTTTCAATATAAAAATGATATAAAATGGCACACAAGAAAGGAGCTGGAAGCTCAAGAAACGGTCGCGAATCCGAAAGTAAACGGCTTGGCATTAAGGTTTTTGGAGGAGGCAGTGTAAAGGCGGGGAACATAATAGTTCGCCAGCGGGGTACCAGGCATAATCCCGGACTGAATGTGGGTATGGGCAAGGATCATACACTTTTTTCACTGGTTGAAGGAACGGTAATGTTCAAAAAAACAAGGGGCAACAAATCAGTTGTATATGTAGAGCCGGTGAAAGAAGAATAGCTTGTAAGGTTATTAATTGAAGTCTCCTGTAAGTAAACTATTTTTAGTCATTTTACAGGAGATTTTTTTATTTTTACCCATCAATAACCGTAATCTATGCATACAGTTAAAAGTATTTCAAAGAACAGGGACTCTGTTGTAGAGCTTTTGGCGATAAGGGACTTCAATGCTGCCGCCATTGTGGATGAGATTATAGCCGTCGATACTGAAAAAAGAGAAGTACAGACAAGGATGGAAACCCTCAGGGCTTCAATTAACAGCCTGTCGAAGGAGATTGGTATCCTTTTCAAGCAGGGAAAGAGAGCTGAAGCTGATGCTGCAAAAGAAAAGACAGGAAAGATCAAGGAAGAAGTAAAGGACTTTTCCTCAAAACTGGCTGATCTGGAAAAGAGACTGAGCCACCTCCTTGTACAGCTCCCGAATATTCCGCATGAATCGGTTCCTCCCGGAAAGGGTGCAGAAGACAATATTGAGATAAGAAGCGGGGGAGAAACAGGGAAACTCTCAAAGGATGCTCTGCCTCACTGGGAGTTGGCAAGAAAATATGATATAATTGATTTTGAACTGGGCAATAAAATAACAGGTTCCGGCTTTCCTCTCTATAAAGGCAAGGGAGCCCTGATTCAAAGGGCGATGATCTCCTTTTTTCTTGATGAGGCTATCAGGGCAGGTTATACAGAATATGCACCCCCGCTTATGGTAAACGAAGAATCGGGATTTGGTACCGGACAGTTACCTGATAAGGAAGGCCAGATGTATCATGTAACCGAAGACAATCTTTACCTTATACCTACAGCCGAGGTGCCCCTGACAAATATTTTCAGGGGGGATATACTTTCTTCATCTGATCTCCCCCTTAAGATCACGGGTTATACCCCCTGTTTCAGGAGGGAGGCGGGTTCCTACGGTAAGGATGTAAGGGGCCTTAACCGTCTGCACCAGTTTGACAAAGTGGAAATTGTACAGGTTCAGCACCCTGACAGATCATATGAGGCACTGGAGGAGATGACATCCTATATTGAGACCCTTGTAAAAAAACTTGAGCTGCCATACCGGATTATGTTGCTTTGCGGGGGAGATATGGGATTTGCAGCAGCCAAGACATACGATTTTGAAGTATTTGCTTCTGCACAGGAGAAATGGCTGGAAGTAAGTTCTGTCTCCAATTTCACCTCGTTCCAGTCCAACAGGCTTAAACTCAGATTCAGGGATGAGGCGACAAAGAATACACTTACAGCCCACACCCTGAACGGCAGTGCATTGGCACTCCCCAGAATTTTGGCGGCTATTCTTGAGAATAACCAGACACCCGAAGGTATTAAAGTCCCTGAGGTGCTGATTCCTTACACAGGATTTGAAATGATAGGATAAAGAGTTCCTGATGATTAAAAACAGACATCAGAAAAACCAGGGCAAGGCATATTTTTTTGCAGTTCTTTCGGTACTGTTCTGGTCAACTGCTGCATCCGCATTCAAGCTAACTCTTGAACATTTAAATTTCATACAAATTGTATTTCTTGCATCGGTTACCAGTACACTAATTTTGTTTGCAATACTTCTCATCCAGGGAAAGATTACAGAACTTTCACTTACATCACGAAGAGACCTTGCCAATTCTGCTTTTCTCGGCTTTCTGAACCCGTTTCTTTATTATGTTGTACTGTTGAAAGCATATTCTATACTGCCTGCGCAGATTGCCCAGCCACTGAATTTTACCTGGCCCATAATGCTTGTGTTGCTTTCAATACCGCTGCTTAAACAGAAAATATCAGCTTACAGCCTTTTTGCCATGCTGATAAGCTTTTCAGGTGTTTATCTGATATCATCCGAGGGTAATCCATTTGATATGAAGTTTTCAGATCCTCTTGGCGTTTCCCTTGCACTTGGAAGTTCGGTTATATGGGCATTATTCTGGATATACAATGTAAGGGATCAAAGAAGTGAGGTAATAAAGCTTTTTTTAAACTTTCTTTTTGCCTCGTTTTTTGCAGTCATCCTGATGTTATTCACTTCGGGTTTTGAAAGGTTTCCCTTGTACGGGTTATTGGGAGGGGCTTATATAGGGGCTTTTGAAATGGGGATAACATTTGTTTTCTGGCTTAAGGCATTACAGTTCTCGGAGTCGACCGACAGGGTTAGCAACCTTATTTATCTGACCCCATTTTTTGCTCTCCTGCTGATAAGTCTTATACTCGGTGAAAAAATTCATACAACAACAGTAATGGGTTTGCTGTTTATAATAGGAGGGATCTTTATACAAAAAAAGATAAATGAATCGGGTCCCGGAAAATCTAAAGAACGGACTGTATAGAAGTTGAAAATATTGGTTAATTAATATTATAGAATGATGAAGTCCCTTTTTTTTACATCCTGTTTAAGGATAACATTGTTGTCAACTTTTTTTCTTTTAATTCTTTCAACTTATTCATGCCGGAAAGATGAGGAAGATAATGATCAGAGGATAGTTGACAATTTAACCTTTCACAATATTATGAAAGAATGGTATTTCTGGTATGATCAGATGCCCGAGATAGACCCCACCTTGTATATGTCACCATATCAGGTTCTTGAACAGGTGCGTTATTCCAAAGCTCCCTGGAGCTTTATAACAACCAGGGAAGAATTTGAAGCATATTACAGGGAGTCAAAATATGTGGGACATGGTTTCGGCAGTGGATGGGATGATGAAGGGAAGCTGAGGGTCTCATTTGTTTTCGAAAATACCGACATGTATGATATGGGTGTGCGCAGAAGCTGGATAATCGAAGCGATTAACGACCAGATTGTTTCACAGGGCACCAACATCAACCAACTGCTGGGAGCGGACAAGGAGGGGGTTACAAACAAGTTCAGGTTCAGAAAACCCGATGACTCAACAGTTGAGCTTACACTTGAGAAAAGGGAGATAACTATGAATGCTGTGCTGCACAGTGAAGTGATAGAGCATGGAGGGCAAAAGACCGGATACATGGTATACAAAGGGTTCACTGAACCTTCAAAAGATGAGATTGAAGATGTTTTTTCCGTTTTCCTGAATGAATCGATTGACAACCTGATACTTGACCTTCGTTACAACAGTGGGGGCCAAACCGATGTTGCCAACTATCTTGCATCTTCCATAGGGGGCTCAGGGGTATTTGAAGAACATTTTGCCGGGTATGTTTATAATGACAAGCAAACCGGTTACAATAAAGTTGACAGCTTTAAGGTAACCGACA
>PUMT01000261.1 GCA_003551495.1 Bacteroidota bacterium
AATTACCGGGAAGGATCAGGTGCCTTCAGGGTATGCGAATTCCGGGAATCGTTTGACCACGATGTAATCACTTACAGACCGGGAGAAATACAAAAATACGGTTTTGTAAGGGACAAAGTTTTTGAATCCAGGGAGATAACCCTGCAGGAAGAGCCACCACGCACGGTCTTTCTGGAAATCCTGGTGGACGGTCTGGCAAGCCTCTACAAGTTTGATGACACTTACTGGGTTGAAAAAGATGGCGGAGGGCTTCAGCAGTTGAGAAATGACCCAAGGGTTGTCGAAACAGAAGGGAAGATGGTGCTTGGGAGAACAAATGAACATATAAGTATTCTGTCGATGCTGCTTCACGATTGCCCCGAAATAATGGAAGAGATTCAAAGTATCCGGAGCATAAGAGAGAGGCCGCTGACTAATGTTATTGAAGAATATAACATGTGCATGGGGGTGCCGTATATTGTTTATAAAGATCAGAAGCCATGGATTGAGACTTCTGTAGGCATTACAGCAGGACTGAATAACAGCCGGATCAAATTTGATGAACTTAAGGGAGGATTCAGCCAGGTGCTTGGAACGACTGAAGTAACTAACTCCCCTTCAATAGCCCTCTCCCTTGGTTTTTATTTACCCAGGATAAACGAAAGAATATCATTTCACCTCGACTTTTTTTATATCTCAACAGATTACTATCGTCACGGTATAATTGAAGAACCAAACATAACCAGGACAGATTATGTAACCATTGAGCTGGATCAGCTAAAGATCCCTGCAGGATTCAGATACACATTCCCGCCAAGAAATTTTACCCCCTATTTCAGCATAGGTGTTTCACAAACTTTTCATTTGAAATACAGCTCATCATGGACTCGCATAGAGGAAAGACACATTTTTGATATTGTGAACACTTACAATTATGCTGAAGCTTTCCCTATGAAAAGCAGTCAGCTTGGCATATGGGGGAGTGCAGGAATTCAAAGAACTTTCAGGAACAGGGTGGTAAGCTTCATTGAGCTGAGATTTGAGCAGACAAACGGAATTGCAACGAAATCGGAAGATCAGCCTTATTATGACCTTAAATCAAATGTAACAAACCTTCAATTATTCACTGGCATAAGATTCTAACAAGATGTACAGGAAATCACCATTATCAGTTCTATTGATCCTTTCGCTTTTGCTATTGCTCCTGGTCAAATGCGACGATTATGAATTCCCCGAAAGCCCCTATCCGGGAATACGAACTCTTCCCGTGACTGAAATTTCAGATAGCGGTGCAACTTTCCGGGCTGAAATAACCCATATTGGAAAAGAGGAGATCATTGATCACGGTTTCATCTGGGGGGAAGAGGAGCCTTTTCTTTTAGGGAGACAAGATACTTTAAAGCTCGGGCCGGTGCCAGAACCCGGTGAAATAGAAAAAAGAATTGAATACGGGCATGAATATTACAAAAAGTATCTCGTAGTTGGTTATGCTAAAACCGAATCATACTTCGCAATAGCTGACACGGTGTTTTTTATAAGTCTTGGCAGCAAACCTCCGGTTATCGACAGCTTCTATCCCAAAAAAGGAAATTGGTATGACACTGTTACTATTATCGGGCAACACTTCTCCCCATTTACCGATCATAATGAAGTGAAATTCGGCTCATTAAAATCAAAGGTCGTAAGCTGTACCGATACAGCCATTGTATGTATTGTCCCGGTTGATTTGTATTCAACTCCTGTACCTATTAACATTACAGTTGCAGGACAGCAAACCAGGTCAGAAGAGAACTTCGAATTAACCACACCTGTTATCGAAAGCTTTTTTCCTGAATCCGGGACTTTCGGGGATACTGTAACAATTACAGGCAAATACTTCAGCAAAACCACCTCTCATAATTTTGTCACATTTAATGGGCTTCCTGCTGTAATTGCAGAAGCTTCCGAAAACATTTTGAAAGTAATAGTGCCTAATGAAATTGATACAAAAGAAAACGAGATCAAAATCAGGCTTAACTTCCAGTCAACTGCAGCGGACGTTCCGTTTACAATTTTACCACCATCTATAACACATTTATCTGCAGTCTCGGGTTATTCAGGAGATATTATACATATATTCGGTAATAATTTTCATCCGTATCCGGACAGGAATAAAGTATTGTTTGAAAAAATCACTATCACTGTTATAAGTGCATCAAAACAAGAGCTTGAAATAAAGCTTCCCCGTGTTAGTTATAAGTACAAAACAGGTAACTTCGGAATAACTGTTGCAGAACAAACTGCAAACAGTCCTCAGGATTTCACTTTCCTGGATGCATGGTTTGATGGCAAACCGGGTAATTTCACATATCAGGGCTACACTTATAAAACCACAATTATTGCAGGAAAGGAATGGATGGCGGAAAACCTCCGTGCAACACATTACGCAGACGGAACGCCCATTGAGAGTGGTATATGGGATTACAATGACGATCCGGCAAACAGCGAAAACTACGGGAAGCTTTACAGCTGGTATACTGCAATGAACGGGGCTCCATCAAGCAACGACAATCCCAGTGGTATACAGGGAGTCTGCCCTGAAGGATGGCATCTCCCAAGTATAAGTGAATGGGAGGAAATGATAGATTACCTTATGAGTGAATATGATTTGACAAATAGTAGTGACGACCCTAAAGGGCTTGGAAATGCTCTAAAAGCAGCCCGTCAGGTTGGACATCCCTGGGGAGGGGAGCATGACACAAACGAGCACCCAAGGTGGGATCAGGATAACTTCCATTACGGCACAGGTGATTTTGGGTTTTCGGCATTGCCGGGTGGTTACCGAAGTCGTTTTGGTAATTATTTAAATCTTGGGTTTAGTGGTGCCTGGTGGTCTGCAACTGAAGCAACCTCTTCATGGACTTGGCGAATGGACTTAAGAGTTAACCGTGGCAGCTCTAATTATAATTATTCTTATTATAAAGATGGCGGTTTCTCCGTCCGCTGCGTAAGGGTTGTTGAATAGTTTAATTATAAAAACAGGCAATTAAGATGAAACATAGAATAATAGCAATTATCATTTTTGCGGGATTAATTAATAGCTTAATGCCCGGATGCTCAAAGGAAAATGAAAAGCATACTGAATTGCCCTCTGTGATTACCCGGCCCATTTCCAACATAACCTGGACAAAAGCAAAAGTCGGGGGTAATGTTTATAATGAGGGAGATTCCCCTGTAACAGACAGAGGCGTGGTGTGGAGCACTTCACCCAATCCCACTGTTTTTGCTGATGATAAAATGAGCAGGGGAAAGGGAGCCGGTGAATTTACAATGACTCTTTTTAATCTCCAGCCCTACACCCTTTATTTTCTGAGGGCATATGCAATAAACAGCGCTGGAGTAGCATATGGAAAGGAATTTACTTTTAGCACAGAAGTGGTAAAAAAACCTGGCGAAGGGATAACTGATATTGACGGTAACAAATACAAAACGGTAATAATAGGCAGACAGGAGTGGATGGCGGAAAACCTCCGTGCAACTCGTTACTCTGACGGAACACCTATTGAGAGTGGTATATGGGACTACAATTACGATCCTGCCAACAGCGAAAACTACGGAAAGCTTTACAGCTGGTATACTGCAATGAACAGTGCTTCATCAAGCAACAATAATCCCAGCAGTTTTCAGGGAGTCTGCCCTGTTGGATGGGTTCTTCCAGGCTATAGTGCATGGGAAGAAATGATAAATTATCTTATGAATGAATATGATTTGACGAATAGTAGTGATGACCCTGAAGGGCTCGGAAATATTTTAAAGGCAACACGCCAGGTTGGTCATCCCTGGGGAGGGGAGTATGACACTAACGAGCACCCCAGATGGGATCAGAATGACTTACATTACGGCACAGATGTTTTTGGGTTTTCAGCGTTGCCGGGTGGTTTCCGAAATTCTACTGGTGATTATTTATATCTTGGGCTTAGGGGTTCCTGGTGGTCTGCAAGTGAAACAACCTCTTCAAATGCTTGGCGAATGCACTTAAGGGAAGACTTTGGCTCCTTTGATTACTATTCCTCCCGTAAAAATTTAGGTTACTCTGTCCGCTGTGTGAGGAATGTTGAATGATATAAAAATATAATGTATACGAATTCTAACATACAGGTTAGTTATCAGAATTATATCGGAAATAA
>PUMT01000191.1 GCA_003551495.1 Bacteroidota bacterium
AAAATACAAGCTTCCCGCCCCACTGAAGATCATACTCCTCTTTACCCCGTACAGAAACATTTATCTCCTTCCCGTTTACTTTGTATTTAGTTGGATCGGGTTGGTTTTCGGTATAAGGTTCAATTACCATGTGAACCTCACCAAACTGTCCGGCACCCCCTGATTGCTTCTTATGCCTGTATGATGCCTGTGCTACTTTGGTTATGGTTTCACGGTAGGGTATTTTTGGGGGAATAAAATCTGTTTCAATTTTATAAATATTGTCAAGATGCCACTTCAGGATATTCAGGTGGTACTCTCCCTGACCTGACACAATGATCTGCTTGAGTTCCTTTGAATATTCAATGAGGATTGTAGGATCCTCTTCATGCGTTTTAGCAAGTGCTTCACCAAGTTTCTCTTCATCCGACTCCGATTTTGCCTTGATAGCAGTGCGGAAACGGGGTTCGGGTAAAGTTATCGGCGGAAAAACAATCTTTTTACTTCCTTCACATAGTGTGTGATTTGTTTTTGTGTTTTTCAGTTTTACTGTTGCGCCGATGTCGCCGGCTACCATTTTTGACAATTTTTTTCTTGTTTTGCCTGCAACTGCAAGTAACTGGGAAATCCTTTCCTTTGAGCTTGTTTTGGTGTTCAAAAGGTCCATCCCTTCGGAAATTTCACCTGACATTACTTTGAAGTAGTTGATCTCTCCGATATGCTGCTCGAAAGAAGACTTGAAAACGAATATTGAAGCAGGAGATGATGAATCACATTTTATTTCTTCACCATCTGTTGTTTCGGGAGGGTCAACCTCTATCGGACTGGGAGCAATTTCGCAAATAAACTCCATCAACCTGTCAATTCCCATATTTTTTTTGGCTGAAACGCAAAGAACCGGAAACATGTTCCGTATTTTCAATCCCAGCTTCAATCCTTTCAGGATCTCTTCCTCGTCAAGCGTGCCCTTGTCAAAAAAAATCTCCATTAGATTCTCGTCGTTCTCGGCGGCTGCCTCAATAAGCTCATTACGGAGTTCTTCAGCGCGGTCTTTCTGATCGCCGGGTATTGGAAGGACTTCGGCTTTACCACCTTCGGCCGGGTATTTGTACATCGACATTTTCAGTACATCAATAACGGCATTGAATTCGGGACCGGGATTTACCGGATACTGTGCCAAAACGGCCTTGCTGCCATAACTTTGTTTCAGTGACTCAATTGTTTTCTCAAAATTCATCTTTTCATGGTCGAGCTGATTAACTGCAAGCATCACAGGTTTTTTGTGAGATTCAAGATAGCGCCCCTGTATCTCGGTGCCAATCTCAAAACCGTTCTGGCCGTTTATTACCATAAGGGAAGAATCAACCGGCCGCAGCGCAGAAATAAGTCCGCCCACAAAATCGTCCAGTCCCGGAGCATCAATAATATTTATCTTATTGTCGGCATACTCGGTGTGTAAAACAGCTGAAAATACCGAGTTTTCATTTTCATGCTCAATTTCATTGAAATCGGAAACTGTATTTTTGCTTTCAACAGCTCCTCTTCTTTCAATCACACCGCCTTGAAAAAGCATTGCTTCCGTCAGGGTGGTCTTACCTGACTTGGTGTTGCCAGCAATAACAATATTCCTTAATTGATCAGTCTGATATGTCTTCATAATAATTATATATTAAAATAATTTGGTTTTCCCTTAAAGATTAAGATTCCGGAGAAGCTGCCGGTAATCAAAGAATTAATTGTAAAAGCAACTTATTCAAAAAGTGCCCTCAAAAGTAATAATTTTTTATATACTATCAATTATCCCACAGAGATCAGGCAATAAAAAATAAATACCCTGTTTTGTTTTCACTTGTTACAACGGAAAATAATGAATACCCTAATTTAACGCAATGCGACTGACAGCTAAAATGCTGTAACTGTTTTGCACAGCTGGTTCTTCTACTTTTTACGCGGACGGTGAAAATAGAGCGTTTCATCTTTGCATCGTAAAGTAATTTGTTTTAATTTTGCGGTTTTTTATTCCGGGTTTGACATTGTTATACTTGTCCGGCACCCGGCGGTGGTTAAGAAATTAATTATAAAATTATTCTTGTTTTTTTAAAAAAAAAATTACCTTTGCACACCAATTTTGTTAAAAAGTTTAGTAATTAAAGATACATCTTTTATGCCTACAATTCAGCAATTAATAAGAAAAGGGCGGACGAGGCTGGTTGAAAAGAAGAAAGCTCCCGCACTGGATGCATGCCCCCAGAGAAGAGGTGTGTGTGTTCGTGTTTATACTACTACACCAAAAAAACCCAACTCTGCTATGAGAAAGGTTGCCAGGGTAAGGCTTACCAACGGTAAGGAGGTGAACACATACATACCGGGAGAAGGCCATAACCTTCAGGAGCACTCTATTGTACTTATAAGGGGCGGAAGGGTTAAAGACCTTCCGGGTGTAAGATACCATCTTATAAGGGGTGCTCTGGACACATCGGGAGTTGAAGGACGTACTCAGAGACGTTCAAAATACGGAACAAAGAGACCCAGGAAATAATTATAACCCAGAACTATTTATAGATGAGAAAGTCAAAACCAAAAAAAAGAATTTTGCTGCCTGACCCAAGGTATAATGATGTGGAAGTAACCCGCTTCGTGAACAATCTGATGAATAACGGGAAGAAAAGCCTGGCTTTTAATATCTTCTACAATGCTCTTGAGATAGTGGAGCAGAAGTCCAAAAATGAAGGGAAAACCCCTGTGGAGATATGGAAGAAGGCTTTGGAAAATATTACACCTATGGTTGAGGTAAAAAGCCGCAGGGTAGGGGGCGCAACTTTCCAGGTTCCCCAGGAAGTGAGGCCTGGAAGGAAGGTGTCGATAAGCATGAAAAATATGATACTTTTTGCCCGCAAAAGGGCAGGAAAAACAATGGCCGAAAAACTTGCCGCAGAGATACTGGCTGCATATAATGAAGAGGGAGGGGCATTCAAGAGAAAAGAGGAGATGCACAGGATGGCAGATGCAAACAAGGCATTTGCGCACTTCAGGTTTTAACAGCATAAAAAATTAAGAGGAAGGAAAAAATTCAAATGAGCAGTGAATTGAAATATACGAGGAATATCGGTATAATGGCGCATATCGATGCAGGGAAGACTACCACAACGGAGCGGATCCTGTATTATACCGGTATTACTCACAGGATGGGTGAGGTTCATGAAGGGGCTGCTACAATGGACTGGATGGTTCAGGAGCAGGAGAGGGGGATTACTATCACTTCTGCTGCGGTAACCACCTTCTGGAAATATAATCAGGATAATTTTAAGATAAACATAATTGATACACCCGGCCATGTCGACTTTACTGTTGAAGTAGAAAGATCTTTGAGGGTTCTTGACGGAGCTGTTGCGGTTTTTTGTGCAGTAGGAGGCGTCGAGCCCCAGTCCGAAACGGTTTGGCGGCAGGCTGATAAATACAGGGTTCCAAGGATAGGTTTTGTAAATAAGATGGATCGCAGCGGAGCCGATTTTTTTAATGTGGTTTACCAGATAAGGAAAAAGCTTGGAGCCAGGCCCGTTCCCCTCCATATGCCTATAGGTAGTGAAGAGTCTTTCCGGGGAATAATTGACCTCATTGAAATGAAGGCAGTTATATGGTACGAAGACGACAAGCTTGGCACCGATTATGAGCTGACTGACATACCCCCGGAATTTCTTGAGGAGGCACGTGAATACAGGGCAAATCTCATTGAAGCCGTAGCTGAGGCGGATGATTCAATACTGGAAAAGTTTTTCGAAGACCCTGAATCTATTTCTGAGGAACATCTGACGGATGCGATCAGGAAGGCAACAATATCGCTTACCATCATACCGGTTATGTGCGGTGCTGCCTTTAAGAACAAAGGGATTCAAAGGCTTATTGATGCAGTTGTAAAATTCTTGCCAAGTCCGGTTGATATCGGCTCAATAAAAGGGATAAATCCAAAAAATGACGAAGAGGTGGAGCGCAAGGCTCTTGAAACAGAACCCTTGTCAGCTCTTGCATTCAAAATTGCTACAGATCCCTTTGTCGGCCGTCTTGTTTTTCTGCGGGTATACAGCGGGGTTATTAGTGCTGCTTCTTATGTACTGAACACAAGGTCAGGCAAAAAAGAGCGTATAACCCGTCTCTACCAGATGCGTTCCAACAAGCAGATGCCCAAAGACAAGGTAGGTGCAGGTGATATATGTGCTGTTGTCGGACCCAAGGATTTACGGACAGGAGACACCCTGTGTGACGAAAAGAAACCCATAATACTGGAATCCATTATTTTCCCCGAGCCGGTGCTTGGAATAGCTGTAGAACCTAAAACGCAGCTTGATATTGACCGTCTTGGCATTGCTCTTTCAAAGCTGGCTGAGGAAGATCCTACATTTAAAATACAGCATGATGAAAGTTCCGGACAAACTATAATAAACGGAATGGGGGAACTGCATCTTGAAATAATACTTGACAGGCTAAAACGAGAATTTAAAGTGGAGTGTAATCAGGGAGCACCTCAGGTAGCTTACAAGGAAGCCATTGCGACTTCTGTTGAGCACAGGGAGGTGTTTAAAAAACAGACAGGCGGGAAAGGAAAGTTTGCAGACATTATTGTACGTATTTCCCCTGCAGACAAGGAAGTAAGCGGACTTCAATTTATTGATAATATAAAGGGAGGCAACATACCCAAAGAATATATACCCTCAGTTGAAAAAGGATTTCGTGAAGCGATGAACAACGGGGTGCTGGCAGGGTTTCCCGTTGAGAGCATGAAAGTTGAACTGCTTGACGGTTCATTTCATCCTGTTGATTCAGATTCTCTTTCATTTGAGATAGCTGCAAAGCAGGCATTCAGGAATGCATGTCCAAAAACAAAACCATATTTGCTTGAGCCGATAATGAGTGTTGAAGTGGTTACCCCCGAGGAGTATATGGGAGATGTGATATCCGACTTCAACAGGAGGCGGGGATTGATTGAGGGAATGGAGAGTAAGGCCGGAGCAAGGCTTATAAAAGCAAAGGCCCCGCTGTCCGAACTATTCGGTTATGTAACGGATCTTCGCACAATCACCTCCGGAAGGGCAACCTCTACAATGGAGTTTTCCCATTACCAGGAGGTAGTTCCTGAGGTTGCGAAAAAGATATTGGAAAGTTCCAAGGGAAGCACAGAATACAGTTTAAAATAAACAAAATGAGCCAGAAAATCAGAATAAAACTAAAGTCATACGATCACAACCTTGTGGATAAATCCACCGAGAAGATTGTGAAAACCGTTAAGCCCACAGGTGCAATAGTGAGCGGTCCTATACCGCTGCCAACGCACAAGAGGATATTTACTGTTTTACGCTCTCCTTTCGTTAACAAGAAAGCAAGGGAGCAGTTTGAGCTTAATTCGTATAAGCGACTACTGGATATATACAGCTCAACACCAAAAACCATTGATGCGTTGATGAAGCTGGAGTTGCCCAGTGGTGTTGAGGTTGAAATAAAAGTGTAATTTTTTGAAAATTGGTGAAAAGATGCCCGGATTAATTGGAAAAAAAATAGGAATGACTTCGCTGTTCACGGATGATGGCAAAAATATACCGTGTACTGTAATTGAAGCAGGGCCTTGTGTTGTTACCCAGGTAAAGACCCGCGATAAAGATGGCTATGAAGCTGTACAGCTGGCTTTTGGTGAGATTAAGGAAAAGAGCTGTACAAAACCTTTGCTTGGCCATTTCAAGAAAGCTAAAATAACCCCCAGGAAAAAGATGGTGGAGTTTAAAGGATTCAAGGAAGATCTTAAGCCCGGGGATGTTTTGACTGTAGATTTTTTAAAGGATGACACCTGGCTCGATATATCAGGAATATCAAAAGGAAAAGGATTTCAGGGAGTGGTAAAGAGGCATGGCTTTTCCGGTGTAGGGGAGGCTTCTCACGGACAGCACGACAGGGAGCGCGCACCCGGATCTATCGGAAGTTCGTCAGACCCTTCGAGGGTTTTCAAGGGTATGCGTATGGCCGGCCGTACAGGAGGGGAAAGGGTTATGATGATATCACTCAGGGTGGTTAAGATTATACCTGAAAAAAATATATTAATTGTACAGGGATCAGTGCCAGGAGCAAATGGTTCATATTTAACGATTGAGCAGTAATGGAATTAACAGTTTACAATATTAAAGGAGAAGATACCGGCAGAAAGGTTAGCCTTAGAGATTCCGTTTTTGGGATCGAGCCGAATGATCATGCTATTTACCTGGATGTAAAGCAGTTTATGGCAAATAACAGGCAGGGAACAAGCAAGACTAAAGAGCGCAGCGAAGTTACCGGTAGCACGAAAAAGATCAAGAGGCAAAAGGGAACAGGTACTGCAAGGGCAGGTGATATCAAGTCACCTATATTCAGGGGCGGGGGACGTACTTTCGGTCCGCGTGTACGTGATTACAGGTTCAAGCTAAACAGAAAGGTTAAACAGCTTGCCCGCAAATCAGCTTTGTCATACAAGGCAAAAGACAACAAAATATTTGTGCTTGAAGACTTTAACCTGGAGGAGCCAAAAACCAGGAACTGTGCTTCTATTGTTGACAATTTGAAGATTAAGAAAAAGTCTCTTTTGGTTTTATCCGAACAAAATAAAAATATATATTTGTCCTCTCGAAATTTGCCCGATTTTGATGTTTTAACAGCCTCAGAACTAACCACGTACCACATTGTCAATACGCCGGTACTTGTGTTTTGTGAAAGTGCAATTGATGTTCTGGACAAATCATTCAGCAATTAGAAATAATAAAAAGAAATGGATATACTATTAAAACCTATAGTGACAGAGAAGATGACCAATCTGGGTGAGAAGCTCAACCGTTACGGGTTTATTGTCGATAAAAGGGCAAACAAGTTGCAGATAAAGAAAGCTGTTGAGGAGATGTATGATGTTAACGTGGAATCTGTCAACACAATGCGTTATGGCGGGAAAAACAAATCAAGATATACCCGTACAGGCGTTATATCCGGGAGGACAAGCTCATGCAAAAAAGCTATAGTTACATTGGCGGAAGGTGAAAGTATAGATTTTTACAGCAATATATAAGTGAGGAAAAATGGCAGTAAAAAAATTAAAACCGGTTACACCGGGTCAAAGACATAAAATAAAGTCTGCTTTTGAAAACATAACAACTGACAGGCCTGAAAAATCCCTGCTGATGCCCATGAAAAAGTCAGGAGGCAGAAATAATCAGGGGAAGATGACGCTGCGCTATATGGGTGGCGGGCATAAACGGAGGTACCGTCTTATAGATTTCAAAAGAGACAAGGATGGTATGCCTGCTGTTGTCAGGTCGATTGAGTACGACCCCAACCGTTCGGCAAGGATTGCTCTGGTTGTATATGCAGACGGAGAGAAAAGGTATATAATTGCTCCGAACGGACTGAAGATAGGGCAGACCATAAGGTCAGGAAAGAATATTGCACCGGAAATAGGTAACACACTTTTTCTTTCAGACATTCCTCTTGGCACTGTTGTTCACAATATTGAACTTAAACCCGGGAAAGGGGCTGCCATGGCAAGAAGTGCCGGATCTTACGCGCAGCTTACTTCAAGGGAAGGAAAATATGCTTCGGTTAAACTGCCATCAGGAGAAATAAGAATGGTGCTTGTAACTTGCCGTGCAACTGTAGGTACAGTTTCAAACCCCGATCACTCCCTGGAGGTTTCCGGCAAAGCAGGCAGGAACAGATGGCTGGGACGCAGGCCAAGAGTTAGGGGAGTTGTCATGAATCCGGTTGACCATCCAATGGGAGGTGGTGAAGGACGCGCTTCCGGCGGACATCCAAGGTCGCGCAAGGGAGTTCCGGCAAAAGGATTCAAGACCAGATCCAGGAAAAAGGACTCCAATAAATATATTGTTGAAAAAAGGAAATAGTATAACAAGGATAAACTGAAGATATATGAGTCGTTCACTTAAAAAAGGTCCCTTTATTGACTATAAACTGGAAAAAAGGGTTACAGAGGCCAATCAGAGCGGAAAGAAAACCGTCATTAAAACATGGTCGCGCCGTTCGGTCATATCACCCGATTTTGTTGGGAATACCATAGCCGTTCACAACGGGAACAAATTCATTCCGGTTTATATTACAGAAAATATGGTGGGGCATAAGCTTGGAGAATTTTCTCCAACCCGCATATTCAGGGGACACGGAGGTAAAAGAAAATAGAATGACCGGCAATAACCTGTGACTCAGAAAACAGTCACCCGAGGATTTAAATAATTGCCGTGATAACATAAATACCCGGAGTAATTTAACCGGTGATATAACAAATTAAAGAGATATAATTAATTACCAGGCATAAAAATGGGATCACGAAAACAGAAAAGAGCGCAAAGGATAAAAGAAGAAAACAAGAGCAGGTGTTTTGCCGTGCTTCGTAATTGCCCTACCTCACCCAGGAAAATGAGGCTGGTAGCAGATATGATAAGGGGCGCCGAAGTTAATACGGCATTGGATATGCTCAGATACAGTCCTAAAGAAGCTTCAAAAAGAGTGGAAAAACTCCTTTTGTCGGCTATTTCAAACTGGCAGAACAAAAATGAGGGTGTCAGGCTGGAAGAGACAAACCTGGTTGTAAAGGAAATATTTGTTGATCAGGCACGCACTTTGAAAAGGATAAGACCTGCTCCCCAGGGGAGGGCACACAGGATAAGAAAGCGCTCCAACCATGTTACCCTGGTGCTTGACAGTGATCAGAGAGAAGATGAAATAAATACTACAAACACAACAATAGATGGGACAAAAAGTAAATCCGATAAGCAATAGGCTGGGAATTATCAAAGGCTGGGATTCAAACTGGTACGGTGGCAAACAGTACTCAGGCAAGCTGATTGAAGATGTGAAAATCCGCGAATATCTGAATGCCAGGCTTGCAAAGGCGAGTATCTCGAAGATAATAATTGAGCGTACACTGAAGCTTATAACAGTTACCGTGAATACAGCACGCCCCGGCATTATAATCGGCAAAGGCGGTCAGGAAGTCGACAAGCTTAAGGAAGAGCTGAAAAAAATAACCCAGAAAGAGGTACAGATCAATATATTTGAAGTTAAACGGCCGGAGCTTGATGCAACAATAGTAGCCAACAATATTGCCCGTCAGATTGAAGGGAAGATATCTTTCAGAAGGGCTGTCAAGATGGCTATAGCGTCAACCATGAGAATGGGTGCCGAAGGCATCAAGGTGCAGGTTAGCGGAAGGCTCGGAGGTGCAGAAATGGCACGTACTGAAACATACAAGGAGGGCAGGATACCTCTGCACACTTTAAGGGCAGATATCGACTATGCTTTGAGTGAAGCGCTGACGAAGGTAGGACTTGTAGGTGTAAAGGTCTGGATATGCAACGGTGAAGTTTTCGGGAAACGGGATCTTGCTCCCAATATAGGTGTATCAGGTGCTTCACCAGGTGACCAGAAGGGAAAGGGCGGATTCAAAAAAAGAAGAAAATAACATAATAATTTTTGTGGAATAATGTTACAACCAAAAAAGACAAAATACAGGCGGCAACAAAAAGGAAGAATGAAGGGTAATGCCCAGAGGGGCAACCAACTTGCTTTTGGTTCATTCGGCATAAAGGCACTGCAATCATCCTGGGTTACAGGGCGACAAATAGAAGCTGCCCGCCAGGCTGTTACGCGATACATGAAAAGGGAAGGTAAAATATGGATACGCATTTTTCCTGACAAGCCGATAACGAAAAAGCCTGCGGAGGTTCGAATGGGAAAGGGGAAAGGTATGCCAGAGGCTTTTGTTGCACCCGTTACACCGGGGCGAATAATAATTGAAGCAGACGGTGTCCCTTTTGAAGTGGCTAAAGAGGCACTCAGACTTGCCGCCCAAAAGCTGCCTGTAACGACAAAATTTATTGTCAGACGTGATTATTTTGAAACATCATCATAAAAAGATATGAAGACATCAGAAATAAATGAGTTTACAACCAAAGAGATTGAGGAGCGGATAGATACAGAAAAAAGCCTCCTGGCCAAGCTCAGGATGAACCATACGGTATCACCCCTTGACAATCCAATAAAGATCAAGGAGACCAGGAGAAATATTGCCAGACTAAAAACGATCCTGCGTCAAAGGTTGTCAAATGAGAATTCGAAAAGTTAGACTGCAATGGAAAAAAGAAATCTAAGAAAAGAACGAACCGGAGTTGTGGTTAGCAACAAAATGGATAAGTCCATTGTAGTTGCAGTGGAAAGGAGGATAAAGCACCCTGTATACAGGAAGTTCCTGAAAAAAACCACTAAACTCATGGCACACGATGAGCAGAATAACTGCAACATTGGTGACAAGGTAAAAATAATGGAAACCCGGCCGTTGAGCAAAGACAAGTGCTGGAGGTTGGTAGAAATACTTGAAAGAGCTAAATAACGATGATACAACAGGAAAGCAGATTAACAGTTGCTGATAACAGCGGAGCTAAAGAAGTTCTGTGCATCAGGGTGCTTGGCGGCACCGGAAAGCGTTATGCCTCTGTTGGTGACACTATAGTTGTTACCATAAAAAGCGCAATTCCTTCAGGAGATATTAAAAAGGGCACCGTAACAAGAGCGGTTGTTGTACGCACTAAAAAGGAGATCAGGAGAAACGACGGTACATATATTCGTTTTGATGACAATGCCGTGGTTTTACTGAATAATTTGGGGGAACTGAGGGGGACTCGTATATTCGGTCCTATTCCCAGGGAACTCAGGGAAAAGTATATGAAGGTTGTTTCACTTGCACCGGAAGTATTATAATAAAGGAAAAAACAGGGGTAATGGGAAAAAAATTACACATAAAAAAAGGAGATATCGTATATGTGATATCTGGTGAATCAAAAGGCCAACAGGGGAGAGTCCTTGATGTCATGACCAAATCGGGCAAGGCTTTGGTTGAAGGAGCAAATATTGTTTCAAAGCACACAAAGCCCAGCGCCAAAAACCGCCAGGGAGGAATTCTCAAGAAGGAGTCACCAATCAATATTTCAAATTTAATGGTTGTTGATCCCTCCAGCGGCAAGCCCACCAGGATTGGCAGGAGGCTAAATGAGAAAAACAAGCTGGTTCGCTATTCAAAAATATCAGGAGAGGAGATTAAATAATGGAATACAAGCCACTACTAAAAGAAAAATATTTTACGGAAATTGTTCCGGCTCTTAAAAAGGAGTTCAATTACAAAAGTGTAATGGAAGTTCCCCGGCTGACAAAAATTGTAATTAATCAGGGTGTGGGACAGGCAGTTGCAGATAAGAAGATGATTGAAACGGCCGAAAAAGAGCTAACCAGTATAGCCGGACAGAAGGCAGTACAAACGGTTTCCAAAAAAGATATCTCAAACTTCAAACTTCGCCGTGATACTCCGATTGGTGTCAGGGTTACATTACGCCGTGAACGTATGTATGAATTCATGGAAAGACTTATTGCTGCGGCAATTCCCCGGATACGCGACTTCAGGGGGGTAAACAACAAGTTTGACGGACGGGGTAATTACACGCTGGGTATAAGTGAGCAGATAATATTCCCTGAAATCGATATTGACAAGGTAAATAAGATCATGGGGATGGAAATAACCTTTGTGACAACAGCAAAAACCGATGAAGAGGGATATGCACTCCTTCGTGAATTCGGATTACCATTTAAGGACATAAAAAAGAATTAGATATGGCTAAAGAATCAATGAAAGCCCGTGAGGTTAAGCGACTCAAACTGGTTGAAAAATATGCTGAAAAACGTGCAAAACTCAAAGCGGAAGGTGATTATGTGGGATTAAGCAGGCTCCCGAGAAACAGTAATCCGATACGTTTACACAACCGCTGTAAGTTGACGGGACGGCCGAAAGGTTATATCAGGCAGTTTGGGATAAGCAGGATAACCTTCAGGGAAATGGCATCAAAGGGATTGATTCCCGGAATCAGGAAGGCCAGCTGGTAATGATCATAATAAAAGAATAAATAATAATACTGAAATGACAGATCCGATAGCAGATTATCTTACGCGTATTAGGAATGCGGTGATGGCTAGACATAAGGTGGTAGAAATACCTGCTTCAAATATTAAGAAAGATATAACCAAAATCTTGCATGATAAGGGTTATATCCTGAACTACAAGTTTCTGGATGACAACTTGCAGGGAGTAATAAAAATTGCCCTTAAATACCATCCTGAAACAAAAGAGCCTGTTATCAAATCGCTCAGGAGGGTCAGCAGACCCGGATTACGCCAGTATTGTGGCAAGGACAAATTGCCGAGGGTTCTTAACGGACTGGGAATAGCGGTTATTTCGACTTCACAGGGTGTAATGTCCGACAAGGAAGCCAGGACAAGGAACCTTGGCGGTGAAGTTATATGTTATGTATATTAAAAAGAGGAGTTTTACAAATGTCAAGAATAGGAAATTTGCCTGTTGAAATACCTGAAAAGGTTACTGTTACAGTTGACGGTGAGAATGTAAATGTGAAAGGTCCGCTGGGAGAGCTGGATCAGGTGGTAAAACCCGGTATAACAGTTAAAGTTGAAGATGGCAAAGTTTTGGTTAAGCGGGTCGATGATTCAAAGGAGAATAAATCCATGCACGGGCTTTACAGGACTCTGATCGGTAATATGGTTACAGGGGTTTCTGAAGGTTACAGCATACAACAGGAGCTGGTAGGTGTAGGGTTCCGTGCAGAGGCAAAGGGACAGGTGCTGGAGCTGAGTCTGGGATACTCGCACGATATTTACTTTGAGATCCCGGTTGAGGTGAAAGTTGAAACCAAAACTGAACGCCGTAAAAACCCGGTTATTACACTTTCAAGTATTGATAAGCAACTTTTGGGACAGGTTGCTGCCAAGATTCGCTCCCTGAGACCACCCGAACCATACAAAGGAAAGGGGATTAAATTTGTTGGCGAGCATATCAGAAAGAAAGCAGGCAAATCTGCCAGTGTTTAATTTTGTAAATTATTTAGGAACTATGGCTTTAACAAAGCGACAAAGAAGAAAGCGGATCAGACAAAGGATACGCAAGCATATAAACGGGAAAGCTGAAAAACCGCGGATGAGTGTTTTCAGAAGCAACCGTGGTATATATGTTCAACTTATCGATGATCTTAACGGGAACACACTTGTAAGTGCTTCTTACCTTGAAAAAGAGATTTCAGACCAGAAAGATGTAAACAAAACTGAACAGGCAAAGCTGGTCGGTAAGCTGATTGCAAAAAAATCAAAAGAAAAAAATATTTCCGAAGTGGTTTTTGATAGAAACGGTTACCTGTATCATGGCAGGGTTAAAGCTTTAGCCGATGCTGCCAGGGAAGAAGGTTTAAAATTTTAAATTATGTCAACTATAAGAAAAGTAAAAACCAGCGATTTAGAACTTAAGGAAAGAGTAGTAAGCATACAAAGGGTAACTAAAGTTACCAAAGGTGGGAGAACTTTCAGTTTTTCGGCAATAGTGGTAGTTGGTAATGAGTCAGGTATAGTGGGATACGGTTTGGGTAAGGCCAACGAGGTGACCACTGCAATTGCAAAGGGTATGGAAGATGCAAAAAAGAACCTGATAAAGGTGCCTGTTTATAAAGGTACCATTCCGCATGAAAAAGTTGCGAAATTCGGAGGGGCAAAAGTTTTTCTGAAACCGGCGTCACATGGTACAGGAGTTGTTGCAGGAGGAGCTATGCGTGCAGTACTCGAAAGTGTTGGGATAACCGATGTTCTAGCCAAATCCAAGGGGTCTTCCAACCCTCACAATCTGGTTAAAGCCACTTTTTCTGCCCTGATGGACATGAGAGATGCATCCAGCATTGCAGAACTTAGGGGTATATCAATAGACAGGGTGTTTAACGGATAAATATATAATTTATGGCCAGGATAAGATACAGATTAGTAAGAAGCAAAATTGGAAGTACTGCTCGCCAGAAAAAGACCCTGGAAGCACTGGGTCTGAACAAGGTGAACAGTTCAGGGGAAGCTGAGGCTACACCACAGGTCTTGGGGATGCTTGAAAAAGTAAAACATTTAGTTAAAACTGAAAAGGGTTAATCAACTTAAGATATTTTTAATATGGATTTAAGTAATTTGAAACCGGCCGAAGGTTCTGTCAGGAAGAGCAAAAGACTTGGCAGGGGAGAAGGTTCAGGAAGAGGCGGCACTTCCACAAAAGGCCATAAAGGAGCCAAATCAAGATCAGGCTACAAAAGAAGGTTTGGCTTCGAAGGGGGCCAGATGCCATTACAGAGAAGGGTTCCGAAATTCGGCTTCAATAACATAAACCGTAAGGAGTATAAGTGTATAAATATTGGGTCGTTGCAGGAATTATCAGAGAAGAAAGGTGTTGCCACCTTTGATCTTCAAACTTTGATCGAAGCCGGACTTGCAACGGGCAAAACTCCTGTAAAGATTCTCGCCAACGGAAACCTTTCGGCAAAACTGGAAGTTCATGCTCATGCATTTTCCAGATCAGCGATTGAAGCAATAGAATCATCAGGTGGCAAAGCCGTAAAAATATAGTTTAATGAGAAAATTTATTGAGACCATAAAGAATATTTTCAAGATTGAAGATCTCCGTTCCAGGATATTGTATACACTGGGGATTCTTTTAATATACAGGGTCGGAACATTTGTGGTTTTACCGGGGATTGACCCGGCTCAGCTGAGCGAACTGAAACAGCAAACTGCTGACGGTATCCTTGGATTGCTCGATATGTTTTCCGGAGGGGCATTTGCCAACGCATCCATATTTGCCCTTGGCATAATGCCGTATATTTCTGCATCAATTGTTGTACAGCTCCTGGGGATAATGGTGCCCTACTTTCAAAGGCTTCAAAGGGAAGGAGAAAGCGGCAGGAGAAAGATCAACCAGATAACACGTTATCTTACTGTAGTAATTCTGGTTTTTCAGGCTCCGGCATATCTCAGAAATCTTCAGGTTCAGCTTTCTGAAACCGCATTTGCACTTCAGGGAGCTTTCTGGTGGGTCTCCTCAATTATAATTCTGACCTCCGGCACAATGTTCGTAATGTGGCTGGGTGAAAGGATAACTGAAAAAGGAATAGGCAACGGTATTTCACTTATCATTATGGTGGGGATTATTGCCAGGTTGCCTTTTGCATTGTTTGCAGAGTTTTTTGCAAGACTTGAACAGCAGCAGGGGGGCGGACTTGTAATGTTCATTGTTGAGATGGTAGTACTTTTCCTGGTTTTCATGGGAGTAATACTATTGGTTCAGGGAACAAGGCGCATTCCTGTACAGTATGCAAAAAGGATAGTTGGCAACAAGCAGTACGGAGGTGTCAGGCAGTACATTCCGCTTAAGGTTAATTCTGCAGGAGTTATGCCAATAATTTTCGCACAGGCGCTTATGTTTGTCCCGCTTACACTTTCGGGGTTCACTGACAGCGAAGCTATGTCAGGATTTGCAGCCGCATTTTCTGATTTTACCGGATTCTGGTATAATTTCACCTTTGCCGTGCTGATCATTCTCTTTACTTATTTCTATACAGCCGTTACGATAAACCCAACGCAGATGGCAGAGGATATGAAGCGTAACGGTGGTTTTATCCCGGGTGTTAAACCGGGAAAAAAGACAGTCGAGTTTCTTGATACCATTATGTCAAGAATAACACTTCCGGGTTCATTATGCCTTGCAGTCGTTGCAATATTACCAGCATTTGCAATGATAGCAGGGGTAAATGCCCAATTTGCACAATTTTACGGTGGTACTTCACTGCTTATAATGGTGGGGGTAACCCTGGATACTTTGCAACAAATTGAAAGTCACCTTCTGATGAGGCATTATGACGGGTTGATGAAATCAGGCCGGATAAAAGGCCGTTCAGGAGGGGGTGTAATATAATTTTGAAAATTACGTTCTTTGATGTCGGTGTTAAAAAACGATGAGGAGATTGAAAAGTTGCGCCAGTCAAATATGCTGGTGTCAAAAACACTTGCAGAACTGGCAAAACATATTGAAGAGGGTGTTACTACTTTAATGCTTGACAAAATAGCAGAGGAGTTTATCAGGGATCATGGGGCCGAACCCGGATTCAAAGGTTATAACGGGTTTCCCGGAACATTATGTACTTCACTGAACAGTGAGGTAGTTCATGGAATCCCCTCGGAAAGAACACTTGTCAACGGAGACATTCTTTCGATTGATTGCGGGGTTATACTGAACGGATACTATGGAGATACCGCATTTACATTTTCTGTTGGTGAAATTAACGGGAAAGTCAGGGATCTTCTTCGTGTCACCCATGAATGCTTAATGAGAGGCATCAGTAATGCCATTGAAGGAAACAGGCTGGGAGATATAAGTTACGCAATCCAGTCGCATGCCGAAAATAACGGTTTTTCTGTTGTCAGGGAGCTGGTTGGTCACGGACTGGGAAAAAAGCTGCATGAGGAGCCCGAAGTTCCAAACTTCGGGAAAAGGGGAAGTGGGATGAAGCTGAAAAGCGGACTTGTTATTTGTATTGAGCCAATGATAAACATCGGTAAAAGGAATATTTTCCAGAAAACCGATGGATGGACTATCCGGACACGTGACGGAGAACCTTCAGCCCATTATGAACTTGCAATAGTAGTACAAAAAGGCAAACCGGATATTTTGTCTACATTTGAATATATTGAACAGGAATTGAAAACAAAAAACAAGGAGTTACCATGGCAAAGCAGCCTCCAATAGAACAGGATGGTACAATTGTTGAAGCCTTGTCAAACGCAATGTTCAAGGTTGAACTTGAAAACGGGCATACAATAATTGCCCATATTTCAGGAAAAATGCGCATGCATTATATAAAGATCCTGCCGGGTGACAGGGTAAAGGTGGAAATGTCGCCTTATGACCTTACCAAAGGAAGGATCTGTTACAGGTATAAGTAAAAAGAATACTGGAAATATATAACTTTTTGATTTTTGGTCGTTTTCCGGCAACAGCAGATTTAAAGTAAGGCCCTGATTATTGATTAGGAAAAGTTTTTTTTGACATTTAGAAAATAACAGAATATTTAATTGATTTTATAAAAATTGTTTGTACGTATGAAGGTTAGAGCATCTGTAAAGAAGAGAAGTGCCGAGTGCAAAATCGTACGCCGGAAAGGACGGTTGTATGTTATTAACAAAAAGAATCCCAGGTATAAACAACGTCAGGGGTGATTGTTATAAAAGAAAAATAAAATTTTGAATATATGGCAAGAATAGTTGGAGTAGACTTACCAAAAAACAAAAGGGGAGAAATAGGCCTTACCTATATTTACGGTATAGGGAGAAGTGCTGCAAGGCAAATCCTCTCAAAGGCAAACATTGATGCCAGCATCAAGGTGAAAGAATGGGACGACAAGCAGTTGTCCGAGATCAGGACTATAGTTAATGAGCATTATAAAGTGGAAGGCGAACTGAGGTCTTCAGTTCAGATGAATATAAAAAGGCTCATGGATATAGGTTGTTACCGGGGTATCCGCCACAGGTCGGGTTTGCCTGTACGCGGTCAGAGCACGAAGAATAATGCAAGAACCAGAAAAGGCAGAAAAAAGACAGTTGCCAATAAGAAAATGGCAACCAAATAATATAATCTTTATTTGAAAATGGCAAAAAAGACAGGGACAACAAGAAAAAGAGTCGTTAAGGTTGAGCCGGTTGGACAGGCTCACATTCAGGCATCCTTCAATAATATTATCATTACGATGACCAACGGCAACGGCCAGACAATTTCATGGGCATCTGCAGGGAAGATGGGTTTCAGGGGTTCGAAGAAGAACACACCTTATGCTGCCCAGGTGGCTGCAGCCGACTGTGCTAAAATTGCTTTTGATCTTGGAATGAGAAAAGCAAAGGTGTTTGTCAAGGGACCCGGATCTGGCAGAGAATCTGCAATACGTACAATACACAATACCGGCATTGAGGTTACAGAGATAATTGATGTTACACCGTTGCCGCATAACGGATGCCGTCCACCAAAACGCAGAAGAGTATAATTCATTAAACGGCAAAATAATTAATCAGTAAAGATGGCAAGATACAGAGGACCAAGAACAAAAATAGCAAGAAAATTCAGTGAACCGATTTTCGGACCTGACAAGGTGTTGGAGAAAAAAAACTATCCACCCGGACACCACGGGATCAACAAGAAAAGAAGAAAAACCTCAGAATACGGCATTCAGCTTCAGGAAAAGCAAAAGGCCAAGTACACCTATGGAATGCTGGAAAAACAGTTTTATAACTTTTTCCATAAGGCATCTGCTGCAAAAGGCATTACAGGTGAAGTACTTTTGCAGCTTCTTGAATCCAGGCTGGATAACGTTGTCTACAGGATGGGTATCGCACCGACCCGTGCATCGGCACGCCAGCTTGTTTCACACAGGCATATTACAGTCAATGGACATGTGGTCAACATACCCTCCTATCTGGTAAAGCCTGGTGACCATGTTGGAGTGAGGGAGAAGTCCAAATCTCTTGAAGTTATCAACGAGTCGCTTTCTCAGAGTAAAAGGAATGCATACTCCTGGATTGAATGGAATCATGAAAAAATGACCGGGAGGTTCCTGAACATGCCTGAACGTTCTGAAATTCCAGAAAATATTAAGGAGCAATTAATTGTAGAATTGTACTCAAAATAAAATTGTAATGGCAATATTAGCATTCCAGAAGCCTGAAAAGGTAATCATGCTCGAATCAACCGATACAGTCGGTAAATTTGAATTCCGTCCGCTTGAACCCGGTTACGGTATTACAGTCGGCAATGCACTAAGAAGGATACTGCTTTCATCACTGGAAGGATATGCCATAACTGCGGTGAGGATTGAAGGAGTCGATCATGAATTCTCAACAATTACCGGGGTTATGGAAGATGTAACAGAAATAATCCTGAACCTCAAACAGATCAGATTTAAAAGAGAATCGGGTGATTCGGAAGAGGAAAAGGTTTCCTTCAAGATCACCGGTAAGGAGGAGTTCAAGGCTGGAGATCTGAACAATTACCTGAGCGGATTCACTGTTCTCAATCCCGACCTCCTAATTTGCCGAATGGAAACCGATGTCAAACTGGAAATGGAAATAACAATAAACAAAGGGCGGGGTTATGTCCCTTCGGAGGAGAATAAGCCACCTGAACAGGAATTTGGACTGATTGCTATGGATTCCATTTTCACACCCATAAAAAATGTTAAGTACGAAGTGGAGAACTTCAGGGTTGAGCAAAAAACAGACTATGAAAAGCTTATTATTGAGGTAACTACAGATGGGTCAATTAATCCCAAAGATGCACTTAAAGAAGCCGCAAAAATCCTGATTCATCATTTCATGCTGTTTTCAGATGAGAAAATCACTCTGGATATCGAAGAAAAACTTGCAAACGAGGAATTTGACGAGGAGATTCTTCATATGAGGCAATTGCTTAAAACAAGACTGGTAGATCTGGATCTGTCAGTCAGGGCACTGAACTGCCTTAAAGCTGCTGAGATAGATACACTTGGAGATCTGGTCCAGTACAACAAGAACGATCTTTTGAAGTTCAGGAATTTTGGCAAAAAATCCCTTACTGAGCTTGATCAGTTGCTCGAATCAATGAACCTGAACTTCGGAATGGATATATCCAAGTATAAATTAGACAATGAATAATTAGAGATGAGACACAGAAAAAAACTGAATCACCTGGGCAGAACGAATTCACACAGAAAGGCAATGCTGGCCAACATGGCATCATCGCTGATATTGCATAAAAGAATTTCAACAACAACAGCCAAAGCAAAGGCTCTGCGCATATATCTGGAGCCGCTTATGACAAAGGCAAAAAGCGATTCAACCCATTCAAGAAGACTTGTTTTCAGCTATCTAAAAAACAAACATGCTGTATCAGAGCTTTTCAGGGAAGTTGCAACAAAGATTGCAGACCGCCCCGGTGGTTATACAAGGATATTGAAAACCGGGAACCGTCTGGGGGATAATGCAGACATGTGTATTATTGAACTGGTCGACTATAATGAAAATATGCTGACCCCTTCAACTGATACCAAAACCAGGGCCAAAAGAACCAGGAGAAGGGGAGGGAAAAAGAAAGAAGCAGAGGCAGTTCCAAAGGCTGTAGCAGAAGGGGCTGATGAAAAGCTAGCAGCGCAGGCAGACATTGCTGAAGATGATAAGAAAGAAGCTGGAAAAGAGGAGGAAATAAAGGAAGAAACTCCTGATCCTGAAAGTGCTGAGAAGAAGGATCAGAAAGCTGAGCCCGCACCCGAAAGTGTTGAGAAGAAGGATCAGGAAACTGAACCGTCACCTGAAAGTGTTGAGAAGAAGGATCAGGAAACTGAACCGGCACCTGAAAAAACTGAAGCAGAGGAGAAGAAAGCTCCCCCAAAAGAAACAAAAAAGAAACAGGCAGCAAAAGATAAGCCGGAAACTGAAAAAGAGGCCGGGAAGCCAGCCGAAGATCAGAAAAAACCGGATGAAAAAGGCGATAAAAATATTGAAGGTAAAAAGGAGTGATCTCCTCTAATACCAGGTAATTTAATAAATCTGATTAAAACCAGACTCCCGGATATGGAAAAAATAGACAGGATCAGAGCCAGAGAGATACTCGACTCAAGGGGCAACCCGACCATAGAGGTTGAGGTATTGACAGGCGGAGGCTTTTTCGGACGTGCTGCTGTGCCTTCAGGTGCCTCAACCGGTGTTCATGAGGCAGTTGAATTACGTGATAAGGACAAGGGGCGCTATATGGGCAAAGGGGTTCTCAAGGCTGTAGAGAATGTCAACTCTGTTATTTCAAAAAAAATAACCGGGTTCAATGTATGTGAGCAGAACCTGATCGATTCTGCAATGATTGAACTTGACGGGACTCCCAACAAGGGGAAACTGGGAGCAAATGCAATATTAGGTGTTTCACTCGCAACTGCCCGTGCTGCAGCCTGTTATACTGGACAGGAACTGTACCGCTATATCGGGGGGGTAAATGCCAACACTCTTCCCATACCGTTAATGAACATACTGAATGGCGGTTCACATGCCGACAATCTTATAGATATTCAAGAGTTTATGATAATGCCTGTTGGGGCAACTTCATTCGGTGAAGCACTCAGAATGGGCACAGAAGTATTTCACAGCCTGAAAAATGTTCTCAAACAAAAAGGCCATTCAACCAATGTAGGTGATGAAGGAGGATTTGCACCTGATCTCTCCTCAAATGAAGAAGCAATTGAAGTTGTACTTGAAGCTGTTGAAAAAGCCGGATATACTCCTCGTAAGGATATATTTATTGCATTGGACCCGGCTGCATCGGAGTTTTACAATGAAGATAAAAAAGAATATTATTTCGAATCGACAAAACAGTCATTTTCATCAGAACAGATGGTTGGTTTTTGGAAAGAATGGGTTGAAAAATACCCAATTTTGTCAATTGAGGACGGACTTCATGAAGACGATTGGGAGGGGTGGAAATTGCTTACAAAAACAGTAGGTGATAAAGTGCAGATTGTTGGAGACGACCTGCTGGTAACAAACGTGAAAAGGCTGCAACGCTGTATCGATGAAAAATCTGCCAATTCCATACTGATCAAGGTGAACCAGATAGGGACCCTGACCGAAACTATAGATGCTGTTCAGCTTGCTTTGCAAAACGGAATGTCTTCAGTTATCAGTCACCGTTCCGGAGAAACTGAAGACACCTTTATAGCCGACCTTGCCGTGGCACTTAACACCGGCATGATAAAAACAGGTTCAGCATCACGTTCTGACAGGATCGCAAAGTACAATCAGTTACTAAGAATTGAAGAATCACTGGGGGAAAATGCAAGATATACCGGAAAAGACTTCAGGTATATTAAGTCTTAAAACCGGGAAAATGAGCCTTATTATAATGGAGGATGCGATTGCCGGGTAACAGGAATCCCTGTTATATTACCCGGTCAGACAGGGCTTATCGAATTGAGCATACTTTAATCCGGCATTTCTTCCAATGCCGGTTTTTGTTTTCACACCCCTGTCACAAGGTGATTTCACCAATCACTTGAATCCTGAACCGAAAAAATATTAAATTAGCGGATATATAAACGGTAAATGAGTATTTGCTTTCCCAATATATTGCACACAGCACACCGGTCAGGTTACCTGTTCCTGTTCTGGCAGACCCAACCAGCATATTTTGTATATGTGGCCATTGTATTGCTGCTTATACTTTTGCTTTTTCATTACAGAACGAGGAATCTGCGCATAGCAAACCAGATACTGAGGGAGAAGGAGATTGCTTCAAAAGAGATCGCCCGGCAGAAGGAGGAACTCACACTAAAGAACCGCAGTATCACAGACAGCATCAATTATGCCAAACGGATACAGATGGCCATGATGCCAAGTGATAAAATATTCTCGCGGCTCTTTTCCGATTCTTTTATTTATTATAAGCCCAAAGACATTGTAAGCGGAGATTTTTACTGGATCAATGAAAAAAATGATAAAATATTTTTTGCAGTAGCTGACTGTACCGGACACGGTGTGCCCGGAGCTTTTATGTCAATTATCGGTTTTGAACTTCTGAGAAATATAATATTCACACAACAACTGGAAGAGCCTGCTTCAATTCTGGATCAGCTCAATTCTGACTTTACAGCCATATTCCACGACGGCAGCAGGTCGCCCAATGAAATGACCTTCAGGGACGGGATGGATATAGGTTTTTGTGTAATAGACAAAAAAACATCACTTCTGGAATTCGCAGGAGCATTTTCACCGATTTACATTATAAGGAATAATTCTATTATCGAAATTAAGGGTAACCGTTCTTCAATAGGTCTGATTGATGAAAAGGAGAAGGAATCGTTCAGTAACCACCAGATAAAACTGGAAAAAAATGATGTTGTATATCTTTTTTCCGATGGTTATGCTGACCAGTTTGGGGGAGAAAAAGGCAAGAAGTTCAAATATCGTAGATTCAGATATCTTTTGCTGAATATTCACACAATGCCGATGGAAAAACAAAAGGTTCTTATCGACCAAAGTATGCAGCAGTGGATGAAAGGTTGTGAACAGGTTGACGATATACTGATAATTGGACTAAACCCCTATTTAGATGGTGATTATCAGGATCGCTGAAGGAGTTTTTTCATTTTCAGCAGAAGGTCTTCCGCATTAAAAGGCTTACTTATATAATCATCCATGCCCGCTGAAAGGCAGGTTTCCCTGTCGCCGTGCAAAGCATTTGCCGTTATTGCAATAATAGGCGTACGGGAGTGAATGGATGATTCTACTTCCCTGATTTTTCGTGTAGCAACAATTCCGTCCATTATCGGCATTTGAATATCCATCAAAATAATATCGTACTTTGATTTTCCAAATTTGTCAACTGCTTCTTTACCATTATCTGCCACATCAATCTTTTTAACTTCTTTGTTAAGACTGAGCAGAAGTATTTTCTGGTTTATGGAGTTGTCTTCTACCAGCAAAACAGATGCGTCCTTTAATTCAACTCTCCTTGGAGGAATAATACTTTTTACTGCAGGAGCAGGAGCAGGATGTTCTACCTTTTTGTCTTTAAAAGACTTGTGGAATGGAAGTGAAAAGTCGAAAACAAGGTTATTCCCGGGAGAAAATGATATCTCAAGATTACCACCGTTTTGTGAAACAAGCTTGTGTGCAATTGCCATTTCACTGGTGTTTATATATCCTGAAAAATCACCGGCAGGAAACACCAGTTGTGAGTCTGATAGCCCGGTCAGCCCAACCGGCAGTGAAACAGGCCGGTCTGTTGAAACTATAAACCTGACATCTGCATAATCATCAGTATCATAAGTGGTATCGATCTCAATTCCTATTGAAAGGCTATCCGGCACTTTATACTTTATTATTGTTTCTATCAGGTTTATTATAATTTGCTTGACAAGAACAGGGTCGCCAACAAGGCGGTTATTTTTCAGATTTTTGCTTATTGCAAAGTTGAATTCTATATCAGATCTTTCTTTATGTGAAAACAGCTTTATAGTACTGCTGACAGTATTATACATGTTGAAACTTATCTTCTCGGCATGCTTGTCTTTTAAATTATCAGAAGTAAGCTCGGTGATATTTTCAACTGCATTAAGCAGATTGTATGCGGAAGCCATTATGGTTTCCATCAAATCTTTTTGCGCTTCGGTAAGGTTGGATTCATTTACCATATTGCCTATAAGCATTATATCATTCAGGGGGGTGCGGATTTGATGAGAAAGTCTTGATATAAAGGCTTCACGCGACTTGACTTCATTTTTTGCTTCAAGAAGCCGTATTTCAATCAGTCGCAAGCTGTTGCTCCGGAAATATTCAATTGCAAAGGATATTATCAGCAAACCGGCATAGGATCCCGCAAAACGGGCTATATGAATAAATCCATATTCCCCGGGTATATCCCTGCTTAAGTAGGTTGGATAGATCAACAGTGTTATTGCCAAAACAGATAAGGAAATAATAATCCCTTTTTTTTGACCGAAAACTGGTATTGATATAACAGGAATTACCAGAAGCCAGAAAAGATATGATTCTGCATTTGGTTCAAAAAAAAGCAGGAAAAACAGCAGCATCAGTAATAAAATGGTATTCAATACTGCAATAAATGAATATCTGAGGGTTTTACGAACATAATAAAAGCCTCCTGAAATAATCAGTGCAACTGAAGCTGCCATTATTCCCCGGATCTGGTCTCCTGTTATGAATGCTATGGCTGAGAATACCGCAAGCATTAGCACACCTGCAAGACATATAAGATTGATAAAGATGATCCTGTTAAGTATGGATTCTTCGCACTTACCTTCCAGATCAAGAGACAAAATACCGGTAATCTTATCTGAGAATCTCATTTTTTACGCTGTATAGTATCAGTATTATTCTACCCAAAAATATCAAATTAAAATTTAATAAATGCCTCTTCTCTCCTTTTTGTAATGACCCCACAGATAAATTGGCTTTGATGTTGTGAGGAATTATACATAAATTGGCGCTGGGAAAAATTTTAACTGCTATGTCACAAAAACCTACCATACCAAAAGGTACACGCGATTTCTTACCCCTGGAAATGGCCAGGAGAAATTATATATTCAGCACCATATCAAAGATCTTTTCTTTATACGGGTTTCTGCCCATGGAAACCCCGGCGATGGAAAACCTTTCAACATTGCTTGGCAAATACGGGGATGAGGGGGACAGACTGATATTCAAAATTCTTAATTCGGGAGATTTTATTTCAAAGGTGCCGCAGGAAAAGGATTATTTCAGCGATTCCAAAAAGCTTTCCGGAAAAATATGCGAAAAGGGCCTCCGGTATGACCTGACAGTTCCTTTTGCCAGGTTCGTGGTCCAGCACAAACATGAAATTAACTTTCCGTTCAAACGGTACCAGATCCAGCCTGTATGGAGGGCAGACAAACCCCAGAAAGGCCGTTACAGGGAATTTTTCCAGTGTGATGTTGATATAATCGGCAGTGATTCATTACTTAATGAAGTAGAGCTGTCACAGATCATAGATGACGTATTCACCCGCCTTAAAGTAAAAAGTATTGTAAAGATCAACAACCGCAAACTGCTGGCAGGAATGGTCGAATTTGCAGGCGCAACCGACAGGTTCACAGCTGTTATGTCTGCTATTGATAAGCTGGAAAAGACCGGAAAGTTGAAAGTCAGGGAGGAGCTCAGTAACAGGGGGCTGTCTGAAGAGTCCTTAAAAAAACTCTTTTCCGTGCTTGAAGTCTCAGGCAGCTGCAGAAATAAACTTGATTCACTAAAGAAAATACTTTCTGATTCTAAAACTGCAACTGAAGGGATACTTGAACTGGAGTATTTATTCAGGCATATTGAAAAGCTTGCACCTGAGAATGAATTTGTTTTTGATCCTGCACTTGCCCGCGGACTTGATTATTATACAGGAACCATATTTGAGGTAAAGGCAAGGGATGCCGAAATCGGGAGTATCTGCGGGGGGGGACGATATGACAACCTGACCGGGGTATTCGGATTGCCTGATGTTTCCGGCGTGGGCATTTCTTTCGGAGCTGACCGCATATATGATGTAATGCTTCAGCTTGATGTTTTCCCTGAAGAATTGCTTTCCGGCGCGAGGATTATGTTTGCAAACTTCGGGGACGATGAGGCTTTTTACTGCCTTCAATTAATTAACAGTTTGAGAAAATCGGGCATAGCAGCAGAGCTTTATCCCGAACAGGCAAAGATGAAAAAGCAGATGGGATATGCAGACAAAAGGAATATACCATTTGTGGCTCTTATTGGCGAAACGGAACTAAAAGAGAAAACTGTAACTTTGAAGAATATGAAAACGGGCAGCCAGGAGAAGATAAATCCTGTACAGCTTGCGGGAATACTATCCGGTCAAACTGTTTGATTTTTAAAAGCCAAACAAATAAATGAAATGGCTAAAGTACACTTTATTTCTGCACAGGAGCTACTGATTGAACGTGCAGAGGAGTTGCTAAGAGACGATTTTAAGATTGCACTTTCTGATGATGCAAAACAAAGGATAATCAGATGCAGGGATTATCTTGAGGATTTCCTTGAAAAATCTGACAGTCCAATTTACGGAATTAATACCGGTTTCGGATCATTGTGTGACAGGTCTGTTTCGAAAAGTGAGATTGAGATTCTTCAACAAAATCTTGTTATGTCTCATGCATGCGGGATGGGGGATGAAGTGCCGCAGGAGATTGTTAGACTGATGCTTTTGCTCAAGATACAGTCTCTTTCATACGGTTACTCAGCAATAAGGTTATCCACTGTTGAACGTCTTGTAGAGTTTTTTAATTCCGGTATTACGCCCGTTGTGTACATGTACGGGTCACTTGGTGCGTCGGGTGATCTGGCTCCACTTGCGCATATGAGCCTTCCTTTGACAGGTATGGGGGAGGTTTATTACAGGGGGGAAAGATATAATTCACGTGAGCTTCATAACAAAATGGGATGGGAGCCTGTCAAACTGAAAGCGAAGGAGGGACTGGCACTCCTTAACGGAACCCAGTTTATGCTTGCATATGGCATCCATTGCTACCTGCGTTCCCTAAGATGCCTTCGTATTGCCGATGTTACAGGAGCACTTTCCCTGGATGCATTTGACGGGAGAGTAGAACCCTTTGATGATCTGGCAGGGAAAATAAGGCCACATAACGGTCAGATCATTACAGCCCGAATTATAAGAGCGCTGCTGGAAGAAACTGAAATATCGGGCAGGAACAAGAAACATGTTCAGGATCCTTATTCTTTCAGGTGTATACCTCAGGTTCATGGTGCAGCCAGGGATGCGGTTGAATATATTGGAAATATATTCAAAAAGGAGCTTAATTCAGTAACCGACAATCCACTTGTATTCCCTGAAGAAGGAAAGATCCTGTCTGCCGGAAATTTTCACGGCCAACCCCTTGCACTTGCACTTGATTTTCTTTGCATTGCTCTTGCGGAGACAGGAAGTATATCTGAAAGGCGCACTTATCAATTGCTTTCAGGCAAACGCGGTTTGCCATCGTTTCTTGTTGCCAACCCCGGGCTCAACTCGGGTTTCATGATACCCCAGTATACTGCAGCATCAATGGTTAGCCGCAACAAACAGTTGTGTACACCGGCATCAGTTGACACAATAGACTCTTCGCAGGGACAGGAGGATCATGTCAGCATGGGAGCCAATGCTGCCCTGAAAGCGGCTGAGGTTATATCGAATGTTGAACGAATATTGTCAATCGAGCTTTTTACAGCTGCACAGGCACTCGAATTCAGGCGCCCTCTCAAAACATCGCCAATGCTGGAAAAACTCATTAAAGATTACCGGAGGAAAGTGGAATTTATTTCAAACGACCGTCCCATGTATACAGAAATGAAGGCTTCACTGGATTTTCTATTAAACCTTAAAGATATTCCTCCGGGACAGGAAGAGGGAGAGAGCTGAAAAACCCTGATATATATGGGAAATACTCATTAATGGTCACGAGGCGGGCCTCTTCTAAGTCGTCTTAATAGTTGCCCCCTGAACTCTTCTTCTGCAAGATAAAGCAGCATAACCCTTTCAGCAGAAATTACCTCTTTGAATTTTTCATGATACTCCTTGTGCAGCTCTGAGTCTTTTGCTCTCAGCTCTACAAATCTGTCAACCAATTCCGATATTTCAGATGCACTCATTTTATCCCTGTTATGTCTGAATTGGGATGTCAGATCCCTGCGCTCTTCAAGCAGACTGTTCCTCTTTTTTTCAAACTCATTGTATACAGGCCAGAACAATTGAGATTCCCTTGAAGTGAGATCCAGCTCGGAGGTTATAAATGCCATTTTTTCTGCCTGGATCTTTTCCATCTGGTGGCGCTGGGAATAAGCTTTTGTTGAAAATAGAAATGCTGCCGTTACCAGCAAAAGTGTGTGCGATAATTTGATTCTTGAAATATTTATCAGGCCAAAGGGCGATGTGGGTTTCATAATTCCAATTTTTTTTAATAAAAAACCAAAAACGGGGTCAGGTATTTAAAATTCTTCCAGAATAGCGTATAAGTCCAGATCACTTTCCTGTTTCAGATACTCAATATAGGCATCCATCTCTTCATCGTAATAATAAAAATCCTCATAAAATTCTTCCTCATCCATTAAGCTTAAGATGGAAGAGTGTTCAAAACTGTAATAATTAAATTTAATGAATTCTGAGATCTGATCACCTGAGACATCCGGATGACGTGTTTCCGTGACAAATCTGAAACCATGATAGCCAAGAAATGCAAAACCGGCTATTGCTGCCACAAGGGCAATCTGGGGCTTTATTACCTGCCAGACCCTTTCTGCCGGCGAAAGTTTTGGTATCTGATCTCCCCCCTCTGTAACAAGGCTGCGTATCCTTCCCGGCATCTCCTCAAAATAGCCGGGAGGCACCGTGTAAGGATTGTCCTTCCTGATTTCAGGCAGGCGGGGTGTTATTTTATTGTTTTTTTTCATAAAAGTTGCCTGGTCAAATTTCAAAATGTTAATTCAGAAAAACAAATCTTCATAAAAAGTGTCAGGGCTTTAGTGGCTTCCAACTTCCCGGTATTTTCGAAAGTCCATATATTTTACCCTGAACCTGATTAATAAAGTTTTTAGTGTTTGCTTTTCATAATGTTAGACATATAAATAAATTACTGGTTTAATTTTCATTTAAATATTTTTCAATCTTTTTTACAGCGTGATGATATGAAGCCTTTAACGAACCAACTGATGTATCAAGAATTTTGGCCATATCTTCATACTTCATTTCATCAAAATATTTCATATTGAAAACAATCTTCTGTTTATCTGGAAGAGTAACTATAGCTTTCTGAAGCTTCATCTGCAGTTCGTCACCATTGAAATAGGGGTCACTTTCCAGTTCCCTTTCCAGGTTGTTCTCTGTGTCTGATAAAGACCATAAAGACCTCCGTTTCTTTTTTTTCAGGAAATTCAACGCTTCGTTTGTAGCTATCTTATAAAGCCATGTGAAAAGGTTTGAGTCTTCCCTGAAATTCTCCAACCCTTTCCATATTTTGATAAAAGTGTTTTGCAGTATGTCATCAGTATCTTCATGGCTGATGATTATCTTTTTAACATGCCAGTACATCCTTTCCTGGTACTTCCGCACTATCATCTCAAAAGCATAGTTGCGGGTATTGCTGTTCCGGAAAAGGGTAAGCAGCTCCTTGTCGCTGTGATCCTGCATGTTTACTGTGTTGATTTACCAGTTTATGTAAGCCTTTATTTAACTATTTAGACGGGATTCAGGTTAAATAGTTTAATTCCTGATCTTTATTATTTTTCTGACCAGCACCTCATGTTCTCATTCTATTTTCCCTGTACAGTCTCAAGGTAAGCTGAAACCTGCCTGAAAATGTTGTCTGCAGTGAATCCGAACTTTTCATCAAGCACCTCTGCTGGTGCGGAATAGCCGAAGTGTTCAAGACCCAGCACAATGCCTTGCTGTCCGGCAAGGCTCTCCAGTGTTACGGGCAATCCGGCTGTCAACCCGAAAACCGGTTTCCCGGAGGGGATTACAGATTCGCGGTAGGTATCGGACTGCTTACGGAAAAGTCCTTCAGAAATAACTGACACAACACGTACCCTGAGATCCTTTTTCTTCTCAAGCAAATCAGCTCCTTCAAGAAGTGTTGAAACCTCTGAACCTGAACCTATGAGCGTTATATCGGGATCAGCACCGGCGCCCATAACTGTGTAAGCACCTTTTGCTGCCTGAATTGCTTCTTCATATCTGCATGCTTTATCTGTAACAGGGAGGTCTTTAATTTTTTGCCGTGAAAGGATAAGTGCAGTGGGTGTTTTGCGGTTTTCCATTGCCATTTTCCATGCAACAGTTGTTTCACAGGCATCTGCGGGCCTCAGTACCAGCATCGAGGGACTGCCCGAATGATTTTTCAGCTTTTCCATCAATCTTAACTGAGCTTCCTGTTCAACCGGCTGGTGAGTAGGCCCGTCTTCCCCTACACGAAAAGCATCGTGAGTCCAGATATATTTTACGGGTAGCTCCATCAAGGCTGCAAGCCTCACAGCAGGTTTCATAAAATCCGAGAACACCAGGAAAGTGCCGCATGCAGCAATTACACCGCCGTGAGCAGCAATCCCGTTTGCAATAGCTGCCATTGTAAGCTCCGATACTCCTGCATGAAGAAATGCTCCTGAAAAATCACCTTTTTTCAACGGGTGGGTTTCCTTCAGGAATCCGTCAGTTTTGTCACTGTTTGCCAGATCTGCTGAGGATACAATCATATTATCCACATTTCTGGCAAGATGGGCAAGAACTGTACCGGAAGCAGCACGAGTGGCAATATTCTCCTTTTGCTTGATTTCAGAGTAATCAATCAGGTGCGGTTCGTTTTTGAGAAAACTTTTAAGCTTCCCTGCAAGTACCGGATTCTCCTTCTCCCATTCCTGCTGTAATTTCTTTTTTTCATCTGCATACTTCTTCTTCTTTTCCATTACACTCAGGTAATAATCTTTTACTTCGGGGAAGATTTCAAAAGGTTTTTCAGGGTCACCTCCCAGATTTTTTACGGTCTTTTCGAAAGACCCTCCGGCAGCACTCAAGGGCATCCCATGAGTGGAAACCTGTTTTTCAAAAGAGCTCCCTTCATCTGTAACAGCACCTTTACCCATTACAGTTTTACCGATTATCAGAAAAGGGCGTGATTTCTCGTTTACCGCTTCATCCAGTGCAGCACGTATTTCTGCAGCCTCGTTTCCGTTTATGGTTTTTACGCGCCAGCCCCATGCTTCATACTTCAGTGCAGTGTCTTCACAGGTTACGGTATCGGTTTGTGTGGAAAGCTGAATATCATTTGAGTCGAAAAACATTATCAGGTTACTTAATCCAAGGTGACCCGCTATTCGTCCTGCTCCCTGGGAAATCTCTTCCTGTATTCCCCCGTCAGATACAAACGTATATATCTTATGGGACATCCATTCTCCGAACCTGGCTGCAAGAAAGCGTTCTGCAATGGCAGCTCCTACAGCCATTGCGTGACCCTGACCCAGAGGGCCTGATGTGTTTTCTATTCCCCTGGCAACATCCCTTTCGGGATGGCCGGGTGTTGGGCTGCCCCATTGCCTGAAGTTTTGAATATCTTTGATTGAATAATGGCCTGTAAGTGCAAGAACAGAATAGAGCATGGGAGACATATGTCCCGGATCAAGAAAAAACCTGTCCCGCATATGCCATTCCATATCTGAGGGATCAAAATTCAGAAACTCTGTATAAAGTATATTAATAAAATCAGCTCCCCCCATTGCTCCTCCCGGATGCCCTGATTTTGCCCTCTCTACCATGGCGGCTGAAAGGATCCGTATATTGTCCGCAGCTTTGTTGACTGTTTTAACATCCATTTTTTATCTGTTTTTATTCAGTATAGTAATTATATGCCTGGCCTGTTTGAAAAAATGATTAATTGATATTGGCTAAACTTGCCTGGTTTTACTTAATGGGAAATTCAATAATTAAGGTCATTTTCAGACCAGGCCCGGTGTAAAAGTAATTATTTTTAAAAACCTGCCGGGGCTAAACACCTCTTTTTTATCAAATTGTTTTCAACCGGCATACATTGCCTCTTTTTTCTTTTTTTCATGCAGTATAAGTAATTTTACAAATTCAAAAAAACAGGCAATGGGACTAAGATGTGGAATAATCGGGATAGCAAATTCAGGTAAAACAACTCTTTTTAACTGTATGTCCGGGGCAAAGGTCGAAACCTCCGTTTCTTCATTCAGTGCATCCGGATCAAATATGGGTATTATAAAGGTGCCTGACCCCAGATTGTACGATATTGCCAGATACCATGAAGCACGAAAGATTGTACCTGCAACGGTTGATATTGTGGATATCCCCGGTGTTTCCGGAAACAGCGCCCAGGGCAACAGGTTTCTTGGAGATGTAAGAAATACCGATGCTTTGATACATGTGCTCAGATGTTTTGAAGACCCTAATGTGCCCCATTTGCATGACAAGATCGATCCGGCAGGAGATCTCGACACTGTGGAGCTTGAATTGCAGGTTAAGGATATGGAACTCCTTGCAAAAAAAATTGAAAAACTACGTAAACCTGCAGATACAGGTGACAGGGAAGCAAAAGCTGCGCTTGATGTACTTTATCGTTGCAAGGAGCATTTAGAAAATCTGCAGCCTGCAAGAACAATCAAAATCAAGGAGGAGGAAAAAAAGTACCTGTCTGATATCGATTTCCTGTCCGATAAACCTCTCCTTTACGTATGTAATGTAGATGAGCAATCTGCCTCTAAGGGGAACAAGTATTCTGAAGAAATTTTTCATAAGCTGCAGGATGCTGAAGCTGAGATACTCGTTGTAGCTGCAAAAATTGAAGCTGAAATATCTGAACTGGATTCAGAAGCAGAAAGAAGAGAATTCCTGGATTCTCTTGGACTGAAAGAACCGGGTGTTGACAGACTTATAAGGGCAGCCTACAGGCTTTTGAACTTAAGGACTTTTTTTACTGTCGGCCCCAGGGAGATCAGGGCATGGACTGTTAAGGCAGGGATGACAGCACGCCAGGCTGCGGGAGTTATCCACACTGACATGGAAAGAGGGTTCATAAGGGCCGAGGTTATCAGGTATGAGGATTTTGTAGAACTGGGATCTGAAGCAGCCTGCCGGGATAAAGGCAAATTGTCGGTTGAGGGGAAGAATTACGAGGTCAGGGATGGGGATATCCTTCATATACGTTTCAATGTATGATAAAAAATAAATTAATTAATATTTTCTTATGAAAAATCTCAATCCAGGAAATAACAGGCAAACCCGCTTATCAGCATTATTAAGCAGAATGGCAACTGCATTGCTGCTCAATATTTTCATTTTCCCCTTATTTTATGCCACTTACGCATTTTGCGGGGAGAAACCTGCAATAAATCCTGTTCCGGATGATAAACCCCGCCTGGTTGTAGGTATAGTAGTTGAGAAAATGCGTTATGATTATCTTACAAGGATGTGGGACAGGTTCGGGGAAAACGGCTTCAGACGGCTTGTAAACGAGGGAACTCTTTGCCGGAATGCTTCCTTTGAATATCTTCATAATCAGACTTCTCCCGGATATGCTACCATATTTACAGGTGCCAACCCTTCAGAACACGGCATAATTTCAAACCGCTGGTACAGAAGATTGCAGGGGACCATTCAGGAGAGCGATCATGATGAATCGTCAGGTGCCGTTGGAGGTACATATCTTAACGGAAAAAGGTCACCCGTTAATTTGATGTCTGAAACAGTGGGAGATATTTTAAGAAAGGCAAGCGACTTCAGGTCAAGGGTATATACTGTTTCAATGAATCCTGCCGGTGCAGTACTTTCAGGCGGTTTTTCCGCAAATGCCGCATGGTGGTTTGACTCAAATTCGGGCCAATGGATGACAAGCACCTATTATATTGAATCTTTACCCGGTTGGGTTGAGGAATTCAACGAAAAGAGACTGCCTGAAAGGTATCTGGACCGGGTATGGAAGCCTTTGCCTGCATATGGTGAATATTTTTCATTAAACAGTAAAAAAACAGATTCCGGCAGTTTGCCATTTGAACATGATCTCAGGAGTATGAGGCGCAGAGGCGATGATTACAGCCTCCTCAAATATACACCCTTTGGCGACACTTATACAAGAGACTTTTCCATATCACTTATCCTGAACGAAAATCTTGGAAAGGGAAGGGACGCCGATATGATAGTAATAGGGTTTTCAGGTGTTGCAGAAATTGGTGGGAAACACGGGGTTTTTTCACCTGAATTGCAGGATGCTTATCTTCGCCTTGATTCAGAAATTGCACATTTTCTTGAGTTCATTGACAAAAATTTCGGGAGGGAAAATGTACTGCTTTTTCTTACTTCGGATCAGGGTGCAGCCTATCCTGATGATTATGTAAGTGCTTCCAGAATACCCACCGGAACTTTCAGTCAGGGTGCAGCAATGGGTCTTTTGAGAAGCTATCTCAACGCCACATACGGGGAAGGCGAGTGGGTGCTGGGGTATCATTCAAGACAGGTTTACCTTAACCGGCTGCTGATAGAGGATTCGAATATACCTCTTGCAGAAATACAGACAAAAGCAGCAAGCTTCCTTGACCAGGTAAGCGGTGTTTCCGGAACGTTCACCTCACAGATGCTAACGGGGAATTATTATTCAAGCGGACCTGGTTCAGCCGTTCAAAAAGGGTTTAACCCAAAGCGTTCCGGAGATATAATAATTAGTCTCAGGCCGGGATGGAAAGAAAGATCTGTTACCGAAGACAATACAGCACAGCCTGTTTCAGATTCACATGTACCGCTGATATGGTACGGAGGGAGAATAAACCCGGGTGTTGTTGAGAGACCAGTAGGAATTACAGATATAGCACCTACAATTTCCTTTATGCTGAATATTCCGTTTACAAACAGGTTCAGCGGGCAACCCATAAAGGAAATTACCCGCTGAACGAATGAATTTTCAGAATATGTTTTTTACCATCCCGGAAGGAAATTCAAACCGAATACACCTCCCATAATGCCATCCCTGTGGATCGGGAGAGCGTAATAAGGTTCAAGAATCAGGTACCCGAACATATTCACCCTCATTGAAGCCCCGGCACTGAAAAAGGGGAAACGTCGCGACATATCATCGGGGTCAAGGGTCGGACTAATGTCGCTTGTCCATGCAACACCGGCGTCAAAAAAGAGGTTCAGTTCTGTAAAGAAGAAACCCGATTCAATTACAGCCAGAACTTCAGGCCCGGTAAACGGCAGCCTTAATTCTGCGTTGGCAACAAGCATACGTGTACCTATCATGTCGTTAAAAGAGAACTGAGAATCACTAATTGATTGCAGTTCGTAAAACTGGTTGGTGGTATAGCCCCGCAGGAATCCAGGGAATCCAAGATAGAGGGGATAAAAGATATCGTTTCGGGCATCCCTGCCGTATCTTCCGCTGTGGTAAAAGCGGTAGGAAAAATTAAGAGGGTTGAAGAAATGATACCTCCTGTAATCTGCAATGAACTGGTACATATCCACCTCACCGAAATATTTGTCAACGTGGAAACGGTATCTGTGCCCCCTCATGGGTGATGCCATACCGAAGTATGAATTGTCACCGACATAGGCGGCATTTGTCCGGAAAAGAGTAAAACCTGGCGGTGCATCCAACTGTTCCCTGGATTGCCCTATCTGGAAACCAAACTGATCGTAATAATGGTTGAAAACATCTATACGGTAATAGTACCTTGCCAAAGATACCGATGATTCAATTCTCCTTGTAACTGAAATGGGATACTGTGCAAACAAAGAGAGCTGGTCTTCGAAAGTACGAATATTGAAGAGGCGGAAATTATCTACAACAATATATTCGTCATCACCTACTGGAAGCAGCTCCTGTGAAAACCCCATACTTGCCGAGCGGTAGGGAATATGCGAAAGTGTTGCCCCCCAGTCAATCCGCCCCTCACGGTTGATATAGGATGCCAGTCCTGCAAAGTCATATATCTCACCTTCTACGGCCAGTACAGTAAAAAGGCTCCTTTCTCCCACAATATCGCTGAAATACATGTTCACACCGCCTGACATACCGGTACCGTAGTAAGTATCGAATGCAATTCCCACACCACCTGTATTGCCGATATAGTCAAGCTGGAACTGTGGCCTGAAGGGTTTCACTTCAAATGAGTCTTCAGGGATCTCTTCCACCTTGGCATAATCTGTCATTTTTTTGTCGACAATATTTGTTGCCACCCTCTGGAACGGAGGAAGGGTCGCCGCAAGCAGATCCACATTTTTGGGGTTGACCTCTTTTCTTTCGAAATCGTCTATATGTGCAGAGTAAATACTGTAATTGTTATCAAAAAAGTATGTGTAGGCAATATTCCCTTTTTCCCTGGAAATGCTCATTGCCGGGGCCAGCCATGTTATCCCGCTTATTCCCGTAGGATATTCGGTCATACGATACACCTTACCGTCAGTTAGCCTGTATTCATACATATTTCTGAATCCGTCACTGTCGGACAGGAAAAATATTGATTCGTTGTCTGGTGAAAAAACCGGATTGACATTGTTGGCTCCCTTAAAAACGGGGAGAACAGTTATTTCATTACCGTTTTCAAGGTCCACGATCCCTATGTTGAATTTATAGTTGGGGTCGGTGTTTGTATCACCGGGTTGCCTGCGGTCAGTTGAGAACAACAGTTTATCTCCTTCACCGGACCAGCTTACATGGATATATGAATGCCTGTCGTTTGTAACCTGCTCAACCTCTTCGCTTTCCATGTCATAAATATAAATGTTGTTGCGTCCCCCCGCCAGTCCGTTCATAACTATCTTACTGCCGTCGGGCGACCAGGATGGGTTATTGAATGAAGGCACTCCGGGGATTTTTATTTCTTTTGGCGAACGTCGTGGTCTTTCGGTATCCACAATGAACAGCTTGTTTCTTCCCCTTTTGACACCCACATATGCAAAGTGCCGGCTGTCGGGCGACCATGTTCCCATTGACTCCAGAAAGTTGAATCCGTCAATATCCCTTGTCCTTGTTGAACTGGTAATTTCGCGGACAATTTTGCCGTCTTTTGATCTGGCTATGAACAGGTCAAGTGTAAAAACATCCTTTTCAGAGAAAAAGGCAACATATTCGCCGTTTGGACTAATGGACGGCGATACATTCATTCGGCCTGCAGTTTCTTCGAAAAGGATTTTTTCCCCGGTCATTTCAGGTATTGTTTCGGGAATGAATGTCCTGTAATGGCTTTCATAAGAGTTCCTCCATACTTCAGAAAAGGTTGAGGGGCTCATATCAAGTGTGGTTTCAATGGCTCGCCTGTAACCCCATTTTGCTGTTTCCATGAACAGATCGGGAATTACATCATCTCCCCACGTGCGGCCGACAAATGCCATGAAGGCGTGACCCCATCTGTAGGGGAAGTAGTCATGGTATCTTGCCAGGTCATCCACTGTAGGGAAATCATCTTGAATAAGTGCATCCCTCATCCACATAGCAGTGTGCGGGTCAACGCTGCCAATTGACATGTATTCTGCCATTCCCTCAACCAGCCATAATGGCAGGTTGGCAAACGATACCCTGTTTAGTGTATCCTTTCTGGTCAGCATATTAAACTGGAATGCGTGCACCAGTTCGTGACCGAGAACATGATTGGTCTGGGCATTAGTTTCAAGGATCGGGAAGATCACCCTGTTCTTGAGTGATTCGGTAACCCCGCCGGTACCAATACCGATAAATGAACTTATTGCCATTGTCTGCTGGAAGTCGGGATGGTTTTCATATATAATCACCGGATTGGGGGTCTCTATTGAGTCCCTCATTACAGCATAATGGCGTTTAAACCATTTTTCCGACATTACACCAAGTTCATTTATAATACTGTCATCTTCAAAGTAATGGTAAATGTCAAAATTTGAAGTGCTGAATACCTTGTAGTCAAAGCTTCTGTAACTTGGTTTGTTTCTGCCGAACCCCTGGCCAAAGGCATCTTCATAACCGGTCATCCACACTGCTAAAACCATTAGCAGTGTAATCAGTGACCTTGAACAATTTTTAACAGCTATAGTTATCATATCTATATTTTAATTAGTTTTTTCCTGAGAACATTAAATTAAAAACGAATATTTACATTTAATAATTATACCAAAGAACGTACCATTTTTATAAATAAAGCAAAACAGGTAAAAAATGATTTTTTTATTTATGGCCTGATATAAAACCCAATTTACTGTTTTTCCTCAAAATATAAACAATTTTTAATATGATGTTGTTTACCTGACAGGGGATTGTTTTTAAAATAAGTTGAATTTACAGGCAGTATAACTAAAGCTGAGTGTTTTTGTGCAGTGTGCAGGAGAAAATCCGGCCTGGAGCAAACCGGTATGGCTTAATACAACCGGAATTGTATTGGCCGCATACCACCGGAGTTTCAGAATAAAACCCCGGTGGCATGAACGGGCAAAAACAGGTTGTATAAGAAATTATAAGAAATCTATCTTTATTGTCAGTTTACTTCAAAAGTTTCACCGCTGTTTAGCAGGTCGTTGACACACTTTATCCCTGAAGTTTCTTTGGCTGATCTTATCTGTTCTTCCATAAGGTAATCATATGTATCGAATTTTGCAGCCCTGATAACACCAAATGCCCGCGGCATTTCCGGCGGACGCATATACCCCAGCATCCTGTGAATACCCGGGTCGGGATTGTACTGGTCGTGTATCAATATCATATCGTCATCTTCCTTGTTCTCCCCAACTTTTACAATCTGGAGCCTGTTTTCTTTCAAAATTATTCCCTTGCTGTTATCTTTCCCGAACAACATAGGCTCTCCGTGCTTAAGGTTGATCTGGTATTCATCCTTGTGCTCCTTGTCTGTGAGATATGAGAAGGCCTTGTCGGCAAATATTATACAATTCTGAAGTATCTCAACAACAGCGGTACCATCGTGTTTGGATGATTCCTCAACAACCTCGGTCATCATCCTGACGTTTGAATCAAGTACCCTGGCAAAGAATGTTCCCATTGACCCCATTACCAGTCCTGCAGGATTAAAGGGATGCTCAATTGTGCCATGCGGGGATGTTCTGGTTACTTCACCCTTTGGTGTTGTAGGCGAATACTGTCCTTTGGTAAGTCCGTATATCTGGTTGTTAAAAAGTAGTATGTTTATATCAATATTCCGCCTAATAGTGTGGATGAAATGATTGCCGCCGATGGCCATAGAATCCCCGTCACCTGTTGTAACCCAAACACTCAGTCCGGTATTGGCAATTTTTACACCCGATGCAATTGCATTAGCCCTGCCGTGAATCCCGTGTATCCCATAAGTGTTAATGTAATACGGGAATCTTGATGAGCAGCCGATACCCGAAACAAAGGTGAAGTTTTCCTTTCTGAAACCCGTTTCAGGAAATGCCTTTTCCACGGCTTTCAAAATGGCGTGTCCGCCGCAACCGGGACACCATTTTACTATCTGGTCACTTACAAAATCTTCTTTGGTAAGCGGTACTTCTGAAAGTGGAACTCTTTTTATGGACATAGTATTATTTCTCCTCTAATATTTCGTTAAATTTTTCTTTTAATTCATGAACAACAAATGGCAAGCCTTGTATTTTGTTGTATTGAAGATACTTGTATTCAGGATGCTCAATTTTTAAATGCTTGACAAACTGCCCTGCATTTAGTTCGCAAACTATTATCTTTTTGAAATTCCTGAAAATTTCGCCCGTATTTTTCGGCAAGGGTTTTATATAGTGAAAATGGGTTTGCGAAACCTTTTTTCCTTCATTTTGCAGTTCTTTCACGGCTGTGTGTATAGGACCGTATGTGCTTCCCCATCCAACAACAAGCAGGTCACCCGAGTCTTCACCAGTAACTGTTTGATCAGGAATATAGTTTTCAACCCGTTTTACCTTGTCCTCCCGCAGCTTAGTCATCAACTCGTGGTTAATAGGATCGGTTGTCGGATTACCTTCAATATTGAATTTTTCAAGTCCGCCAATACGGTGCCTTAAACCTTCGGTTCCCGGTATTGCCCATTTCCTGGCAAGTGTAACAGGATCCCGTGCATATGGTTTGTATTCCGGATCATTAGGCTTTGCAATTGGCGGATTTATATCTGGCAGGTTTTCTACATCCGGAATGCGGAAAAGTTCGGAGCCGTTGCCAAGATACCCTTCAGTCAGCAAAACAACCGGGGTCATATGTTCCATTGACAGCTTGCACGCCTCATATGCATAATAAAAGCAGTTTGCCGGTGAGGAAGCTGAAATTACAATTACAGGACATTCCCCGTTACGGCCGTAGAGGGCTTGCAACAGATCGGACTGTTCTGATTTTGTAGGCATTCCGGTTGAAGGTCCTGCCCTTTGAACATTGACAATGACCAACGGTAGTTCTGTTATAACAGCCAGTCCTATCGCTTCACTTTTAAGTGAAAAGCCGGGTCCGGAAGTGGTTGTGACTGCAAGTGATCCGGAGTAGCTGGCACCTATGGCCGAACAGATGCCTGCAATTTCATCTTCGGCCTGAAATACTTTGGCACCCAGAGATTTGTGCAGGGCAAACTCTATTAGTATTTCAGTTGCAGGAGTAATTGGGTATGATCCAAGGAAAAGCTCGCGACCGGAACGTTCTGCTGCTGCCAGACAACCCCATGCAGTTGCTACATTTCCCGTGACATTACGATACCTTCCTTTTGGGAGATCAGCCTTGGGAACAAAAAAAGTGGTTTCAAAAAGTTCGTTTTCCCTTGCAAATTCGTAACCTGCAGCAAGTGTTCTCCTGTTGCTTTCAACAATAATATCCTTTCCGGAGAACTTATTTTCTATGAACTTGTAGGTTGAGTTTATATCCAGGTTAAAAAGATAGCCTGTAATTCCAAGTGCAACCATGTTTTTGCTTCTCGTAGCCGCTTTTGCAGACAAGGAAAGATCGGAAAGGCTCTCTTTGGCTATGGTTGAGATAGGGGCCTCCACCACCTTATAATCTTTCAGGCTGTTGTTCTCGAGTGGATTTTCCTCATAGCCCGATTTATCAAGCGCTTTCTTATCGAAAGCATCAACATCTACAATAATAATCCCGTTCTTTTTAACCCACTTGAGATTGGCTTTAAGTGAAGCGGGGTTCATTGCAACAAGCACATCACAAAAATCGCCTGATGAGTTAATTTTAATACTGCCAATTTGTACCTGAAATCCTGAAACCCCGAAAATTGTGTTATGGGGCGCCCTGATTTCAGCAGGATAATCGGGGAATGTGGCAAGATCATTTCCGAATAACGCAGCTGTATCTGAAAAGAGAGTACCGGTCAGCTGCATTCCGTCGCCGGAGTCGCCAACGAACTTGATAACTGCCGATTCCTTTTCTGTAACGTTATTGTTTTTGCTCATTTTTGAAATAAATTATAAATAAGTTAATAATCTGTTAGTTGGGTTTAAAATATAGCATATAATAGCATATTCATTTTAATGAAACACAAGCCAAGAAGTAATAACACCGGACAAAAAAGGAGGTTTGTAAAAAAGTGTTGCCTTCACTATAACATATCATCGCATATAATAAGCTTTATATGCAATGCAATTTTTGCAAACCCGGTTTTTGAAATTTATAATAAAGTGTATTACAAGTCACAAAGTTAATATTTTCTGCAATACTAAATAAGAAAAATCGTATTTTTCAAAATGCTTAATAAAAAGATTAAAAGTGTAACTTAGCGGCATGGTTTAAGGCAGTTTTTGTAACCTTCAAGTAATACTAATCACATCCTTACTGAAATAAATATAATATATGGCACTGATCAGGGAAGTGAGGGGGTTTACCCCGCAAATCGGGAACAACTGTTTTCTTGCAGAAAACTGCACTTTGGTCGGAGACATTGTGATAGGCGATTACTGCAGCATCTGGTATAATACCGTTATCAGGGGGGATGTGAACTCCATCAGGATAGGCGACAGGGTTAATATTCAGGATAACAGTGTGTTGCACTGCACCTATGGTGAGACAACCGTAACTATAGGCGACAATGTTTCAGCCGGGCATAATGTAATTATACATGGCGCTGAAATAGCAAGCAATGTACTTATCGGGATGGGGGCAATACTTATGGACAAAGTCACTGTTGGGGAAAACTCAATCATTGCTGCCGGCTCGGTAGTTCTGGAAGGAACTGTGATAGAGCCGGGCTCAGTATTCGGGGGAGTACCCGCAAGATTCATCAAAAAGGTTGACAAAAGCAAGGCAAGGGAACAGATAATGCAAATTGCTTCTAAATATACTGCTTATACCAAATGGTACCTGAAATGACACCGGGTCACTTCCAGATGTCAGATTTTAAAAGATTGATACTGCTGTCAAAAAACATTCTTCCAATTTTCCCGAAATAATCGGTAAAATCTGATACAAAAAAAAGATCCTCATCCTGCCTGCTGCCTGCCAGAAGATTTTCGGATGCCAGCTTTTCTTTAAGATGACGTGCTACAATTTCAGCCGAATCAATTACCTCAACCCGGAAATCGTAGTACTTGCGTATCTGGTTCCTGATTATCGGATAATGAGTGCACCCAAGGATCATAACCTCAATTCCTTCGAGCAGTTCATTCGAGAGATACGTCCTGATAATGGCATTGCTTATATCATCATATATGAAACCTTCCTCTATCATCGGCACAAGGAGGGGTGCAGCCATCGATACAACCTCTGCGCCAGGGTTTTTTTCACGAATCTTGAGCGTATAGGTATTACTGTTAATTGTGTTCTTGGTTCCTATAACACCAATCTTTGAAGCAGGAAATTTTTCTGTAACATAACTTACTACAGGGTCGATCACATCAATTACAAGGGCTTTGTCACCGAAAATCCTGTGCAGTTCAGTAAAGGCTGTTGCGGAGGCAGTATTACAAGCCACAAGAATGGTTTTGCAGTTGTAGGTAAGAAGGAAATCTGCTATTTTCCGGGAATAATAAATAATTGAATCAGCTGATTTGTCACCGTACGGCAGGTGTGCAGTGTCTCCAAAATAGATGATCCGTTCATCAGGCAGAAGCTGCTTAATAGCCGAAGCAACAGTAAGTCCCCCCAAACCCGAATCAAATATGCCGAGTGGTTGATTTGGCTCTAATTCCATTACTGTTGGGTAAATTATACATTTAATTGAACTGCAGCAAAGAAAAGCAAATTAATTGTTATAGTCAAATTTGACTGGTTGTGCAGAAATAAAAAAATACCATCCTTTCGGGGATGGTATTTTATCTGAGACTTATCAGAGTGGCTTATTCAATTCCCAGCTCACGTTTGACAAGCGGCTGGATATTAATGCTCTGATCGCCATAATACAATAGTGAGTTGCCGCTGATGTCGAATACATAAATCAAGCCTTCCTCTTCAGCAACTTTTGTGATAGCCCTCTCAATTTTATCGAAAATAGGCTGCAGCAGCTCCATTTGCTTTCTTTGTAGATCATCCTGTGCAGTCATCTGGAACTGTCTTATCCTCTCCTGAATTTCGTTCAGCTCCCTTTCCCTCATCTGCTTTACAAGAGATGTGAGAGTGTCCTGCTGTTCTGTAAATTGCTGAAGCTTCTGGTTGAATTCAACCTGCATCTGCTCCAATTGTTCTATAAGCTTTTCTTCTTCCCGCTGTAATTCTCTTTGTGCCTGAGCTCTTTCAGGCATTTCCCTTAGCAGTTCATTTGAGTTTATGTGTCCGAATTTAAGGTCCTGCTGAGCAAAAACTCCTGCTCCTGTCATTAATAATAATGCAGAAAGGAATAACGGTTTTAAATACTTTTTCATGCTTTTAAAAATAATAGTTAAAAAGGTTAATATTCAGTTAGTTAATTGTTGACAATTAAAAAATTATAGTACATCTTAATGCAACATTTTACATATGCCGGCTGGATTAACGTTAAAACTTAAAATAATATCTTTGTGTTAACTATTTTCAATCCTTAATACCCCAGTTTTGAAAGAACTTCATCACTGAGGTCGTATCTGGGATTGGTGTAAAGCAGGGTGGGAGAATTTGCCATATCAAATATTACGGCATAATTTCCCTCTTCAGCTATATTAGCCACGGCATTGTACACCTGATCCTGAATAGGCCCTATCAGCTCTTCCTGCTTCTTCTCCATTTCACCTTCAGGTCCGAAATACTTGTGTTGCAGCTTTTTGGCATCTGCTTCCAGGTTTATAATTTCTTCCTCCCTTTTTTTTCTCATCTCTTCAGACATCAGTGCCCTTTGAGACTGAAAATCGCGATACAGCTGTTCTATCCTGCCGTATATATTCTCGATCTCCTTTTCCCAGCCTTCGATCAACTCTTCCAGCTGCTCCTGGGCGGCCCTGTAAGCCGGAATACTGTTGAGGATATAATCTGTATCAACAAATGCATAACGCTGGGCAAAAGAAACCTGTGCAGCTGCAAACAGAACTGTTAAGATCAGGAGTGTTTTTTTCATTGCTCAATATTTAGGTTAAAAAACTAAAATTGTTGTCCCAGAACAAAGTGAATCTGTCCTTTATTGGCTCCCGGCCTGTGTGGTATCTCATCAAATCCGTAACCCCAGTCAACACCAAGCATTCCGAACATTGGCAGAAAAGCTCTTACTCCTATACCTGCCGAACGCTTAATGGAAAAGGGCTGGAATTCCCTTGTGCTGTACCAGGCATTACCGCCTTCGATAAACCCAAGAAGATAAATGGTTGCCTGAGGATTCAGGGAAAGTGGATACCTGAGTTCCATAGTGAACTTATTGTAAAGGTTACCTGCTTTACTGCCATCCCTTATAGGGGTCAGCGAACCGTTTTCATAACCCCTTAAGGCAATGGTTTCTCTTCCGTAAAGGTTGTAACCGGTCATTCCGTCGCCGCCAAGATCAAATCCCTCGAAGGGAGAGGGGCCAATATCGCTGTTATAATACCCCAGGATACCAAACTGTGCTCCGGAATAAAATACCAGGTCGCCTATTATTCTTGAATACCATTTCCCTTCAAAAGTCCATTTATGGTATTCAATCCACCTGTACTTCTCATGAGGTTCCATCTGACTGTAGTCCTTGTCGTTCATAAGTGAATACGGAGGAGTCATCTGCAAGGTAAGATTGAAAGTATTTCCTCTTCTTGGATATATAGGCTGGTCAATTGAGTTTCTTCCGAAAGATGTCTTAAAACTAAGGTTATTTGACTGTCCGTCAGAGAAAAGGAAATAACCTGTCCACTCATTCAGACTGTACCTTTGAAAACTTATTTCATTATAAAGTGTAAAGAAGTCATCCGGCCAGTCGAGTCGCTGTCCGAATCCTACAGATGCTCCTGATATTTTAATGGATGCGCCTTCTTCCACTGTACGGTCCCATATATCCGTCTGAATTGTATGGAAAGCAGAAAGAGAAAGCGAATTGGGATTTATTCCGCCAACGTAGGGTTCAATGAAGCTGATATTATAAGCCTGGTAATAGCTGCCGTTAGACTGGGCGCGAATACTGAGGGTTTGCCCGTCTCCGGAAGGCAGAGGCCTCCAGGCATCCCTGTTGAGTATATTACTTGTGGAGAAATTATTGAAACGCACCCCGAGTGTACCAATAAGCATGCCTGCCCCCCAGCCGCCTGATATTTCTAGCTGGTCATTTGCCTGTTCTTCAACAACATACTCTATGTCAACAGTCCCGTCATCAGGATTGGGTATAGGCCTTACATCCAGGGCTTCCGGATTAAAGTGGCCAAGATTGGCAAGTTCGCGCTGGCTTCTGATTATGGCTGACTTGCTGAAAAGCTGTCCGGGCTTTGTCCGCAATTCCCTGCGGATAACGTGTTCGTTGGTCTTATCATTACCGGTAATGATCACACGGTTTATCCTGGCCTGATCACCTTCCCTGATCCTCATTTCCAAATCAATTGAATCACCGTCAATTCGAGTTTCAACAGGAGTAACCTGAAAGAAAAGGTATCCGTCATCAAGGTAGAGGGAGCTTACAGAGTTATCAGCCAGCTGAAGCCTTTCGGTGAGCTTTGTTTGATTGTAAACTTCCCCCTTTTCTATGCCCAGGACAAAGTCAAGGTACTCCGAAGGGTACTTGGTGTTGCCCACCCATTCAACGTCCCTGAAGTAATACTTTTTTCCTTCTTCTATATCAATATCGATTTCAATCCTGTTGTCGCTTATAAAGTATATCGAATCGGCAACTATTTTGGCATCCCTGTATCCGTTTTCATTATAAAAGGTGATAATTCTTTCGAGGTCCTTCTCGAAATCGGATCTGATATACCTTGAACGCCTGAAAATATTGATGAGGCTTCTCTTTCTGGTATCATCCATTGTACGTTCAAGCCGGAAATCAGAAAAAGCTTCGTTACCGTAAAAATTGATGTCGGCAATTCTCACCCTGTCATTTTTATCAATATCTATGTCAAGAATCACCCGGTTTGGCATTTCAGGATCGTCATTAACTTTTATCTCCACATCCGCGTTAAAGAAGCCTTTGGATTCAAGGAAATTGTCAATTGTTGTTTCTGCTTTGTTCAGGGTGTTGCGCGTTACCATAGTACCGCTCCTCAGGTTTAGCTTTTTGGTTAAGTCCTGTTCCTCAGATCTTCTTAATCCCTCAATACTGAATGTGGATAATCTGGGAGGCTCCTCAAGGTATATATCCAGGTAAATGTTATTGTTTTCAATTTTTGTTGCTTTAATCCTTACATCTGAAAACAACCCCTGGTTCCATAATTTTTCTATCGCACCTGATATAGCTTCTCCAGGAACGGTTATTCTGCTCCCCACCTCAAGACCGGATAATCCTATTACTACGTAATGATCCACGTAATTGACCCCGGATACTGTAATTCCGCCTATTGTGTATTCACGGGGCGAGGAGTAGTCCATTACAGGCGGGGATATCTGCTCCTCCTGGGCATTCAGTATCATGCCGCAAAAAACCAGAATCAGCAAAATACTAACTCTTTTCACCATACTCTATCTTACTATTTGGTTAATATTACTTTATTTACATTGTTCACCAGTTTTCCCGAACCTTCTTTCCCTTTTCTGATAACTTATGATAGCTTCGTAAAAATCTTCCTTGCTAAAATCAGGCCAAAGTTTTTCTGTAAAGTATAATTCTGCATACGCTATTTGCCACAAGAGAAAATTACTGATCCTGAACTCGCCGCTCGTCCTTACAAGAAGTGCCGGATCCGGTATTCCTGCAGTCACCAGATACCTGGCAAAAACCTCTTCATTTATTTCCTTCAACTTCCCGGCATTGAAATCCTTGCAAATTTTTGCAGCGGCTTCAGCAATCTCCCATCTGGAACTGTAACTTAATGCAATAACGAGTGTTAAACCTGTATTATTTTTGGTAGCTTCTGTTACTTTTTGCAATTCACTTGTAATAGCCGAAGACATACAGTCAAGATCTCCGGTTATTAACAAACGGATGTTGTTCTTAATTAGTGTTTCAGACTCAGCTTTAATGGTTGATGCCATAAGGTCCATTAAAGCATCAATTTCTGCTTTTGGCCTGCACCAGTTTTCTTTAGAAAATGCAAAGAGTGTAAGGTATTTTATGCCCAGTTCCCCGGAGGCTTCTACAACATTGCGTACAGCTTTTATTCCCTGCTGATGTCCGAATATGCGTTCACTGCCCCTTCGCTTAGCCCAGCGGCCGTTACCATCCATAATTATGGCAACATGTTCAGGCAGCTTGCTGATTATTATTTTATCCTTCAGTGACATTTCGTTCAAATGAGGTGGTTACCAGTAAACAGGACAATCACCTTTCCTTTCAAAAGGTTTAATTGTGATGAAAAAACCTGCCAAAGATACCCAATCATTATTATGAATCAAAGAAGGATCGTTTTTTTGACCAAAATTTATAACTCCGTCAATTTTATCTGAAAATGTTTTTTTTAGCAGCCATTCGGCGCCGATTGTTACTTTTTTGGATATCCCGTATTTCAGACCGCCTCCGAAAGGGATACTGAGATAACTGTCAGATACCCCTGACCCGGAAATAAAAATATAAGATAAACCGCCTGCAATAAAGGGACTGAATCCTTTTTTGAAGATGGTTGTTTCAAAAGGAAGGAAATTGAACTCCATTAAGAGTGTTAAGTCCATGAAATCGGATTCAAAAGATGCTCCCCTGTGTTGCTGGAAATAGTTGTCAAAATCTCTGTCAGATGCATAAAGCCGGCCGAAATTTATACTTGTCCGTACCGAATAGTGATTGTCAAGGTTGTATTTTATCAAAGCCCCAAGGGAAGGGGATACTGAATAAAAATGCCTTGACGGATTGATGTCTCCAAGGTAATAGGATGTTCCTGTAAAGCCCCCGAACTCTATGCCTTCCTGTGCACTGACATTTACAGAAAAGATGATTATGAGAAATGCTGTAATTGTTGTTTTCATTTAAAATAAAGCTGTTCCGGTTTTATTGTCTGAAGGGGAATTCGTTGAACCTGTAAATTAGATTAATTGTAGTAATGTAATAAATATCATTATGCTTCGAAAAATTTGATGTAAAACCGTCTATATAATCGCTTGTAGTATAGCGCCCCCCTATCTCTATCCCGAGATCGGTTTCGTAGCTTATTCCTAACCTGAGACCGATCCCGGCAGGTATAACAAGTGCTGCATTTCCGTGTTCAATATTGCTTGTTTCCCGCCTTTCTTTCAAAGCTTCATTGGGCATAACATGGAAGAAAATTCCCCCGAACCCGCCAAAAGCGTAGGCCGACAGGGTTGAATAGCTTGCAATACGCCCCCTCCGATCGGTTCTCCTTGTCCTGAAGGGATAATCCTTCAAAAAAGAGAATTCTATTCTTGTGGAGGGTTCAAAAAAGAGGGTGTTGAAAGTGTAACCCCTTGCTTCGTTGCGGCCGCCTTCGTCATCACCGCTGAGCCACCCAAGTGTTATTGCTGTGTTCAGCGAAAAAAAGTAATGGAAATTGTATCTCAGTCCTGCATTAATTGAAGGACGTGTCTGAAAAAGTTCAAAATCCTTCAATCCGTAAAGGTTGTCTTCATCTGAGGTTCCTCCAATATCTCCAAAATAATTTGAAAATCCCATTCCGCCATAAACTTCATAAGGAGTAGAACGCCACGGCTGAGACCAGGCAAAAAGTGCCGAAACTGCAAACAGGGAGATAAACAGCAAAGACTTTTTAAACATTGCAAATAATTTTTCCAGGTGTTAATTATTATTTCTACGAAAAAATCATACAGACGTTCGGAAAAAAGTAAATAAAATACAAAACCACCTCATTTTTTAAGTCAACTTTAACAGTTTTTTTAGCTTTGGTAAGTTATAAAATTATTCTAAATCAGGATATTTATTAACAGCACTTTTTTACTTACGGGAAATCAGTTGCGCTTGTCAACACCCCACATCAGCTTGTTTCTGAGGGTGCTGTAAAAATTCTGGTAATTGAGGTTTACAAGTTTGATTGAAAATGGCGCTTTCTGAAGTTTAATTTTCATCCGGTTTTCTATCCTGGCAGTATAAAAGTCCATTGAAAGCAGGAATTCATTGTAACGGAAATCCACCTCCAGCGTAATCTCATTGTTGTCAGGTATTACAAGCGGCCTTACTGTCAGATTATGCGGAGCAATAGGTGAAATGATAAAAACACCTGAATCAGGAGTTATTATGGGGCCTCCGGCACTGAGAGAGTAGGCGGTTGATCCTGTTGGAGTTGATATAATTAATCCGTCTGCCCAGTAAGAGTTCAGAAAATCGCCATTCAGGTAGGCATGAATAGTTATCATTTTGGAATCTTTCTTCTGAATGGTGATCTCATTCAGACCATAACTGAAGCTTCCGAAAATGTTTTCCGGGTAAGCAATTTTTATAAGGCTCCTTTCCTCAAGAGTGTAATCGCCTTTCAATATACAATCTATTGCCTGGTTAATTTCTTCTTTTGCAATACTTGACAGGAATCCGAGCTTACCGCTGTTAATCCCTATAATTGGAATCCCGGAATCTCTTACAAGTGAAATGCTTTCCAGAATGGTTCCGTCGCCCCCTATGGACAGTACAAAGTCGGTTTTTTCATCAAAATCCTCAAATCCGGAAAAAGTTTTACCGGGCACCTGATCGATACCAGTATTTGTTTTTAGGAAATTGCTGAAAGGACTGAATACTGAAACTTCCACATTGTTATCTGTTAATCTCTGGAGCAGCTCCCTGACATTATCTGAAAAATCGGTTGAGAAACTTCTGCCGTATACTGCGATCTTCATATTGCGTTTTTATTGTTTTGCCGCAGGCGCTTTATGAATTTCAGACATTCAGGTAGCGCATAAACTGCTCATAACGGTTTTTGTAAAAATTTTCAAGCTCTTCATCTTCCATGAAAGAAGCCTTGATATTGTAGTCATACCTTATAAGGGTTTGTATTACAGGGGCCAGGTCGTTTCTGTTTACCTTAATGGTCACATCCATTTTGGTCGAATCTTCACTGGATGAAACATATATGCTCAAAATTCTGGCATCGTTACTTTCAACGATCTGTGCAATCTGACTGAGATAATAATCGCTTTGGTTGATCTCAAGCACAAGAATGCCCCCGGGGTTTTTCAGGGCTAACAGTTCTGCTGCATATTGAAGCAGGTCACTTTGAGTTATCAGTCCGATATAATGCCTGTTCTCATCAAGTACAGGAATAACCGAAAGACTCAGCCTGGATGCTATTTCAACAACTTCATAAATATGCTGGCCTTTGTAAACAAAAGGACTGAAAAGGGAAAGCCTGTGATTACCTATCGGCTCGTCCATCATGTTGAGATCATATATATCGGTGTCAGAAATAAGGCCCAGGAACTCAACATTGTTTACTATCGGCAGGTGGGACACCCTGAACGT